>NZ_JBEXRA010000014.1:0-175961 GCF_040612855.1 Streptomyces sp. NPDC006332
GGACACAAGACGTCGCGATGCCTCCCTCAACCCGAGCGAAACCATGCCTGACCAGCAGGAATCAAGGGATCACGTTCGGTTGAGATACGGCTTCTGAGGTTGAAAGGGTGCGGTGACAGCGGGCGTTGATGGTGCTACTTCCTCGTCATGAAGTATGCGAATGGCGGCGGTCTGACCGCCGCGGGGCGGGCGAAGCGTGAAGCAGTGCGTTTCAATGCCGCGGAGATGTTCGAGCAGGGGGTGCGGCCGCCGGAGGTGGCCCGCAGGTATGGGTGTCGCGAAAGTCGGCGTACGCCTGGCACGCCGCCGCCTGCGCGAAGGCCGCAGCGCGTCCCTGGCCTCCAAGGGGGCCGGGGGCTTTCCCTGCCGGCTGGGCGATGTCCACGCGCGGAGCGGTTGCCCTGCTGATCATGGTGTGGGACAACGCCGGCACCCACCACGCCAAGCCCTTGCGGGAGTTCTGCGACCGCAACAGCGACTGGCTGACCATCGTCAAGCTCCCGCCCTACGCACCCGACCTCAACCGCGTCGAAGGCGTATTAGCCGACCTGAAGAAGTCCCTGGCCAACCTCGCACCCGCACGATCGACGACCTCACCCCACTCGAGAAGATCCGCCTACGCGGCATCCAACGCCGACCCGAGATCCTCAACGGCTTCATAGCCGAGACCGGACTCGCGCTGAAGCCTCCGTAAGCCTCACCCCACCCTTTGAACCTCAGCGTCAAGAACGGCAGAAGCCTCGCCAGAAAACACTGACGAGGCTTCTCGCTTTTCTCTTGATTTCAGCTTCATCCAGAATCTCGCCAGCGCGTTACGGCTCGCTGACACAGGGCGAACGCGAAGGACCCGAAATCATCCCCGAGCCGCTCCATGCTCTCACGGTCGACAACTCCGGGGTTCCAGACGAGGACGGGATACTCACCTTCCTGATCCACTTGAGAGGAATCGAGGACGATCAGGCCACCCATTCCATCGAACATTACAACGATCAGATCGGATGGCATTCCGTATTGACTTCGAGCATCCTGAGTCTCCGTTACGGAACCCAACAGTTTCTGCCCCATCGCGGGCGTCTGATATACGCCGAGGAATTCCTCGCCAGCGATATCCCAGGTCCCGAACTCTTCGATCAAACGGCGGTACGAAGGAGGGAAAGCCACACCCAGATCACTCTCAGCGGCGGTCATCGTCCCTGCGTCACAGCCGTCGGCATGGTTCGCGATGTCGTCGTTCTCGCGAACCAGCTGGATCACTCGCTCACCCGCGTCGACAGCGCTCATCATCCACCAAATCCTGCCGCTCTGTCTTTCCAGTACTGGGATTTCCAGGCATTGAAGGCGTCGCGATCGATTCCGCTGGGGATCTTGGTGCCCGCCTTCCAATGCAGCTGATTATAGTTCCCGAAGTGCATGGAGTGCGTCACCTCGGCGATCGGCCCGTCCTGCGTCTGGAGCATGTGATGAAGGTTCAGCGGCTTGTTGTCCGGGCTCATCGGGGCCAGCCCCTGCTGCATTCTCTTGAGATTGCTTCGACCGTACTTGTCCGCAGGTGAGAAATAGTCCGGATTCACCAGATCATCCCGCTGATAAATACGCTGACCGTTGTAGTCGGTCTGCGACCAGAACTGGCAGTTTGAGTTATGAACCAGAACAGGCGTCTCGCCCGCCAGCACATAGTACGTGTGCAGGCCAGGCCGCTCCTACCTGCAAGTTTGCTGGTCAGCTGGCGATTTGACAGTCTCCGAATGTTCGTGCTTGTGCGCTGGAGTCTGCTGGTGTTGCCGTCACTACTGCCGTCAGTGGTCTACACCGCCTGGGGAATTCCAGGAATTCCGAATGCGTGTCAAGCGGCTTTGTCGTGCGGGGTGAGGCTGATGGTCAGGTCGGCGCCGAGAGCCTGCGCCAGGCGGCGCAGGAGGGGAAGCGTGGGCACGGTCCCGCCGCCTTCGAAGCGGGAGATCTGCGGCTGCTTCATCCCGCACCGCTCGGCCAGCTCGGCCTGGGACAGCCCGAGCTCGATGCGCCGGTCGTGGACGAGTTGCCCGAGCTCACGGGCGAGCGCGGAAGGCGGGTCCTGCATGGTTCCTCCCCGCCTCAGGCCGCTGGGGCGACGATGGTGACGGTGGGCTCGTCTCCGCCGGCGAGGTGCACGTCCACCGTGAGGTCCAGTGCGCGGGCCAGGCGCATGATGACCGCGATGGGCGGCAGCTCGGTGGCCGTCTCGATGCCTTCGATGTCATCGACGTCGACGTGCATGCGCTCGGCGAGGTCGGCCTCGCTCAGGCCCAGCTGCTTACGCCGGTCGTAGACGGCCTTGCCCAACGTCATGGCGAGGCCGGCCTCTTCGTAGACCCGGTCGTACTCGGGGTCGGCGTCCAGGTGTTCGCCCAGCAGCTGGCGGTGGCGACGGGTCCTCCATTCGCTGTGGTTCATCGGTTCTCCTTGAGGTCGCGGCTGTAGAGGTCGTGCTCGGCGGCGGCTTCATGCTCTGTCTCGCACAATCGCTGTGCGGCGTGGGCGCGGTCCACTTCGGCCTGCTCGCGCATCTTGGTCTTGCGGAACACGGTGAGCAGCACGACACGTCGGCCGGGCGCCAGCCAGTAGGTGATCCGCTGATGGGCATCGCCCAGGCGGAAGCGCAGCTCGCGGAGCTTGCCGCCCAGGTGGCGGGAGTGCGGTTCGTCGAGCGTGGTGGGCTGCTCGGCGAGCAGGTCGGCGACGCGTTCGGCCTGCTTGTAGTGATGGGCGGGAATGTTCTCCAGCCACAGCCGCACCTCCGGCTCGATCTCGATCGAGTACCGCCCGCTGTCCATAGCGCCGATGATATAAGGCACGGGGTGCGAGAGCGCGACTTCGTAGTTCAGGTCGTGTGCCGTCGCCGCGATCGCAGCCACTCCAGCGTCGCACCCCCCGTACTCCCCCCTTCGTCCTGACGCCACGGCGCCACCCGCAAACCGGCGGTAACCTGCCGAGGCGGTCGCAGGGTCGGCTTCTTTCGGCAGGATCGGGCCCGAGCGGGAGAGGCAGCGTACGGCCGGGCTGGTGCGTCGCCCAGTCTGGCGGCGCGGGGCCGGGGCGGGAGGGGGCGGCCCCCGACGGGTGGCGGGGAGCTTCGCTCCCCGCCGGAGGCGAAGCTGGCCACCGCCCTCGGTGAGACCGGCGACAAACATGAGGGACGGCCCCCTGGCCAGCCCCTGTGCGTACGATCCGGCCGTAGGGCGGTCGTAGGCGACAACTTGCTGTGCGATGCGCAGGGACTCCACGCCCACAACCTGCTCCCGGGAGCACCAGGTTGAGCCCCGCTCACGCCTGAGTCCGGCCGCCCGCTGGCACCCAGAACGGGCGTCGGCTGCTTGCCCGACGGCGGGGTTTGTCGGCGACGACGGCCAGCCCTGACGGGCGGGACCCGCCTTGAACCTCGCAGAGAAAATCTGAACGCACGTTCCTCGCGCCGCCCTGGGACGGTGATTCAGCGGCCTCGCTCGGTGCCACCCGATTCCAGGGCTTCGACGCGGGCACGGAGGTCGGCGAGCTGCTCGACGGCGTCGGCCAGCGCCTGCTCCAACGCCTCGACGTGGGCCGCCGTCCCACCTGCGGGTGCGGTCACCTCCGGGCGATCGAGGTCATCAGTATCGGCGCGGTGGTCGTGGTGGGCGACGAAGGCACCCTTACCGGGGCGGGAGACCGCCCAGCCGTCCTGCTTCAGCAGGGCCATGGCCTTCTGCACGGTCAGGCTGGAGGCCCCGAACTCCCGCATCAACGCGGTCTGCGTCGGCAGTGCGTCCCCCGGCTTCAGCCCGCCGGAGCGGATCTGCTCCCGCAGGGTCTCGGCGATGACCTCGAACGTCAACGGAACTCCACCGCCCGCAGGCCTGCGCCCGCGCCGCCCCGCAACCACCGGGTCACCCCTGCCTTTCCGCGCCCACTATCAGCCAATTCCGGTCTGACCAAACCGGGAGACCGGCCCCACACTACCCGCGCCATGCCACCCACAGAAAGGAATGAGGAGGGATGCACTTGAATGCGCCGGTGGGCCGATGTTAACGTCACGCACCCGCCGGTGATCACCACCGCGCCCACGCCGACCCACCCCAGCGGGTCCGGCGTCCGCGCCCATCTACGAGGCGCCCGTTCCCCTGTGAGCCGATCGCTTCGGCCTGCCCGCGCACCCCGCGCCGCCCCTCCTCACGTTCCGCCTTCCGCCGAAAGGCTCATCCGCTCATGTCCGCACAGCTCCAATTCCCTTGCTGCACAACCGCTCCCGCTCGCACGCGTCTGTCATCGGCGTTCACCACGCCGACCGGCCCGGCGAACGCCACCGACCCGGCGTCCGTTGGGCGGTCGGCGCTGGAGCGCCGGGCCAGGCTGACCGGGAGGCTGGCGAAGCTCGCCGCCACCGGCCACCTCGCACCGCTGGCACGCCAGATCGGCACCCTCGGCGGCTGCGCACTCCCGATCCGCCTCACCGGACAGCGCACCCGCATCGACACCGCCACAGGCCAGGTCCTCGACCACTTCGACTCCGGCCGACTCCCGGCGGGTGAGCTGCTGGTCCGCTGCGGCAACCGCCGCGCGACGCGTTGCCAGGCCTGCTCGACCGTCTACCGCTACGACACCTACCAACTCATCGCCGCCGGACTGCGCGGCGGCAAGACCGTCCCCACCAGCGTCGCCGCACACCCGCGCGTCTTCGCCACCCTTACCGCCCCCGGCTTCGGCCCCGTCCACAACCAGCCCGACACCGGCCACTGCCATTGCGGTGCCCGGCATGCCGACGGCGACCTGATCCTCGGCACCCCGCTCGACCCCAAGCGCTACGACTACGCGGGCGCGGTGCTGTGGAACGCGCATGCCACCGCCCTGTGGGCGCGCTTCACCACCCACCTGCGACGGGAGATCGCCAAAGCCGCCGGGCTCACCCAGCGCACCCTGCGGCACCACGCCACGCCAAGGTCGCCGAGTACCAAAAACGCGGCCAGGTCCACTTCCACGCCGTCATCCGCCTCGACGGACCCACCGGCCCCACAAGCGAACCGCCCGCCTGGGCCACCACCCAGCTCCTCGACCACGCCGTCCGCGCCGCCGCCGCACGCACCCGCGTCCACCACGAAGGCCAGCCGCGGCAGTCCGCCGAGAGCGCGCCCGGGTCCCGGGAGGCTCCTCGAGTCGGGCGGTTGGGGTTCCGGTTCGGGCGGCAGATCGACGTCCGGCCGGTACGCGGCACGGACTTCACCGGCGACGCACCGGTCACCGACCGGCACGTCGCCGCCTACATCGCCAAGTACGCCACCAAGGGCGCCGAGACCACCACTGGCACCCTCGACCGCCGCCTCCGCCTACTCGCCGAACTCGCCCAGTACGACATCACCGACCACGCCCGCCGCATGATCCACACGGCCTGGCACCTCGCCACCAGGCCCCAGCACGCCCACCTCCGCCTGCGGCAATGGGCCCACATGCTCGGCTTCCGAGGCCACTTCTCCACCCGCACCCGCCACTACTCCACCACCCTCGCCCACCTCCGCGCGGAGCGGACCGCCTGGCGCACCCGCCAACCTGACGCCGCTTCTCCGGCCCCCGTCGGCCCGCGCGCAGAGCAGACGGCCGTCGGCAGCAACGTGTCCACCGGCGGGCAGCCGGTCACTGACCGGCACGGTGACCGCGATGACCGCAGTGGTCTGATCGCCGGTCACTGTGCCGACACGGCCGGTCAGCGCGGCGGCGCGGACACGATCCTCGTCATCTCGCACTGGCAGTACGCCGGGACCGGCCTCCTGCCGGAACTCGCCCACCTCGCCGACCTCCTGGAAGCCAGGCGGCCTACCCGGGCCGACGGACGTCGACCGAATGGCCTCGGTCACTCCGGCGGTCACCGACCCGGTCACCCCGGTCGCCGGTCGACCGGCGGCGTCCAGGCGGGAGGTGCGGCGTGACCGCCGGCACCGAACTCCTCACCGTTCCCCAGGTCATGGAGCGCCTCCAACTCGGACGCACCGCCGTCTACGACCTGCTCCGCACCCGCCAGCTCGCCTCGATCACCCTCGGCCGCACCCGCCGCATACCCGCCCGCGTCCTCACCGACTTCATCCGAACCCGCCTCGAACAGGACGCCGCCTAATGACCACGCCCCGCGACACCCCCGCCTCCCGCCGCGTGCGCGCCAACGGCGACGGAACCGTCTATCAGCGCAAGGACGGCCGCTGGGAAGCCGCCGGATACGTCCTCGCCCCCGGCAACACCCGCAAGCGCGTCCGCGTCTACGGCACCACCCGCAAGGAAGCCCTGGCCAAGCTCACCGAGAAGATCGCCGCCAGCAACCGCGGCCTCCCCGTCCCGTCCGCGCTGGGCAGCGTGGCCGCGTACCTGACGTACTGGCTCGACGCTGCCGCCGTTCACCAGCTCCGCGAGACCACCCACACCCGCTACACCGCCGTCGCCCGGCTCTACCTCATCCCCGGCCTGGGACGGAAGAAGCTCGGCAAGCTCACCGCCAAGGACGTCCGCACCTGGCTCAACCAGCTCCGCACCACCTGCCAGTGCTGCACCCGCGGCCTCGACGCCGACCGCGATGAGCCCCTCTGCTGCGCCGCCGGAAAATGCTGCGCAAGGCGGCTCTCACCGCTGACCCTGGCCTACGTGCACTCCGTCCTCAAGTCCGCCCTGGAGCACGCGGTACGCGAGGAGGAAATCCCGCGCAACGTCGCCCGCAACGTCCGCATCGGGACACCCCGCCCCCGCCGCTTCGAACCCCTCACCACCGACGAAGCCCGCCAGCTCCTCACCGCCGCCCAGGGCCACCGGCTGCACGCCCTGTTCGAACTCGCCCTCCACACCGGACTCCGCAAGGGCGAACTCCTCGGCCTGCGCTGGGAAGACCTCGACCTCGTCGGCGGAACCGCAAGCATCCGACGCACCCTCCAGCGCACCAACTCCAGCGGCCTGACTGCCCTGCCGACCAAGACCAAGAGCTCAGAACGGCGCATCGCCCTGCCCACACCGTGCCAGCGCTCCCTCACACAGCACCGCGACCGACAACTCCAGGAATGCGAAGCGGCGGGGACGGGCTGGAAGGACAGCGGCTACGTCTTCACTCGCCCCGATGGTGCCCCGCTCGAAGGGTCCACCCTGACCCGGCACTTCAACACCCTTCTCCGCCGGGCCAAACTTCGCCGCATCCGGTTCCACGACCTCCGCCACTCGACCGCGACCCTCCTCCTGGAACAAGGAGTGGAACTCGTTGTGATCAAGGAGCTGCTGGGGCACGCCCACATCGGCGTCACCGCCACCGTCTACGCCCACGTCAGGCTCCGCCTCCAACGCGACGCCATCGACCTCCTCGGACACGCCCTCCGCAACCCCGCCGAGATCACCGGCAAGCCCGACGACGGCGACGAACCACCCCTCGTCGGAGCCGCCGTCCGCTGACGTTGCCGTCAACTACTGCCGTCACCCCGCCCAGACGCCCCGCCAGATGCCATCTGGCGGGGCGTCATATTTGCTCGCGCACGCGCCCCAAAGTCAGCAAGTGGCGAGATCTACGCGGAATTCTCGCATTAGTTTCATAATCGAATCCAAGAAGGCATGATCAAGGTATTCTTGAGACGTCTGAAAGTTCCGCCAAATAATCCTCGCCAGGGGCCCCTCGCCGAAACTCGAAGAAATACAGTCCGCGAGAGCGTCAAGATTCGATCCAAAGTACCCGCCCGGGCCATTGACCGCCTCGCCCAGTGCGCAGTAGAACCCCGACTTCGTGGAAATTTGCCCACCGTCCAAGTGGACAACGTCCTCCACTCCATAGCGAGCAGCCCTACGATTCGAAGCGAACCAGGAATTCTGAACAACGTGCAGCCATGCGGCCTGATGGTTCGCTGGCCACCGAATCCATTCACCCTTCTCCAGGGCAACCCCTGATGCCCAACGCGGCCAAATTCTCTCAGCTTCGGGATACTCGCAACGATTACCAAAGAACCGGAAAGCGACTCTTGGAATATTTCCGCCTGGCTCCCCTACGCCAGGGTCTCCGAGCACAGCCCGACCAATGAAGTACTCGCCAATCTTCTCCCGTTGACGATTCATGACCGCCATCACTGCATCTTCGACCCTCCGCCTACCCTGTTCGACCTCATGGGCCCTCAGGAAGGCCACTTCCGGCGACTCTGCTTCCGGGGCGACGAAAAACCCCTCCACTCCTTCAGCGGCAACAAGCACCCTCCCGGACTCTTCATCCGAAACCACGTACAGCGGAAAGCCCGCCTTGCCCACTACGGGCAGTTCGCCAGCCACGCCTAATCCCCAAACCGGAACTGGTGCAGCGACAATCAAGTCGCTGCACCAGTTAACCAATAGAGCTACTAATTCCACCCCGAGTCAGGGAAATGGGGTGCACTGAAGCGTTGAATCTTCGTGTAATGCGTGGACGTCCAGCCGTATACCTTGACGCCGTTCGGCAGCTCCTTTTCCAGGATTCTGTCAGTTTCAGGCCTGCCCGGCACGCGGTACTCCTTAGAACCTGCCCACCACGGGTGTTCACGTCCCCCGTACGTATCGTGCGAAGGAATCCGCCCTGCCCTCACGTCGTCGTAGGCCGAAGCGATCTTATTGTTCATCCCCCTGGGCAGGGGATCCGACAACCTCCCAGTGGGACAGCCGTTGCTGTTGTGAACAAGTACCGGAGTCTCGCCCGCCAGCACATAGTACGTGTGCAGATCGTCAACCGTCAGGTTGTAGGTCAGCGCTTGCTTGGTGAACGAGCGGTTGGCCGTGACGATGACGGTGTCGCCGTCGTCGGTGAGCAAGGTCATGCCCGGCTTGAGGTCGCCGGCTGTGATCCAGTCGTGTTCGGACGGGGACCAGAAGGGATGCTCGTGCGTTGCTGTGAGCTTCTCGATGCCGTCCTCTGTGGCGATGGACAGCTCGTTGAAGTACTTGTCTCCCTCGGTGCGGATGAGGCGGGTCACCTTGCGAGGGCCGGTTTCGCCGGTTTCCGGGTCGGTGGCCTGGACCATGTCGCCGACGGTGACGTCTTCGATGTCTCTCGTGCTGCCGTCCGCCATGAGGACGTCCGTGTCGGCCAGGAAGCACTTGCAGTCTTTCAGCTTGGGCTTGGCTGACCGGAAATTAGGCACGTACGGGATGAGCGAAGCCGCATCCAGGACAGCGTTCTGGTAGTCCCCGTTCTTGATGTCCTGGTATCCGTACGCCGCATCGGACGGGGCGCTGAAACCAGTAATCACCCCGGCGACTTCGAGCCAGTCCGTCCACGTCACCTTCTTGGGGCGAAGATAAATGACATGACCCCAGTTGACGCCGGCGGTGGTGTAGTACCGCTTGCCCTTCTTGTTCTCGGTGTACGTCTGCCACTTCCAGCCTGTCCCCTTATAGGTCCAGGATTCGTTGTAATTGACGCTCGCCCCGGACGCCGAGTCACTGGGAACGCAGGTTGAGGTGTTTCCACCGCAGATGCCGTCCGGTCGCAGACCGGTCGGATCGGAAAGCGATACGGGGCTGTTCTTGGAATAGGCGTACCCGTTCATCTGCAACGGATCAGCGATGTCGATGATCGGGTCCGCCGAAAGGAATCGACCCGAGTTCTGGTCGTATTCGCGGGCGCCTATGTGTGTCAGACCAGTGGCGGCGTCGTCGATGCCCACACCGAGGTAGCTGCGCTTGTTGGGCCAGGTGGTCGGCTTGGCGCCGCGGATATCGCCGTATGGCTTGAAGGAGCGGCGGGTGACGGTCTGGCCGCTTGCGACGTCCACCGAGGTGTTCGCGGTGCCGAGGTGATCGGCGATCAGGACGCTGAGCTTGTGTCCGGTCGTCGAACCGTTAGTTGCCGTGCGGACCACCGTCGGTGCGCTGGCCTGGGCGTAGGAGCGGGACGCCCGGGTGATCGTGCCTGTCGTGTTCGTCGTCAGTTCGGTCTCGCCCAGGTAGAGGGTCGAGCCCGTCGGCGAGTTCTCCAGCAGGCGGTTGCCGTCGGCGTCGTAGACGTACGTCGTCTTGTTGCCGTCGTCGGTGATGGACTCCAGCTTGTTGTCCGGGGACCAGACCAGGTTCTGGGTGGTGTCCGGGAGGTCGCGGGTCTCCGTGTTGCCCATCGCGTCGTACGTGTAGGTGCTGCCCTTGCCGGTCGCGCTGGACGCGATCGACGTCATCGTGTGCGGCTGGGTCGTGGACGACGGAGCCGTGCCATTGGGGGCGACCGTCTTGCCGTAGCCGTATGTGGAGGTGACGTTCTTCGTCGCGTCCGCCGGGTCCTGCTCGGTCGTCTTCGCCCGGTTGCCGAGCCAGTCGAAGGTGTACGACTGGCGGTAGGCCGTCGCTCCCGTGGCCACCGTGGCCGCGTCCGGGGCCGCCGCCGCGAGCGTGGAGGAGAGGGACGAGTCGGGGGCTGTCGCGTCGGCTTCCGCGTCCGGGGCGTCCGCCACCGGGCCCGAGGAGAAGGCGTACGTGGTGCGCGGGCCCCACGTCGTGCCGTTCGCCGACTTGCAGCCGGTGCCGTTGCCGGCCCGGACAATCTTCGACGTCCAGGCGTGCGCCAGTTCACCCATGACGTCGTACGTGAAGCACTGGGTGTCCCACGTCGAACCGCCTGAGTCGGTCAGCGCGCGGGCGTTGGAGGTGATCGTGCCGCTCGCGTCGTAGGAGTAGGAGCTGTCCGTGATGCGGTTCGGGCCCGCTGTCTCGCGGTCGGTGACCGTGCGCTGGAGGCTGCCCGTGTGCGGGTCGACGAAGTTCGTCGTCCAGACGCGGTAGGGCTGGGCGCCGGAGACGGTGCGCAGCGCCTCCCCGTAGGGGGAGTAAGTGGCGTCTGCCGTGTACCAGGTCAGGCCCGAGGTCGACTCCGTCAGGCCGTCGCCGTTGTAGCGGGTGACGACCTTCTCCTGAGCCAGGCCGCCCTTGGCCGGAAGGGTGACGGACTGGGGCTTGCCTGTGGGGGTGTAGGTGTACGAGTAGGCGTACGTACCGGACAGGCCCGTCGTCATCGCGTTCGCCGGGATGACCGTCTCGCTGCCGGTGATGTGGGAGTCCGTGTCGTAGCCGGTGACGCGGTTGACGTAGTCGCCGGTGTCCGTGTGGCGGATGGACTCCGACGGCTGGCCGATGCCGCCGGGTGCCTCGTCGTACTTGTACTCCTTGACCGGAGTCGCAGTCGCCGAGCCCTGCCGGACGTAGCGGGCGCGGCCGAGGATGTCGTACTCGGTGAAGGTCTCCTGCCCGCGTGCGTTCTTGACGCGGTTCGGGCGGTCGGCGGCGTCGTACCAGGTGTTCGTAGTGCCCGTGTCGGGGTCGGTGGCGGAGGTCACCCGGCCGCGGGCGTCGAAGGTGTAGGACCAGGCGTTGCCCGCCGGGTCCGTGACCTTGCTGCGGTTGCCCCGGGCGTCGTACTCGTACGTCGTCGTGCGTCCAGCAGTGGACGCGTCACCCTGGGTGAAGTGCTTGACGGAGGTGACCCGGCCGAGGGCGTCGACGTACGTCCTCGTCTTCGGGGCCGTCGAGCCCGGCGGGTTCACCGTCGTGCTGACCGCGTCGTAATAGTGGAACGTGGCGTACTTGTAGGCGCCGCCGTGGTAGACCGACGCCCGGTGTTCGCGTTCCAGGCCGTCGTAGCGGTACTGGGTCGAGCTGGGGATCAGGGACTCGGATCGCGGTGCGAAGAGCTCTGTGCTCGGCTCGTCCTTCGCCAGGTAGCCGCCGGTCTTCTCGACGACCAGGCCGTGGTCGTCGTAGTCGGTGTCCACGATGATCCTGCCGGGGCCGTGGGCCTCGGTCTGCGTCTGGACCTCACGCATCAGACCGTCGTAGAGGGTGACGCCGCGGGCGTAGGAGCCGTCGTCCTTGAGCGTGTCGACGGTCACCGCGGCCGGGCGGTTCTCGCTGGGGGTGGCGATGGCCGGCTGATAGTCGATGACCACGTTCGGCGACTTGCCGCCCGAGGAACGTGAGGGGGACCAGCCCTTCACCAGGCGGCCGAGCGCGTCGTACTCGGTACGTGTCACGCGGCCGTTGGCATCGGTGAGCACGAGCGGCAGACCGCGGCCCGGATCAAAGGTCGTGCTGACGCTCTGGCCCTTGGCGTTGATGACCTTCGTCTCGGTGACCGGGCCGCCGGTGTCCGGCGTGTACCGCGTCTCGCTGGTGCCGGCACCCGGTTTGGTGACCGTACGGACGCGGCCCAGGTCGTCATACGTCGTGCCGGTGACGACGGAGTACGCGGTGCCCGACCCGTCGACTTCGGCCACCGAGGTGACGTCGCCCTTCGTCGGCGTCGCGCCGAACGTCGACTTGTCGTAGGTGTACTGGGCCGCCGACTTGAGCCTGGTCGCCGGGTCGGCCGTGTCGTAACCGGCGCAGGATGTGGCGGTGGTGCGCTGCTCCTTGGGGAGGCCGATCAGCCATGCCGTCGTGTTGTGCAGGTACGACGTCTTGGTGCAGGTCTGGTCGGACAGGACCTCGGAGCTGCCGCTCGGTCGGACGACGGCCGACTCCACCTGGACCGGGAGGCCGTAGGTGTCATCGGGCGTGGTGAGGGTGCGGACAGCCCGCCAACTCTCGCCGACGTGCTGTATCTCGTCGGATCGCTTGATACCGGTGCGGTGGGCAAGCAGCGGGTCCGCGGTGGTCGCGTCCTCGTTCTCACGGGCGCGGGAGGCGGTCTGCTTGGACCAGGGATAGTTCAGAGAGCGCTTCTGGATCGTGCCGTCGGAGTCGACGTAGGTGATGGCCTCGGCTGTCATGCCGGCGTACTGGGGTGCATCGTCCGACAGGAGCGTGTACGTACCGGTGGAGTCCTTGACCTCGCCGCCGGTGCCAAGGAAATAGCGCGTCACGGACTGCGACTGGGACGGTGGGACCCCCACGTCGGAGGTGGACTTGCCGCCCTTTTTGACCGTGACCTGACGGTAGCCGCGCCAGTCGCTGTAGGTGCGCAGTGCGGGCCGGGTGAACTCGTCGTCGCTCTTCGCCCAGGCCGCGCCTGAGTAGGCGTACTTCGTGACGACCGGCTCGCCGTGCGACGTGACCTTGTCGGTCTCCGTGACCGAGTCGACGACGTACTTGTTGAACCACGCCTTCGCGGGCGTCTTCTCGTCGCCGTCCGGTGACCAGCGGACCGGGTAGCAGGTGCCGTTGCTCCTGCCCTTGTCCTCGGCCGGTTCGGAGGCGCAGCCACCGGTGTACTCCACCTCGATGTCGCCGCCGTACTCGGTGGAGACGACTCCGATGCGGGGACGGGTGAAGCCGGGGCGCTGGTCGGTCTTGCCTTTCAGTACGAGGTTGGGCAGCTGGCGGTCCAGGAGCCGGGTGTGCAGGGGTGACTCGGAGCCGACCGTGTAGTGCCCGAAGCTGATGCCGTCCTTGGACTGGACGGTGCCGGTCGTGTCGCCGGGGGCGTAGCCGGTACGGGTGATCGAGTTGAGCCACAGGCCGGGAGCGGTGTCGTACCAGTCCTCGGGGAAGGACTGCCGCAGCGTGTACTTGTCGACCGGTCCGAGGCCCGTCTGCCCCGCGCGGGCCGCCTTCGTGGTCACCGTGTCCAGGCGCAACTGCGTCCAGAACGACGGGAAGGGCGGGCAGAGCTTGGACGTCGACTTGCAGTTGAGGTTGCCGGGGGTGTCCCACCAGGGGCGGTACACGCCGGGATCGTCCGTCTTGGCGAAGTTGGCCGCCGTGCACGCCGTCTCCGACTTCAGGCACCGCTGCTTGACCCCGAAGTTCACGGTCGCGGACGGCTTGGTCAGGCTGTCCGGGCGCATGCCGTACTCGATGGAGGACGGGTAGGCGTAACGGTCGTACTTCTCGGGCGACTTGAACTTCTTGCGGACGGCGTAGTAGTTCGTCTCCTGGTTCCAGTTGACGATCATCGTGTTGCCGTGGATGTCGACGACCTTGTCCAGGCCCCAGCGCCAGGCCTGCTGCTTGCCCGCGCCGCATCGGGAGTCGGCGAAGGCGGTGGCGTGGCAGGGTTCGTCAGGGTGGTTGCCGAAGACGGGGATGGTGGAGACGGAGTTGGTGGTGGCGTGGCCACCGCCGACGCTGTTCTGTCCGTAGTAGTACTGGGTGCCGTCAGTGGTGGTGACGACCCAGTACTCGCCGTTGTTGTCGTCGTTGGTGCCGCCGACGCGATGTTCGACCCGAGTGCCGTCGTCCTGCTGAGGACGGTAGAGCTCCGTATCCTTCTCCGGGTCGCTGCCGGAGGCGGCGTCCCGGACCAGTTCGGTGGTCTTGCCGCCCAGCGACATCACCGCGTTGTACGACACCCAACACATGTCGGGCGTCTTGTCCTTCTTGGCCGTGTTGTTGGGCGTGCCGGCCTTGAGGGTCTTGCGATCGTCCTGGCAGGAGCGGTAGCGGCGCTCGATGGAGCCGGGATCGTAGGACCAGCCCTCGCCGATCCAGGAGGCCTGGGGCGAGGAGACCGCCGTACGGCCGTCCACGGTCTGCGAGTTGTAGTCGAAGGAGATCTTGGGAGCGGGGCCGGCGGGGGCGCTGGGCACGGTCAGTGGATACGACCAGGTGAACGCGCCCGACGATCCTCCTGCCTCCCACTTGCCGTCCGAGGCGAGGGGCGTCGCCTTGAAGGTGCCGCCGCCACCGTTGCCGGAGTCGACGGCGCCGACTACCGCCGTACTGCCGCCCGGGCCCGCGGCAGGAACCGCCGAGGCGGACTCGCGGTAAGCCGCTTGGACAGCGCCGGAGTTCCGAGAGGTCGAGGAGGTCGCCGAGGCAGGTGTCACGGTGCCCTCGGCCGCCGGGTCGACCGTCGCGGTGAGGGACGTCGACGCCGCGTCGTTCGTCGTCTCCAGTTCCTCGTACGTCTGGCAGGCCTCGTCGTCCGGCGTGGTCAGGTAGCAGTCGGGGAACTGCACGAAGCGCAGGCGGGATGCCCAGTCCGCGCCGTAGATGCTCCGGAACCTGGAGTAGTCCAGCTTGACCGAGACCGGTACCGCTCCGGTGGCGGGGGCTTCCACGACCATGACGGCACCGTCGACGCCCTGCCCCAGGGCGGAGGCGCGCTCGGGAATCGTGACGTTCCAGGTGCCCTTCGGCGCCGGCTGGTCCGTAGCCTGGCCGAGGCTGACGGGCAGGCTACCCGCCGGGCTCAGCGCTGCCTGCGCCAGGTCCGCGGCAGCAGGGCGGACCGAGGCCGTCGTCGTGGTCGAGCCGAAGACGACCGAGCCCGTTCCGGCGGGAGGGGTCGTCGTGTTGGCGGGCGCCGCGAGCAGGTCCTTGGGAACGTCGGCCCGCAGCGTCTCCAGGTCTGTACTGGAGTCCGTGCTCGGAACCGGTTTCTCCTGGTCGAGTTCCTCCAGGACGAGCGACTCCCGCCCGACCTCCTCCTTGGCGGGATCCGGAGGCAGCGCCAGCGCCTGCGCGGGCAGCAGCCCCATCAGCAGCGCGGCGGCGGTGACCGGCACGGCGGTGCGCGCCAGGCGGCGTCTGCGGGCATGCGGAAGTCGATCGAACACGACGGGGTCCCCCCGGACCACTTGAAGCGGGGCCGGTGACGGACCACGCGTGACGACTCATCAGGCAGCGTAGATTCTGTGATCACGCTGTGGAGGAATGCCAGAGGTGATGAGGTGATGTGATGATCGTCACTGCACGTAGCGGATCGTTACCCTACGAATGCAATCGAATGCACAATCGAAAGTAATGACGCGACAAACCGCCCCCAACTCCCTTTCAGGCAAGGCCATTTGCCACTTTTACCCGACCGCACACCCCTTCGACGCGTCCCCCTGTCCCCGCCTCCCTCCTGTACGGAGAGCGGGCCACAAATACTCACAGGGTGACGACAGTTCCCCCATGGGTCATCATCGGCTGGCCCGGCCGCACCCTGTCGTGCGCCGAGGCCGAGGGGGAACAAGGGGGAAGGGGAACACGTCCGATGACGCGCAACTGGCGCCGTACGACCGGAGGTCGAGCCGGCGCGGTGCTGCTCGCCGCCACGGTCGTCACAACCGGCGTCGTGTACGCCGGGATCCGGCTGGACGACAAGAACACACCCGACGGCGGTGGCCACGACCGGCCAGGGAAGACCGTCACCGAAGCCACCGCTCTCACCCGGGCGGTACGAACCGGAAAGAACGTCGAGGTGACGGCCGCGCGCAGCGCGCGCTCCACGACCTGGGCGCGCCCCGACGGCCTCATGACCAAGCGGCTGTACTCCTCGCCCATTCAGGCCAAGGTGGGCGGCGAGTGGAAGAAGATCGACCCGAGTCTGCGTCGCACCGAGGCCGGATGGGAACCGGCGGCCACCAACACGCGGATGGTGTTCTCGGCCGGTTCCGGCGGACGCGACGGACAGCGCTCCTCCCGTTCGGCCGTGCGGCGCGTGTCCCTGGTGAAGCAAGCCGCGGCGGAGGGCACCGAGACTCCCCTCGTCACGCTCTACGTCGGTGAGGCCGGCGAGTACCCGATACAGCTCACCTGGCCCGGCCCGGTGCCGACCCCGATCATCGACGGCAGCCGTGCGCTGTACCCGGAGATCTTCCCGGGAGGCGACCTCGTACTCACCGCCGACGACGACGGCTTCGGGCAACTCGTGGTTCTGAAGAACCGCCAGGCAGCCGCCGACCCCCACGTTCAGCAGCTCGTGTACGGGCTCCACTCCACCCGCCTCACCTTCCACCTCGATCCCCTGTCGGGGATCGTGAGCGCGACGAACGCCGACGACCAGGAGGTCGCGGTGTCCGCCACTCCGCTGATGTGGGACAACAGCGGGCAACCGGCCGTCACCGACGGCGGCGTGGGCGCCACGGCTCAACCGACCGCACCCGAGACCCCCGGCTCCCCGGACGCGGACGACCCGTCGCCGACCGACAGCGCCACTCCCACCGAGGACGCCGCCGAGTCCGACGAACAGAGCGACACCGACGTCGAGGTACTGCCGTCGGCGACCGACGGCCCCGAAGTGACCCCGGCCGAATCGCCGCTGCCGTCCGTGCCTGCCGAACCGACCCCGGCCCCCGCGCAGAGCGGCTCCGCCGCCACCTTGAGCCTGCCCTCACTGGACGGGCCCTCTCCCGACTCCCGCGGTCAAGTCGTCGAGACCGACCTGGCCACCGGAAAGTGGCTGCTCACTCCCGACCAGGACTTCCTCAGCGACCCGGCCACCACCTACCCGGTCTTCATCGACCCGTCGGTCAAGAAGCACATCCAGAACTGGACCACCGCCTACAACCGGCACCCCAACGCCACGTTCTACAACGGCAAGGGCTTCAACAAGGGTGGCACCCACGACGCCCGGGTCGGGTTCGAGTCCGACACCTGGGGCACGTCACGGTCGTACTTCAACATCTCCTTCGACAAGGATCTCAAGGGCACCAAGATCACCAGTGCCAGGCTGCGGATGCTGGAGACCTACTCGTGGTCGTGCCAGTCCCGCTCCATGAGCGTCCATCTCACCAGTGGGATCAACGCGCACACCAACTGGAAGAACGCGCCCAGGCTGCACGACGGCAACAAGCTGGCCACCAAGAGCTTCGCCCACGGCTACAAGTCCGGCTGCCGCGACGCCTTCGAGACCTTCGACGTGAAGAAGGGCGCCCAGAAAGCCGCAGACCGGGGCGAGGAAAGGATCACCTTCGGTCTGCGCGCCCGGGACGAGAACACCCAGTACGCGTGGAAGAAGTTCCAGGCCAACGGCGACTACGCGCCGGTGCTCGAACTCGTCTACAACCGCAAGCCGTCGATCGTGTCCAACTCCCTCGACCTTGGCCCGGACGGCAAGTGCACCACCACGAAGCCGTACGTACGCATGGGCTCCGGTGATCTGACCTTCACCGCCAAGGCCGGTGACAAGGACAAGAACCTCGACTACTTCGACTTCGACCTGTGGCAGACCGGCCAGTGGGACGCAACCGGTGACCTGCTGAAGTCGACCGGCAAGGTCTCCGCGGGTGGTGACACCGACTCCGCTCTGGCGACCACCGACAAGTTCTCCACGAGCAAGCTGAAGAGCGGCGCCACGTACTCCTGGCGGGTACGGGCGGTCGACGACGCCGGCACGACTTCCGGCTGGTACCCGAAGACGCCCTGCCGGTTCGTCCTGGACACCACCGCGCCCCGCCCGCCCAAGGTCAGTTCCACCGACTTCCCCAACGCCGACGGCAGCGAGAACGGCTTCGGCAACAAGGCCGAGGACGCCATCTGGTCCACGAAGAAGTTCGGCACCGCCGGTTCCTTCACCGTGCGTGCCGTGAACTCCGACGTCGTCCGCTACGAATACGGCTACAACTCGCCCACCTACACCGGCAGCCTCGGCCGCGCCAACGGCACCGCCACCAGCGTCAGCGCCGTCATCAACGATGCCAAGCCGCCCGCCGCCGGCCCCAACGTCCTCTACGTCCGGGCCGTCGACAGCTCCGACAACGTCTCCGAGCCGACCAAGTACTTCTTCTACGTCACCCCGCGCGATCAGGCCGACAAGGCGGGCGACTTCACGGGCGACCAGCTGCCCGACATGATGGTGGTCACCGCGGCCGGAAACCTCGCCCTCTATCCCTCGCAGGCCACGACGAACCTCGCCAAGGGCACCGGAGACCTGGACTACTCGATGCCGGGCGCCTACCAGGTCAACCGCAAGAAGGATCCCAACGGCGACAACCTGCCTCCCTACGACGCCGTGCCGAACGGCCACTTCAAGGGGGCGCTGATCACCCACAACGGCGACATCTATGGCGGCGACGGTCTCCAGGACCTCGTCGTCCGGGTCGGGGGCAAGCTCTGGGTGTATCCCGGTGACGGCTACGGGGCTGTCAACATCGACCGTCGTCAGGAGATCCTGCTTCCCGCGGGTGCCCCCAACCCCTCCGCGCTGACCCAGATCATGGCCGCGGGCGACATCACCGGTGACGGCCGTACGGACTTCCTGGCCACGCTCGGTGACGAGTTGTGGGCCCTCACCGGCTACCACGGGGCGACCATCGACCAGGCGATCCGGTTGTCAGACTCGGGCTGGACCGAGCGGGACCTGGTGACGGTCATGGACGTGAGCGGTGACTCCGTCGCCGACATCGTCTTCCGGTCGGACGCGTCAGGCCGGCTGATCCTGCGCAAGGGCATCGCCGCGAGCGGTGGCGGGACCGACCTGAACTCGCTGGCCTCCGCCGCGAACTCCGCGGGCGGCCTGGACACCGAGTACGGCGCTTCCGGCTGGTCCAGCGACAGCGTTCCGCTGCTCATGGGCACGCCCGACGCCAACGGCGACTCGGTCCCCGACATCTGGGCCGTACGGTCCGACGGCTCCGTGCGGTTCCATCCGGGCAGCAAGTCCACACTGTCGGGGTCCGGTACGGAGATCATCGGCAAGTCGGATTACTGGCCGACACGTATCGCCATCGGGTGAGGGGAAGGGGGCCCACGCAGGGCCCCCGCCGCTCACCCGCGCCGCAAGCGGCCGAGGGCCGTCGGACGACCACCGTTCCGACGGCCCTCGGCCGCGTCCGCCGCTGACCCCGACGGGTGACCTCGCCGCGCCCCACGGTCAGCCCTCTGCGCGCGGCCGGTGATCGCCACCTAATCTGACGACATGTCAGACGACGGATCGTACGAGCTGCTCGGGTTCGACAACCTCCTGCTCCCCGTCGGAGACCTCGCCGACGCCGTCCGCTTCTACGAGCGGGCCGGGTTCGTGGTGGGGTTCCGGTTCGACGAGGGCGGGATCGCGTTGCTGAAGGTCGGGGGTGAGACGCCCGGGATCCTGTTGCGCCAGGAAGAGGGACTCGGGCCGCGACCACCGGCCTGGCCCGCCGCACGCGTGTGGCTGGAGGTACCGGACGCCCGGGTGGCCGCGCGGGAGTTGGCCGGTGCCGGGATCGACCTGCTCGACGAGCCGTTCTCCGTGTCGACGGGGTGGACCGTCGAGATCGCCGACCCGTGGGGGAACGTCCTCGGCTTCACGGACTACAGCAAGCGACCGGCGCTCGCACGCAGGACGTGACGCACGCCCACTCCAGGCGACCCCCGTCAGGAGCAGGACGAACGTACGACGGCACCGACCCCGGGACCGGCACACCGGCATACGCCGTGCAGCCCCGGTGCCACGCCCCGCGCTCGGCCCCGGTCACAGCGCACCCCGCCAGGACCGGGCCCCACCGGCCCGCGACAGCGGGACCTGTCCCACTCGTTAGGCTCTCTTACCGTGCCTGCGAACCAAGACGGCCCCGACAAGGGCGGTACCCCGAGCAAGTCCGAGCAGACCCGCGCGTTGATCCTGGAGACCGCGATGCGGCTGTTCCAGGAGCGGGGCTACGACAAGACGACCATGCGGGCCATCGCCCAGGAGGCCGGGGTCTCCGTGGGCAACGCGTACTACTACTTCGCGGGCAAGGAGCACCTGATCCAGGGCTTCTACGACCGGATCGCGGCCGAGCAGCAGGCGGCGGTCCAGGAGGTCCTGGCCCGGGAGACCGGCCTGGAGGCCCGGCTCGCGGGTGTGCTGAAGGCGTGGCTGGACATCGCCACGCCGTACCACGAGTTCGCGGTGCAGTTCTTCAAGAACGCCGCCGATCCGGACAGTCCGCTCAGCCCCTTCTCCCCCGAGTCGGAACACGCTCGGGAGGCGGCGATCAGCGTCCATCGGCAGGTGCTGGCCGACGCCACGAAGACGAAGGTTCCGGAGGAACTGCGGGACGTGCTCCCCGAGTTGATGTGGCTCGCGCAGATGGGGCTGGTGCTGTACTGGATCTTCGACCGGACCGAGGGACGGGAGCGGAGCTACCGGCTCGCCGAGCGGGGGGCCCGGCTCACCGCCCGGGGTGTGTCGCTCGCCCGGTTCCGGGTGCTGCGGCCGCTCGTGCGGGAGGTGCACGAGCTGTTCACGGACTTCCTGCCGGGGATGACGAAGGCGATGCCGGATCCGGGGGCGGGCAAGGCTCGGCAGGCCGAGTGATCACTTTCGGGTGAGACCGTCCGAACGGGACGCCCGACATCCGTCCTGCCTCCGATGATGCTCTCGACACCAGACCACGGGAGGCACGTGATGTCCGCAGCATCCGTCGAGCGGCCCCATGGCGACCGTCCGCTGACGGCGGAAGCCAACCGGCTCATGGACCGCAATCCGGGCTACCGAGTCGAGATCATCGCAGGCCAGATCCTCGTGTCCCCGCCCCCGGACGCCGCGCACGCTCGCGCCCTGAGCAGGCTCATGCGCCCCTTCCTCGCCGCCGGTCTCGGTGATGGGGAAACGGAGGTGCTCCAGGGCGTGGGCCTCTGGCTCCCCGGCGGCGCCGAGGATTACGCCATCCCCGACCTCGTCGTCGTTGACGCCGACATCGAGGAACACCTGATCGAGAACAACTGCTACGACCCGGTGTCCTTTCGGCTGGTCCTCGAGGTCACCTCCAGCAACTGGAAGACCGACCTGCGCGCCAAGGTCAAGGCCTATGCCGGCGCCAAGATCCCGGTCTACGTGATCGTCGACCGTAAGCACCAGCGTCTCCACGTGCTCAGCGACCCCGCCGGTGACGACTACGAGAACCACCGCCCGTACTCCCCCGGCGAGGTCGTCACCCTGCCCGGTTCGATCGGCGGCGAGATCACCCTCGACGTCGACGCTGTCCTCAAGGCCGGTCAGCGGAGAGCTGGCTGACGGCGTCCACCTCCCCCGTACGGCGAGATCGCGTCAGATCCAGTCGAGGCGCCAGAGCCGGAAGACCCCGGTGCCGTCCGTCAGGTACTGCCCGCCGCCAACGGCCTCGGTGGTGACCACGTACTCCTTGGCCTGCCACAGCGGGATCACCGGCACGTCCTCCGCCACGGTCTGCTGCAGCTCGCGGAAGTCCTCGCTCGCCTCGCCGCGGTCCGCGTACCGTCGGCTGTCCCGAATCAGCTTGTCGACGGTCTTGCTGCGGTAACCGGTGTTCATCGAGCCGTCGGAGCCGACGAGCGGCGCACCGAAGGTGTCCGGGTCGGGATAGTCGGCCACCCAGCCGACCGCGTACGCGTCGAGCTTACCGCTCGCCCAGCGCTTCTGGAAGTCGGTCCACTCGTAGCCCCTGACGGTGACCTCGAACAGGCCGCTCGCCTGCAGCTCCCGCTTGATCTCCGCGGCCTCCTGGGCGGCGGCACCGCTGCCGGTGCCGTAGCCGTAGGTGAAGCGGACCGGCAGGGTCACCCCGGCCTGGGTGAGCAGTTTCCGGGCCTTCTTGGGGTCCTGCTTGGGATAGCGGTCGAAGAACGACGTGGTGTGGCCGGTGATGCCGGCCGGGATCAGCGAGTAGAGCGGGTCCACGGTGCCGTCGTACACGGTGGCCGCCAGCCGGTCGCGGTCGATCAGCCAGGCCATGGCCTGCCGGACGCGGGGGTCGTGCAGCGGTGAGCCGGAGCGGGTGTTGAGGTACAGGTTGCGGGTGTCGGAACTGTCGATCTCGGAGACGCGCTGGTCCGGGTCGCTGGCGTTCAGTCCGGCCAGGACCTTCGGCGGCAGCTGCCGGGTGGCGACATCGATCCGCTTCGTCTTCCAGGCGGCGTCGAGTTTCTCACCGTCGGCGTAGTAGCGCAGCTCCACGGGCCGGCCGGTGCTCTTGAGGGCGCCCTTGTAGTGGCCGTTGGGCGCGAGGACCGCCTTCTTGCCCTTCGTGTACGCGGTCAGCTCGTACGGTCCGGTGCCGTCGACGTCGGTGCCGGTGCGCAGGCTGTTGGCCGGGTACTTGGTCGGGTCGACGATCGAGCCGGCCCCGGTGGCGACCTTGAAGGGGAAGGTGGAGTCGGGCGAGGACAGCTGGAAGGTGACGGTTCGGCCCCTCGCGCTCACCGATTCGAGGGTGTCGAGGAGGGAGGCGGGGCCGACCGGCGAGTTGATCCTCTTGACCCGGTCGAAGGAGTACTTCACGTCCGCGGCGGTGACCTTGCGGCCGCCGGGGAAGGTGAGGCCCTCGCGCAGTTCGCAGCGGTAGGTACGCAGGCCGCTGCCGACGAAGGCACAGTGGTCGGCCGCGTCCGGGACGGGAGAGGCGCCGCCGGGCTCGAAGGTCAGCAGCGACTGGAAGACGTTGCTGAACAAGGCCCAGGAGCCGGCGTCGTAGGCACCGGCCGGGTCGAGCGACGTGACGGAGTCGCTGGTACCGACCAGGATGGTCCGGTTCTCGGCGGAGTCGTCCGGCAGCAACTGCCAGCCGCCCACTCCGACGGCGGCCAGCACGAGCAGCGTCGCCAGGATCCGTATGCGAACCGATCGCATCGGTGTGTCCTCCCAAGGCCCTTCGCGGGCCCCTCGGCGGACCACAGCGCATATGCCGCTCCCCCCGGCGGCGCAGGTCACCTAACCACAGGAGTTTCATCCGGGGGAAGGGGGTTTTGTTCGAGTTGAGAAAGAACTTACGCAAGCGGGTTTCGACCAGGTTTCACAGCGCTCCCACAGGCCGCCCGCCGGCCCCCCGCGCTCAGGCCTGCCGCGAGGCCAGTTCGATCACCGTGATGTCCGACTCCGCGCCGACCCGGGTCGGCGGACCCCACGCGCCGGCGCCGCGGCTGACGTACAGCTGCGTGTCGCCGTAGCGTTCCAGACCGGCGACGGTCGGGTTCGCGGCCGCCGCGATGAAGTTGCCGGGCCAGAGCTGGCCGCCGTGGGTGTGGCCGGAGAGCTGGAGGTCGACGCCGTGCTCGACGGCGTCGTGGATCTGGACCGGCTGGTGGGCGAGGAGCACACAGGCGCGTGCCGTGTCCCGGTCGCCGAGCGCCTTGGCGAAGTCGGGCCCCTGGCCCTCGCTCTCGCCCGCCACGTCGTTGACGCCCGCGAGGTCGAAGTGGGCCAGTTCGGTCCGGTCGTTCTCCAGCGGGCGCAGGCCCAGCCGGCGGACCTCCTCGACCCACTGCTCGGCGCCGGAGAAGTACTCGTGGTTGCCGGTGACGAAGTAGGAACCGTGGCGGGCCTTCAGCTGGGCCAGGGGCGCCGCGGCCGGGCCCAGGTTCTTCACGCTGCCGTCCACCAGGTCGCCGACGACCGCGATCAGGTCGGGCTGGGTGCCGTTGATCGTGTCGACGACCCGCTGGGCGAAGCCCCGGCCCAGGATCGGGCCCAGATGGATGTCGCTGACCACCGCGATCCGGTAACCGTGCGCCGCGCGCGGAAGCTTGGCCAGCGGCACGGTGACCCGCTTGACCGTGGGGCCGTTCAGGACGCCGTAGGTGCCGTAGCCGACGGTCCCCAGGGCGGCCGTGGCGGCGGCGCCGCCGACCACCCGGGAGACGAAGAGACGGCGGGAGGGGAGGGGCTCGGGGCCCTTCTCGTCGTCCTGCTCCGGCAGGGGCGCCGACCCCGCCGACCCCGCCGGGACCGGCTGCGGCTCCGGGACCCGGTCGGGCTCCGGCTGTCGTACGGCCGTCCCGGCGCCCGCCCGACGCTCCAGGAACCGTCGCAGCAGGGGCCGTACGACCTCACCCACCGCCACCGCGAGCAGCAGGTAGATCGACAGCGCCATCCACAGGAAGCCCGGCCAGGCCAGGGTGCGCTGGAGCCAGAAGGGTGCACCGGTGCGCTCGGCGACGAGGGCCGTGATCGCGAGCACCCAGCCGCCCGCGATCAACACCGCGCCCGCGCGGCGCACCGGGCCGGGGGCCCGGGTCGTGTCGCGGAACAGGCGTCTCCACAGGTACCAGTTGGCCGTCACCAGCACGGCGAGGACGACCAGGAAGAGCAGGACAAAAAGTATGACCACGGTCTTGTGTCCCCCGTAGTTGGGCGGTCGGGCCGGTCGGCTATGACGTACGGCGCAGTGCGCGGACTCCGCGCAACCCGATGCCGCCGACGACCGTCCCCAATACGAAGGAGACGACGGCCAGCGTCAGGTGCACCCAGAAGTACGCCGTGGGGTGGCCGTCGTCGAACGCGAGCCCGCTGCTGTCCTTGACCAGGTTTTTGACGAAAGTGACCCAGATGACCCAGCTCCACACCCCGAAGGCGAGCAGGAACCAGGAGACGGGGCGGCTGAGCTTCATGGGTCCAGTATCGCCGCCCGGTGTCCGGTTCCGTTCCCGGGGTGGGGAGGGTGGCGGGACTTCACGCCCCGTGCCATGTACGTTCCTCACCGTGTCCGCACCCAAGAAGACCGCCAGGCGATCCCTGCTGGTCACCACCGCAGTCCTGTCGTCCCTCGCGCTGACCGCGCCCCTGTCGTACGCGGCGCCCGCCCCGTCCCCCGGTGGCCGCCCGTCCGGCAGTCCCTCGGGCAAGTCGTCCGGCAGTCCCTCCAGCAGCCCCTCGGGCAAGCCGTCCGGCAGTCCCTCCGGGAGTCCGACGGCCACTCCCCCGGCGCGGATGTCGTCCGTCGGTGGTGAACGCCTCGGCCAGGCCGGGACACAGGTGAATCTGGCCACTGGGGTCCCGGTCCTGCCCAAGGACCTCACCGCGCGCTCGTGGATCGTCTCCGACGCGGAATCCGGCCAGGTGCTGGCCTCGCACAACGCGCACTGGCGGCTCCCCCCGGCGAGCACCCTGAAGATGCTGTTCGCGGACACGGTCCTGCCGAAGTTCCCGAAGACCGACAAGCACAAGGTCGTCCCCTCCGACCTGGCCGGTATCGGCGCCGGCTCCAGCATGGTCGGGATAAAGGAGAACGAGACATACACGGTCCACGACCTGTGGCTCGGTGTCTTCCTGCGCTCCGGCAACGACGCCGTGCACGTGCTGTCGCAGATGAACGGCGGCATCGACGCCACCGTCAAGGAGATGAACACGCACGCCGAGGAACTCCAGGCCCTCGACACGCAGGTCATCAGCCCCGACGGCTACGACGCCCCCGGGCAGGTCTCCTCCGCGTACGACCTGACGCTGTTCGCCCGCTCCGGACTGCAGAAGAAGGACTTCCGCGAGTACTGCTCGACGGTCACCGCGAAGTTCCCGGGCGAGACGACGAAGGTCAAGAAGGGCAAGAACAAGGGCAGGACGACCCGGGGGACCTTCGAGATCCAGAACACCAACCGGCTGCTGTCCGGCGACTTGGACGTCTCCGTCTACCCGGGGATCGCGGGCGTCAAGAACGGCAACACCACCAACGCGGGCGCCACCTTCACCGGAGTCGCCGAACGGGGCGGCAAGGTGCTGCTGGTCACGGTCATGAACCCGGAGAAGAACGAGCACAACGAGGTCTACAAGGAAACCGCCAAACTCTTCGACTGGGGCTTCAAGGCGGTCGGCAAGGTGCAGCCGGTGGGCGAGCTGGTGCCGCCGAAGGGCTCGGCCCGGGCGAGTGCCCAGCCGGGCGCGAACGACTCCGGGCAGGCCGGGGGCGCCGACACCGGCGGTGCCTCGTCCAAGCCGTCCGCGAAGCCGGTCTCGAGCGCAACGACCGGGGGCGGCTCCGGGGGCATGGGGATCGCGCTGGCGATCACCGGTGGGGTGCTGGTGCTGATCGCGGGCGCCGCGTTCCTGGTCAACCGCCGGTGGCCGCTGCCGGATCTGGTACGCCGTCGGGCTCGTCCGTGAGCTCGACCTCCTTGCTCTGCGTCGCCGTCCACGCGGCGCAGAACAGCACCAGCTTCGAGGTGAAGTTGATCCACAGCAGCAGGGCGACGGGCACCCCGAAGGCGCCGTACATGCTCTTCGCCGCGACGCCCTGCATGTAGCCGCTCAGCAGCAGCTTCAGCAACTCGAAGCCGACCGCGCCGGTCAGCGCGGCCACGAAGAGGCGGCGCCGCCTCGGCTCGACGCCGGGCAGCAGCGTGAGGACGTAGAGGAGCAGCAGGAAGTCCGCGAGTACGGCGACCAGGAACGCGGTGATCCGCAGCAGGACGCTGCCCCAGCCGGCCCGGTCGACGCCCAGCAGGTCGGTGGTCCAGCCGATCATCGCGGAGGCGACGGTGGAGACGACGAGCGTGGCCAGCACGGCACCGCCGAGCCCGAGGAGGATCCCGGTGTCCTTGGCCGTGCGCAGGATCGGGTTCTCCTCCTCGTCCGGCAGTTCCCACACCGCCCGCAGACACTCGCGCATCGAACCGGCCCAGCTGATGCCGGTGAACAGCAGGACGGCGCCCGCGATGAGGCCGACAGTGCCGGCGTTCTCCACCAGGCCGTCGAGGTCGAGCTGGTCGGCGATGCCGGGGACCTGCTCGGCGATCTTGCGCTGGAGGTCGTTCTGCCGGTCCTCGCCGAAGGCGGCGGCGACGATGGCGGCGCCCACCGTGAGCAGCGGGAAGAGCGCGACGAAACTGGTGAAGGTCATCGCGGCGGCCAGCCGGGTCCACTTCACCCGGTCCAGGCGCTCGAACGACCGCCACGCGTGGGTGGCCATCAGGCGCGCCAGCGGCGGCCCGACGACGGGGAGCTTCTTCAGCCAGTCCATGATCCGACTCTGCCCTGGTCAGCTCACGATTCAACTCCCGCCCGGTCACGGAAGACAAGAGTTCTGTTACCCCGGAAACGCGGAACCGTTCACGCCCATCCCGCTGGATCTCCAGCAATATTGGGTGACATCCCACTAACCACCCATTTTGGGGAGGGTGGGAATGTTTTAAAACTGATGCACCACAAAGGGGCGATACGGTCACGGTCATGCCTGCCGACACCGTCTCCGTCACCGGCTGGGGCCGCACCGCCCCCACCGCCGCCCGGCTGATCCGCCCCCGGACCTACGAGGAGGCCGCGGCCGCCGTCCGGGACTGCGGGGCCCGTGGCGGCATTCCGAGGGGCCTGGGGCGGGCGCACGGGGACGCGGCGCGGAACGCGGGCGGCGCGGTGTTCGACATGACGGGCCTGGACCGCGTGCACGTGATCGACGCGAGCAGCGGGATCGTGCTGTGCGACGCGGGCGTCCGCCTGCACCGGCTGACGGACGTCCTGCTGCCGCTCGGCTGGTTCGTGCCGGTGACACCCGGCACCCGGTACGTCACCGTCGGCGGCGCGATCGGCGCGGACATCCACGGCGGGAACCACCATGTCTCGGGCTCCTTCTCCCGGCACGTCCTGTCCCTGGAACTCCTCACCGCCGACGGCGAGGTCCGCACCGTCCGACGCGGCACGCCCCTGTTCGACGCGACCACCGGCGGCATGGGCCTGACCGGCGTGATCCTCACCGCGACCGTCCAACTCCAGCCGGTCGAGACCTCGTTCATGTCCGTCGACACCGAACGCGCACGGGACCTCGACGACCTGATGGCGCGTCTGACGGCCACCGACCACCGCTACTCGGTCGCCTGGATCGACCTCCTGGCGCGCGGCACGGCGACCGGCCGCGGGGTGTTGACCCGCGGAAACCACGTTCCGTCCCAGGCGCTGCCGAAAACCGCCCGCGCGCGGAGGCAGCCGCCCGCCTTCCGCCCCGCCCGTCTCCCGGCCGCCCCCGCCTTCCTCCCCGAGGGTCTGCTCGGCGGGACGACCGTCGGCTTCTACAACGAACTCCGGTACCGCACGGCCCCGCGCGCGCGTACCGGCGAACTCCGGAGGATCTCCGGCTTCTTCCGCCCCCTCGACGGGGTCCCGCACGGGAACCGGAGCTACGGCCGTGGCGGTTTCGTGCAGTACCAGTTCGTCGTCGGCCGCGGCCAGGAGGACGCCGTACGCCGGATCGTGCGCCGGGTCTCGGAGCGCCGCTGCCCGATCTTCCCCACCGTCCTCAAACGCTTCGGGGACGCCGATCCGGGCTGGCTGTCCTTTCCCGTGCCGGGCTGGACGCTGGCCCTGGACATCCCGGCGGGGCTGCCGGGCCTCGGCGCCTTCCTCGACGAACTCGACGAGGAGGTGGCCACGGCCGGCGGGCGGGTCTGTCTCGCCAAGGACTCCCGGCTGCGGCCCGACCTGCTCGCCGCGATGTACCCGCGACTGGACGATTTCCGGTCACTGCGCGCGGAGTTGGACCCGCGCGGGGTGTTCACCTCGGACCTGTCCCGGCGTCTCGCCCTCTAGCCCTCAGCCCTCCAGCCATTCAGCCCTCCAGCCCTCCAGCCCTCCAGCCCATCAGGCAATCTCTAGGAGCTGTCGTGAAGGACGCCTTCGGCATTCCCCAGTCCCTGCTCGTCCTGGGCGGTACGTCCGAGATCGCGCTGGCCACCGCGCGCCGGCTGATCGCCCGCCGCACCCGTACGGTGTGGCTGGCCGGGCGGCCGACGCCCGCGCTGGAGGCGGCCGCCTCGGAGCTGCGCGCGTTGGGAGCGGACGTGCACACCGTCGCGTTCGACGCGCTCGACCCCGACTCCCACGAGGTCGTGCTCGGCAAGGTGTTCGCCGAGGGCGACATCGACATGGCGCTGCTCGCCTTCGGGATCCTCGGCGACCAGGCCCACGACGAGCGCGACCCGTCCGGCGCGGTGCGGGTCGCGCAGACCAACTACACGGGCGCGGTGTCGGCGGGACTGGTCACCGCGAGCGCGTTGCAGGACCAGGGCCACGGATCGCTCGTGGTGCTGTCCTCCGTGGCCGGGGAGCGGGCCCGCCGCACCGACTTCATCTACGGCTCGAGCAAGGCCGGCCTGGACGCCTTCGCTCAGGGCCTGGGCGACGCGCTGCACGGCACGGGCGTGCACGTCATGGTCGTACGCCCCGGATTCGTCCGGTCGAAGAGGACCTCGGGACTTCCCGAGACGCCGCTCACCACGACCCCCGAGGCGGTCGCGGCCGCCGTCGAGCTGGGGCTGCGCCGGCGCTCGGAGACGGTGTGGGTGCCGGGCACCCTGCGGGTGGTGATGTCGGCGCTGCGGCACCTGCCGCGGACGGTGTTCCGGCGGCTGCCGCTGTGACCGTCGTCACAGCTGGCTGGTGGGCAGGGAGCCCCGCTCCAGACGGGCCGCCTGCGGGGGCACGACCGCGCCCCGGAAGACGTACTCGCGCAGCTTGCGCCACACGCCGTCGGCGCCCTGTTCGTAGAGCGCGAAGCCGGTGCAGGGCCACTGGGCCTCGTAGTCGGCCAGCTCCTCGAAGGCCCGGTCCATGGCCTCGTCCTCGATGCCGTGCGCCACCGTGACGTGCGGGTGATACGGGAACTGCAGGTCACGCGCCATGGGACCGGAGGCGTCCCGGACCTGCTTCTGCAGCCAGGTGCAGGCCTCGGCGCCCTCGGCCACCTGGACGTAGACCACGGGCGACAGAGGCCGGAAGGTGCCGGTGCCGGACAGCCGCATCGGGAAGGGGCGTCCGGCGGCCGCGACCTCGACGAGGTGGGCCTCGATCGCGGGCAGCAGCGCGGCGTCCACCTCCGTCGGCGGCAACAGGGTGACGTGCGTGGGAATGCCATGAGCCGCGGCGTCGCCGAAGCCCGCACGCCGCTCCTGGAGCTGGCTGCCGTGAGGCTCCGGGACCGCGATCGACACGCCGATCGTTACGGTCCCCACGTCATCTCCTGTCGTCGTGTCGGCTTGATCCAGTGTCGGTTTTGTTCTCAGCCGCCCGGCTATCGACTGTACGGCCACGGCTGTGGTGTGGGCAGGCGCAGTCACCGTGATGTGCGGCGCTCTGCCCAGTGAGACGCGTGCGCGCCGGCTCCTCAGTGCTTGGCGGGCAGGAATCCGACCCGCTCATAGGCCTGCGACAGCGTCTCCGCGGCGACGGCGCGCGCCTTCTCCGCACCCTTCGCCAGGATCGAGTCGAGCGTCTCCGGGTCGTCCAGGTACTGCTGGGTGCGCTCCCGGAACGGCGTCACGAAGTCCACCATGACCTCGGCCAGATCCGTCTTCAGCGCACCGTAGCCCTTGCCGACGTACTTCTCCTCCAGTTCGGCGATTCCCGCACCGGTGAGCGTCGAGTAGATGCTGAGCAGGTTGCTCACACCCGGCTTGTCCTGGGCGTCGTAGCGGATCACGGTGTCGGTGTCGGTGACCGCGCTCTTGACCTTCTTGGCGGTGGCCTTGGGGTCGTCGAGGAGGTTGATGAGGCCCTTCGGCGTGGACGCCGACTTGCTCATCTTGATCGAGGGGTCCTGGAGGTCGTAGATCTTCGCCGTCTCCCTGAGGATGTACGGCTTCGGGACCGTGAAGGTCGCGCCGAAACGGCCGTTGAAGCGCTCGGCGAGGTCACGGGTGAGCTCGATGTGCTGGCGCTGGTCCTCGCCGACGGGGACCTCGTGGGCCTGGTACAGCAGGATGTCCGCGACCTGGAGGATCGGGTACGTGAACAGGCCGACGCTGGCGCGGTCGGCGCCCTGCTTGGCGGACTTGTCCTTGAACTGGGTCATGCGGGACGCCTCGCCGAATCCGGTGAGGCAGTTCATGACCCAGGCCAGCTGGGCGTGCTCCGGGACGTGGCTCTGGACGAAGAGCGTGCAGCGCTCCGGGTCGAGACCGGCCGCGAGGAGCTGGGCGGCGGCCAGCCGGGTGTTCGCGCGCAGGTCCGCGGGGTCCTGCGGCATCGTGATCGCGTGCAGGTCGACGACCATGTAGAACGCGTCGTGGGACTCCTGCAGGGCCACCCACTGGCGGACGGCGCCGAGGTAGTTGCCGAGGTGGAACGAGCCTGCGGTCGGCTGGATGCCGGAGAGCACTCGCGGACGACGATGCACGGCGGTGCCATTCCCCTGAGGGTGCTGGGCGACGGGTGGGCGATCAGAAGCCATGTTCACCATTCTCTCAGGTGTCGGGGGCCGATCCGGAACTGGTCGGAAACAGATGTGACACAGGTGGGATCCGATCGGCCGGGAGCGGTGTACCAATCAGGGGGTGGACGCGGGAGGGGGACAGGGCGGATGACGGGGCGGGGCAGAGGTAAAGGGGCGCGTGTCGGGGTCTTGGTGCCGGTGGTCGCGGCGGTCGGCCTGTTCGGGGTGCCGGTGGCCGACGCCGCCCCGCAGGGGCCGGGCCGGGACGTGCCGGACATGGCCGTGATCATCTCGGGCGGTTCGGGTCGGACGGCGACGGTGCGTTCCGGTGAGCCGGGTTTCGATCGCCTCTGGGCGTTGCTCCAGCCGACGTACACCGGGACGGAGCGGGTGCCCGAGGACTGGGCCGAGGGCAGGTATCCGCCGGTGCGGATGACTGTGCTGTGGGGGCTGACCGGTGTCGGAGGCTGGCCGCAGACCGGTTCGGCGCCGGGCGGCGACGTGGCGATGGAGCGGCAGGACCAGCTGTTCCTGGCCGAGGACGGCACGCCGTGGGTGCGTACGGATCCGGCGCCGGAAGTGCCCGACGACGACATCCGCTGGCACCGGGCCTCGCGCTCGGTCTTCGACCAGGTGCAGCGGGCGGGGCTGCCCGCCGGGGACGGGGCTGCCGGGCGGGCGGCGGGTGAGCGCGCCGGGTGGTGGGCGGCCGACGATGCCCGGCCGGCGGTCACCGGGCTCGTCGTGGGGGTCCTGGCCGGGGTCGGCGGCACCCTCTGGATGCGCCGCGCGGCGGCCCGGCCGGGTGCCGGACCGCCGCGGGAGGAGCCACGCCAGGAGCTGATCGATCTCTAGTGCCGCGACAGGCACCAGGACCGGGTGAGGCGGGTCAGCCGAGGTCGATCTCCGGGTACAGGGGGAAGCCGGCGACGAGGTCGGTGGCGCGGCGGGAGATCTCGTCCGCGATCTTCGGGTCGAGGACGTGCTGGGCCTTGGAGGGGGCGCCCTTGCTGGTGGTGCCGGGCTCCGTGGTGGTCAGGACGCGGTCGATGAGACCGGCGACCTCGTCCATCTCGGCGGTGCCCAGACCGCGGGTGGTCAGGGCGGGGGTGCCGATGCGGATGCCGGAGGTGTACCAGGCGCCGTTGGGGTCGGCGGGGATGGCGTTGCGGTTGGTGACGATGCCCGAGTCGAGCAGGGCGGCCTCGGCCTGGCGGCCGGTGAGGCCGTAGGAGGAGGTGACGTCGATCAGGTTGAGGTGGTTGTCGGTGCCGCCGGTGACGAGGGTGGCGCCGCGGCGCGTCAGGCCCTCGGCGAGGGCGCGGGAGTTGTCGACGATGCGCTGGGCGTAGTCCTGGAAGGAGGGCTGGCGGGCCTCCGCCAGCGCCACCGCCTTCGCGGCCATGACGTGCGGGAGCGGGCCGCCGAGGACCATCGGGCAGCCGCGGTCGACCTGGTCCTTGAGGGAGTCGTCGCACAGGACCATGCCGCCGCGGGGACCGCGCAGGGACTTGTGGGTGGTGGTGGTGACGATCTGGGCGTGCGGAACCGGGTCGAAGTCGCCGGTGAGGACCTTGCCGGCGACCAGTCCGGCGAAGTGGGCCATGTCGACCATCAGGGTGGCGCCGACCTCGTCGGCGATCTCCCGCATGATCCGGAAGTTCACCAGGCGGGGGTAGGCCGAGTAGCCGGCGACGATGATCAGCGGCTTGAACTCGCGGGCGGTGGCGCGCAGGGCCTCGTAGTCGAGGAGGCCGGTGGCGGGGTCGGTGCCGTAGGAGCGCTGGTCGAACATCTTGCCGGAGATGTTCGGGCGGAAGCCGTGGGTGAGGTGGCCACCGGCGTCCAGGGACATGCCGAGCATGCGCTGGTTGCCGAAGGCCTGACGGAGTTCGGCCCAGTCGGCGTCGGAGAGGTCGTTGACCTGGCGGGCGCCGGCCTTCTCCAGCGCGGGGACCTCCACGCGCGCGGCGAGCACGGACCAGAAGGCGACGAGGTTGGCGTCGATACCGGAGTGCGGCTGGACGTAGGCGTGCCGGGCGCCGAAGAGTTCCCGGGCGTGCTCGGCGGCGAGGGACTCGACGGTGTCGACGTTGCGACAGCCCGCGTAGAAGCGGCGGCCGACGGTGCCCTCGGCGTACTTGTCGCTGAACCAGTTGCCCATGGCCAGCAGGGTGGCCGGGGAGGCGTAGTTCTCGGAGGCGATCAGCTTGAGCATCTCGCGCTGGTCGGCCACCTCCTGGCCGATGGCGTCGGCCACGCGCGGCTCGACGGCGCGGATCACGTCGAGGGCCGCGCGGTAGGCGGTGGACTCGTTGGAGAGGGGCTGCTGCTCTGACATGGCGGCCTCCGGGCGGCGTGGCTTGAAGCGGTCACGGTTCACGGGTCGGCCCAGGCGCACGGCACTTGTCACTCTCGCAGGCCGCTCCCCGATGGTCCGTCCCATCCCAGCGCGCCAGTCACGGCCTGTCGGCCAGCCTACCGGGCACGCCGGGGGGCGGCGGTTCCGCGTCCACCATGCGAGCGGTGAGATGAGAGGGAGGGGGGACGCGGAGCGCCGCCGTCTGGAGGATCCGCGCGCGGTCAGAACAGGGCGTCGGTGAGGCGGTCGATCTGGTCGATGTCGGGGGCCCAGCAGTAGAGCATGACCTCGTCGGCGCCGATGTCGAACAGGGCGTCGGCGGTCTGTCGGATCTGGTCCGAGGTGGTGAGGAGTCCGTTCTCCATGGAGGCGGCGTGGCCGGTGAACTCGTAGTAGCCGCGGAGGTTGCGGCGGGCCAGGTCCACGGTGGACTGCGGGCCGAGGGCGACGCTCACCTGGGCGACCAGGCGCGGGCGGCCGGGGCGGTCGTACTTCTGCCAGATCGCCTCGACACTGCGGAACAGTTCCGACATGTGACGGGGCGGCAGCGCGGCGCCGAGGAAGCCGTCGCCGAAGCGGCCGACCCGTTCGAGCGCGGCCGGGGCGAAGCCACCGAACAGCACCTCGGGGCCGCCGCGCCGGGCGGGCGCGGGGCCGATGGGGCCGATGTCGTCGCCGTAGGGCTTGCCGGACCAGGCGCGGCGCAGCAGGGTCATCTGTTCGTCGAGGCGCTGACCTCGACGGTGCAGGTCGATGCCGGCGGCGCGGCAGTCGTCCGGGCGGCCGCCGACGCCGATGCCGAGGGTGAAGCGGCCGTCCGAGAGGCGGTCGAGGGTCGCGGTCTGCTTGGCCAGCAGCGCGGTGTTGTGGTGGGGCGCCAGCAGCACCTCGGTCTGCACCCGGATGCGGGAGGTGGCGCCGGCGAGGGCCGCCAGGGTGACGAGGGGCTCGGGGTTGTCGTAGACGAGCCGGTCCAGCAGGCCGAGGGTGGTGAAGGGGCCGGTGTCCGCGCGCCGGGCCCAGGCGGGGAGCTGGGCGGGGTCGTCGATGGGAAGGCCGAGGCCGATGTTCATGGGGAGGTTCCTCCGGAGGGCATGCCTGATACGGATGCCGCCCCTCCATGACGCCACGCGCTGTGCGTGGGCCTGCTCCCGTTCTGCGGCGATGGTTCCAGAGAGCTCTGTTTCCTCAGAGTGGGGCGACCGTAACGCGGCCGGTCCGGGCCCGGCAACGCGTTTTCCGACGGCTCCTCGACGGTCCTCGACGGCTCCTCAGCGGACCACGTGGGGCAGGAAACGGGCGTACTCGTCCGTGACCAGGCCCGAGGACTCGCGGATGCCGAGGCCCGCGGACTCGCCCTCGACGACCCAGGCGCCGAGGACCACGTGGTTGCCGTCGAAGTCGGGCAGCGGGGCCAACTCCTGGTAGCAGCAGGCGTCTTCGCGCGGGGTCGGGGCGGGGGCCGAGGGGGCCGGCTGGTGGATCGTGACGCCCGCGCCCTCTCGGCCCAGCAGGGGCTTGGCCACGTAGCCGGTCGTCCGTGCCAGCTCCCGCGGTCCGTCCAGGTGGGCGGCAAGCAGGTTCGGGTGGCCCGGATACAACTCCCAGAGGATCGCCAGCAGCGCCTTGTTGCTCAGCAGCATCTTCCAGGCCGGTTCGATCCACAGGGTGCTGCCCGTCCCGCCGCCGTTGTCGAGGGTGTCCAGGACGTGGTCGGCGAACCGGTCGGTGGTGAGCCACTCCCAGGGGTAGAGCTTGAAGCAGCTGCGGATGAAGCGGAGTTGGTTGTCGACGAAGCGGCCGGACAGGGGGTCCCAGCCGATCTCCTCCATGGCGATCCAGTCGGTGTCCAGGCCCGCCTGCTCCGCGGTCTCCTTCAGGTAGGCGACCGTCATGAGGTCCTCGCCGAGTTCATCGGCCGAGGAGTGGGCGAAGTAGAGGGGGCTGCCGGGCGGGAGGAGGGTGGCCTGTTTCTTCCAGGCGGCGATCAGTCGTTCGTGGAGGGAGTTCCACTGGTCGGCGCCGGGGAAGCGTTCCTCCATCCAGAACCACTGGGGGGAGGCGGCCTCGACGAGGGAGGTAGGGGTGTCGGCGTTGTACTCCAGCAGTTTCGCCGGGCCCGTGCCGTCGTAACGGAGGTCGAACCGGCCGTAGACGGACGGGAGTTCCGCGCGGCGGCGCCAGGCCTCGGCGACCGTCTCGGCCACCCGCGGGTCGGTGATGCCGAGGTCGGCGAAACGGTTCTCGGCGACGATGTGCCCGGCCGCCGTCAGACACATGCGGTGGAGTTCCTCGACGACCTCCTCCAGCGCCTCGACCTCGGGGAGGGTGAAGGAGTAGTAGGCGCTCTCGTCCCAGTAGGGGCGCAGGGAGTCGTCGGGGTAGCGGGTGAGCGGGTAGACGAGCCCCTGCTCCTCCACGGTCTGCTGCCAGCCGGGGCGGGGCTCGATGGTGTGGCGTTCCACGCGGGGCCTTCTGGGTGGCTTTCGGATAAGTGGTGGCTGGGGTTGCGGACGGCCGTCAGCCGTCGCGGGTCGCGGGTGGCTTTCGGACGCGTGGCGGGGTTACGGACGGTCGGTCAGCCGCCGCCGGAGCCCTTGCCGCCGCTGCTGTCGCCGAAGCCGCCGCGGTCCACTCCGCCGCTGCCGCCCGAACCGCCCGACCCGGACTTCTTGCCGGGCTTGGTGAAGGAGCCGCCCTTGACCCAGCCGCCCTTCTTCTTGCCGCCGTAGTAGTAGGTGCCGTTGACGCGGGTGGAGGACTTGCAGTTCTTGTCGCTGACGACCTTGTAGCCCTTGGAGAGGGTGTAGCTGTCGCGGTCGACGCAGCGCTTGTCGGGGTCCGAGGAACAGGCCGTCAGGGCCATGGCGAGCAGGCCCACGCCGCCGAGCGCGACCGTTCCCGAGCGAAGCTGCCGACGTGTGTCCGCCATGTTCGTGTCTCCCCCTTGGTCGGGCCCGGTGCACGGCCCGTGTCCGATGTCGCCGGACAGTTTAGAGACCGGACAGTTCAGAGAGCGACGGGAGGGCGCGACCGGGCGGGCAGCCGCTCGCACCTCCCCTACAGTCGCTTTGTGTTCTTTGGAATGGTGTGCGCGCTCGGTGCCGCGGTCTGCTTCGGTACGGCGACGGTGTTGCAGGCGGTGGCGGCGCGGGCGGCGGACACCGGCGGGGGTGGCGTCGGGGAGGCGACGCTGTTCCTGCGGGCGGTCAGGCAGTGGCGGTACCTGGCCGGCCTGGCGCTGGACGGCCTCGGGTTCCTGTTCCAGGTCGCCGCCCTGCGGTCGATCCCGATCTACGCGGTCGGGGCGGCACTGGCGTCCAGCCTCGCGGTGACGGCGGTGGTCGCGGCGCGGCTGCTGCGGGTGCGGCTGAGCGGACGTGAGTGGGGTGCGGTGGGCGTGGTGTGCGCGGGGCTGGCGCTGCTGGGGATCGCGTCCGGCACGGAGGGTGACCGGGGCGGGCCCGCGGGGTTGCAGTATGCCCTGCTCGGGACGGCTCTCGCGGTGCTGCTGCTCGGGCTGAACGGGGGGCGGCTGCCCAAGCGGGGGCGGGCGGCGGTACTCGGCCTGGGTGCCGGGTTCGGGTTCGGGGTGGTCGAGGTGGCGGTACGGCTGATCGACACGCTCGCGGTCTCGGACCTGGTGCGGAATCCGGCGGTGTACGCGCTGCTGGTCGGGGGCGCGGCGGCGTTCCTGTCCCTGACGTCGGGGCTGCGCTCGGGCTCGGTCACGGCGGCCACGGCCGGCATGGTGATCGGCGAGACGGTCGGTCCGGCGGCCGTCGGGGTGATCTGGCTCGGGGATCGCACCCGGGAGGGCCTGGGGTGGGTCGCGGTGCTGGGGTTCCTCGTCGCGGTCGCCGGCGCGTTGGCGCTGGCCCGGTTCGGGGAGGCACCGTCGGCGGTCGACGCGCGGGAGGCCGTGACGCCCTGAGGTGCCGGGAGGCGGCCGGAAAGCCCCGTGATGCCGTACCGCTGCCTATTCGTGGGTAAAGAGGATTGGGCGGTGACTTCTTTTCTCGGGCGATCGTGCAGCCTTTCCCGACCGCCCGGCAAGCACTTCCCGGCACTTGGCAAAAGTTACCGCGAGTATCGGTCGACACAAGACGCCAAGGGCTCCGAAAGCGTATGAAGAGCCACGTTTCGGACAGTCGAAAATCTTCGTTGAATATTTGAACGGGGCCGGGGATCTTTCCGTACTCGACGACGTGACCAGTAATCCCGTCACCGTGACCGTGGCTTATCACGTGGTGCCGGGCCATGAGGGTGACTTCCACTCCTGGGGGTGGGCCATGCTGGCCGCGAGCGCGCAGCAGCACGGCTTCCTGGGGGGTGGCGTTCTTGTCGACGGAGAGGCGGAGTGGCATGTCGTCTATCGCTTCGCCAGCGAAGGCACCGCCCTGGCCTGGGAGAACTCGACCGTCCGTGCGCAGTGGGACCTGCGCGCGGCGGGGTTCGCCCGGCAGACGGGCCGTCGGAGCGTCCGGGGTCCGAAGGTGTGGTTCGAGGCCCAGAGCGAGCGGCCTGCGACACCTCCGGCACCTCCGGCTCCGCCGTCGAAATGGAAGCTCTGGTTCATAAACATGAGCGCCGTGTTCCCGCCGGTGCTCCTGTTCAACGTGATCGTGCTCCCCTATCTCGGCGATCTCAATCCGTTCATTCGTACGCTGCTTTTGTGTCTGTGCGTGACGGCTCTCGTCACCTGGATTCTGATGCCGCGCCTTCAGCGTTTCTTCAAGAAATGGCTGTATCCACCGCTCCAGGCGCTCCGCGGACGGCACAAACGGACCGCGTAGGCCAGAGAACGACGCAAGGGAGGTGGGCGGGTGAAGACCCTGCTCATCGACAATTACGACTCGTACACGTACAACCTGTTCCAGCTGATCGCCGAGGTCAACGGCGAAGAGCCGGTGGTGATCCTCAATGACGCCCCCGCCGACGCGGTTCCGGATCTCGCGGGATTCGACAACGTGGTGGTCTCGCCGGGCCCGGGGCATCCGGCGAAGGCACGCGACTTCGGCATCAGCGCCCGGGTGCTGGCCGGATCCCCGATCCCCGTGCTCGGCGTCTGCCTGGGCCACCAGGGCATCGCGCTCGAGGCGAGCGGCCGGGTGGAGCCGGCCCCGGAGCCCCGGCACGGGCATCTGACCACCGTCCGGCACGACGGACTGGACCTGTTCCAGGGGGTGCCGCAGGCCTTCACCGCGGTCCGCTACCACTCGCTGGCCGTGCGCGAGCCCCTGCCCCTCACCCTGCAGGCCACCGCCTGGGCCGAGGACGGCGTGCTCATGGGCCTGCGGCACCGCACCCGGCCGCTGTGGGGCGTGCAGTTCCACCCGGAGTCCGTGCTCACGGAGTACGGCCACCGCATGCTCGTGAACTTCCGCAACCTCACCGCGGAACGGGCCCGCAAGCTTCGTACGAAGAACACCGCCGTCCCGCCGACCGAGGTGGCGATCCCCCGCTCCGCGGCCACCGCGACCCGAGCCGCCGCGGCACCCGCAGACGGCGCGACACCGACGGCCACGGCGTCGGACACGGCCCCGGACACGTCCTCGGCCGTCGCCACCTCCAGCCCGTCCGGTGTCTCCATCCCCCGCCCCCGGCGGGCCGCCGGTGCCACCTACCGCCTGCACACCCGCCGGGTCGCCGGCGCGGTCGACGCGGAGGCCGCCTTCACCCGGATGTACGCGGCGTCCGAGCGGGCGTTCTGGCTGGACAGTTCGCTGGTCGAGCCGGGCCGGTCCCGGTTCTCCTTCCTGGGTGACGACAGCGGGCCGCTCGCCGAGTTCGTGCGCTACGACGTGGACGCCGGGCGCTGCGAGATCGAGCGGGCGGGACGGCCGACGCGCAAGGTCACGGCCAGCGTCTTCGACTATCTGAAGCGGCAGTTGGCGAACCGGCGGGTGGACGCGACCGGGCTGCCCTTCGACTTCACCGGCGGCTACGTCGGCTACTTCGGGTACGAGACGAAGGCCGACTGCGGCTCACCGAACCGGCACTCGTCCGACGTCCCGGACGCCTGCTGGCTGTTCGCGGACCGGCTGGTCGCGGTGGACCACGAGGAGGGCTTCACCTACGCGGTCTGCCTGGCGGAGGACTCCCCGCAGGCGGCGCGGGAGGCCGCGGACTGGCTGGAGGGCACCCTCGCCGAACTCAGCTGCGTGCAGGCCGACCCGGGCCCGGCCTCCGACACCCGGTCGGCGCCCGCTCCCGCCGCTGCCACCACCACTCCCGACCTCATCGCCGCCGAGCCCTGGCTGGTGCGCGACCGGGCGACCTACCTCGCGGACATCGAGGCCTGCGTGCGGGAGTTGCGGGCGGGCACCAGCTACGAGATCTGTCTGACCGACGCCGCCCGGCTGCCCGCTCCGCCGGACCCGTACGAGTTCTACCGTGTGCTGCGCCGCGTGAACCCGGCGCCGTACGCGGCGTTCCTGAGGTTCAAGGACCTCGACGTGGCCGGCTCCTCCCCCGAGCGGTTCCTGCGGATCACCCGGGACGGGGTGGCCGAGGCCAGACCGATCAAGGGCACCGCGCCCCGCGGCGAGGGAGCGGCGGAGGACGCGAGGCTCCGGGACGCGCTGGCGTCGGACGCCAAGACCCGCGCCGAGAACCTGATGATCGTCGACCTGCTCCGCAACGACCTGGGCCGGGTCTGCCGGACCGGCACCGTGCGCGTGCCCAGGCTGATGGCGACCGAGACGTACGCCACCGTGCACCAGCTCGTCTCCACCGTCGAGGGCCGGCTGCGTGCGGACACGGACGCGGTGGACTGTGTGCGCGCCTGCTTCCCCGGCGGCTCCATGACCGGCGCGCCGAAGCTGCGCACGATGGAGATCATCGACTCGCTGGAGACCGAGGCCCGGGGCGTGTACTCCGGGGCCCTCGGCTATCTGGGGTGCGGTGGCGGCGCGGATCTCAACATCGTGATCCGTACGGCCGTACTCGCCGACGGACTGATGCACCTCGGCGCCGGCGGGGCGATCGTCCTCGACTCGGACCCGGTCGCGGAGTACGACGAGATGCTGCTGAAGACGGCCGCGCAGATGCGGGCGTTGCGGGAGCACACGGTCGACCGGATCCGGGAGCAGCAGGAGCAGATCAGTCCGAGAATGCCGCGGACCGCCAGCGAGGAGCCCGCCCGATGAAGACCGCAGCGGACCTGCACGGCACAGCCCGTGCGATGACGACCCCCAAGTCCACGACCCCCAAGCCCACTACCAGCCAGGCCGTGACGCCCAAATCCACGGCCGGCCAGGCCACGGCTCCCCGAGCCTTGAGCTCCCGGCGCGCGTTCGCTCCGGCCGACGCGGACACCCCCGGGAACCTCGCCGTGTATCTCGCCGCGCTCACCGAGCGGCGCGGATGGACCGGCCGGGCCGCCTTCCACCAGGGCCACCGGGTCTGGACCCATGGCGAGGTGCACGATCTCGCGGCCCGCGCGGCCACCGTGCTCGCCGAGCACGGTGTGCGCCCCGGCGACCGGGTGCTGCTCGCCCTGCCGGACGGCATCGCCTGGGTGACGGCCTTCCTCGCCACCGCCCGTCTCGGGGCCGTGGCGGTGCTGGTCAACCCGGAACTGCCCGCGACCGAGCACGCGTTCATGGCCGAGGACACCGAGGCCGTGCTGTGCGTGACCGGGCCGGGGCTGGAGAACCGCTTCGGCGACCGGGCGCGGCTCGGCGCCGACCAGTTACTCGCACTCACGCCCACCGCCGAACCGGCCGACGCCCACCCGGTGGACGCGCACGCCCCGCTGTACCTCCAGTACACGTCCGGCACCACGGGCCGGCCCAAGGGGGTGCCGCACCGGCACGGCGATCCGCGGACGTACCACGACCTGATCGCCCGGCGGCTGCTGCGGATCACGCAGAACGACGTCACGCTGTCGGTGTCGAAGCTGTACTTCGCCTACGGATTCGGCAACGCCTTCGTCTTCCCGCTGTTCTCGGGCTCGTCGGCGGTCCTGGTGGACCGGCGTCCGACCCCGGCCGCCGTCGACGAGCTCGTGGCCCGGCACCGGGTGACCCTGCTCTACTCCGTGCCGTCCGCGTACGCCGCGCTGGTGGCCGACCGGGGCACCGGGCACGAGGCCTGCTTCGCGTCGGTACGTGCCGCGGTGTCGGCCGGTGAGGGTCTGCCGCTGGGGCTGGGGATGCAGGTCTCCGAGCTGCTGGGCGCGCCGGTCCTGGAGCAGATCGGCTCCACCGAGGCGGGGCACGCCTTCTGCGCCAACAGCTTCGAGTACAACCGTCCCGGCACCGTCGGCCGTCCCGTGCCCGGCTTCGAGGTGGAGCTGCGCGACGCTGACGGTCTTCCGGTGCCGGACGGGGCGGAGGGCGAGATGTGGGTGCGCGGGCCGTCGGTGACCCCCGGTTACCTGAACCGGCCCGAGGAGACCGACCGTGCCCTGGTCGGGGGGTGGCTGGCCACCCGTGACCGGGCCTGCCGCGAACCGGACGGCACCTACCGGCACCTGGGCCGCGCCGACGACATGGAGATGGTCGGCGGCATCACGGTGTCGCCGCTGGAGGTGGAGGCGGTGCTGCGGACCCATCAGGCGGTCCGGGAGGTCGCGGTCGTGGCGGTCAGGGACGGGGAGGGCGTCAGCCGGCTGCGTGCCTTCGTCGTCCCCGTCTCGCCCCTGTCGACCGGTCTGGAGGACGACCTGATCCGCCTGGCACGGGAGCACCTGGCGGCCTTCAAGGTCCCCCGGAGCGTCAGCTTCGTCCCGTCCCTGCCCCGTACCCCGACCGGCAAGCTCCGCCGTCACCTGGTCCGCCGGGGCGCGTGGTGACCATGGCGGACCGTGCAGAAAGGAAGGGCGTCATGCCCGGACAACGTCTCCTCGCCCCGCCCCGGCCCGGCCAACCCCTCCTCGCCGACCGCGGGTTCTATCTCGGCCCGGTGTTCCGGCGGGCGGCCGACCGCCACGGTGCCGTTTTCGTCACCCTGGACCGGCCGCTGGACGTCAATCCGTCCCTCGGGGTCGACCTGAGTTACCCGATGCTGGCCGACGTCGTGGAGGAGCTGTCGGGACGGTTGTGGGAGGCGGGCGTACGGCCCTCCGAGCAGGTGGCCGTACACAAGACGGACAACGTCGACATCGTGCTGCTGACCTGCGCGATCTCCCGTATCGGCGCGGTGCCGGTACTGCTCTCGCCCGGTCTCGCCGGTCCCGTCGTGGGGCAGTTGCTGGCGCGTCTGCGACGGCCCTGGCTGATCACCGACAGAGCGAAACTGGAGGGCCCTCTCCAGGACGTCGACGTGTCCGCGCACGTGTGGCGGACCCTCTCCGTGGACGACGCGCCCGGTGCCGAGCCGCTGGAGAAGTACGCGGGCGCCGAGCCGCCCGCCCCGGTACGGCTCCACCCCCGTGAACCCGCGCTGATCACCCACAGCTCGGGCACCACCGGGGTGCCGAAGCTCGCCGTGCACTGCGCGAACACCATGTGGAACCGGCTCGTACCGCAGCAGGCGATGGGCTGGCCGACGCGTGGCGAGACGGCGGCCCTGCACATGTCGTTCGTGCACTCGCGCTTCTACCATCTGCTCGGTGTCCTGCTGCACTTCGGCAGCCCGCTGCTGCTGATCACCGACCCCGATCCGGGGCGGGTGGCGCCGCTGCTGGTGCGGCACCGGCCCGGGATCGTCGAGACGCATCCCAACACCTTCGTGCTGTGGGAGGAGCTGGCCGACGCACCCGGCGCGCCGCTGTCCAGGGTCAAGGCGTACGGCTCCACGTTCGACGCGATCCACCCGCGGACCGTACGGCGGCTCCTTGACGCCTCGAAGCGGCGTACGCCCTATCTGGTCCAGCTGTACGGGCAGAGCGAGACGGGACCGGTGGCGTTCCAGTGGTTCACCCGGCGCAGTGCCGCCCGCGCGGACGGCCGCCGGGTCGGGATCCAGATCCCCGGCTTCACCCGGGTCCGGGTCACCGGCTCCGACGGGCGGCGGGCGGCTCCCGGCACGGCCGGCCGGATCGAGGCGCGCACCCGGGGCCGCATCCTCACCTATCTCGGGGCCCGGGAGCAGTACGAACGCCAACTCGACGACGGCTGGTGGCAGATGGGCGACATGGGGTACCTCAGTCGCCTGGGCACCCTGCATCTGATCGACCGTGAGGTCGACCAGATCGACGCCGTGCACAGCAACCTGGAGGTCGAGGACGCGCTGATGGAGCGGCTTGAGGAACTCCGTGAGGTCGTCATCGTGCCCGGCGCGGACCAGGAACCGGTGCCCGTGGTGTGCGTGCGGGGCGAACAGCCGCTGGACCCGGAGCGCTGGCGGGAGGCCACGGCCGATCTGCCCGCGATGGCCGAGCCGCGGCAGTGGCGGTTCGAGGAGCTGCCGATGACCGCCACCTGGAAGGTGAAGCGGCTGGAGATCACCCGCATGCTGGCCGAGGGCGCGCACGCATGAACCCCGTCATGGTCGTCGGCGCCGGCCCCGTGGGACTGTCGGCGGCCCTCGGGCTGCGGGCGCACGGGCTGCCGGTCGTCCTGTTGGAGGCCAACCCGAAGGACCGTGAACGGCCGGGCAGCCGGGCGCTGTTCGTGCACCGGGAGACCCTCCGCCTGCTCGACGGGATGCAGCCGGGGCTCGCCGAGGAGATCACCTCCTACGGGCGGACCTGGCACACCCGGCGCACCCTGTACCGGGGCCGTGAGGTGTACTCCCGCACCTACCCGCCCCCGTCGGGAATTCCGCCCTTCACCAGCCTGCGCCAGGTGGACACCGAGCGCTTCCTGCGGGACGCCTGTGAGCGGGCCGGGGTGGAGTTCGTGTGGGACGCCCGGGTGCGGGACGTGCGCTCCACGGCACACGGGGTCAGGATCACCGGCGAGGACGGACAGGTGTGGACCGGCGGGTACGCGATCGCCGCCGACGGTGCCCGCTCCACGCTCCGCCGCTCGCTGGACATCGCCATGGAGGGCACCAAGGGCGAGGGCTTCCACGTGGTCGTCGACGTCGCCGACATCCCGGGCGCCGAGCTGCCGCTGGAGCGGGTCTTCCACTACGAGCATCCGGGGGCGGGCGGACGCAGTGTGATGCGGGTGCCGTTCACCGGGGGCTTCCAGGTCGACCTGCAGTGCCGGGACGACGACCGGGAGGAGGAGTTCGGCACCGAGGAGGCGGTACGCCGGTGGCTGCCGTCGGTCGTGGGCGACGGGTACGCCGAGCGCGTCCTGTGGGTGTCGACGTACCGCTTCCTGCGCAAGGTCGCGGCCTCGTTCACCGACCCGCACGGGAGGGTGCTGCTGGTGGGGGAGGCGGCGCATCTCTTCCCGCCGTTCGGGGCGCGGGGAATGAACAGCGGGATCGCGGACGCGGCGGCGGCCGCGAGCGCCGTCGCCGCGGGGACGGCGGGGGCTACGGGGGCGGTCGCCGAGTTCGCCGTGGTGCGGCGGGAGGCGGCCCTGTTCAACAGCGCCGCCGCCGGGGAGGCGCTGGACCATCTGCGGCCGCGGCGGCGCGTCGTCCGGGTGAAGCAGCGGACGGCCGCGGCCCTCGCGCCGGTGCTGCCATGGTGCGGATCATGGTTGGAACACGCGCCCTACGGGCCGCGCGGCGGGGCGCCCGTGGTGGCCGGCGGCAAGTACTGAGGAGGGGATTGCGGTGATCGGAACGGCGGTCGCGGAAGGGCTGTTGAGGTGGACGCCCGGCGAGGGGCCGGCGGCGGCCCGTGCGGCGGGGCGGGGCGCCGCGGCGGGCCCCGGGGCGGCGGCCGGGTGGTCGGCGGCGACGGGGCCGGCGGTCGGGGGAAGGTTGCTCGTCGCGGACTCGTGGCTGGTGCGGGACGGGCGGGTGCGGGGCTTCGAGCGGCACCGGGAGCGGTTCCTGCGGGCGTGCGGCGAGTGCGGAGGGCCGTCGTTGCACCGGCTGGTGGAGTTCTGGCAGGGCATGACGGCGGCCCTGCCGCGTACCGGTGAGTGGTTTCCCCGCGTCGAACTCGCCGCCGGGTCACTGGAGTTGAGGCTGCTGCTGCGGCACGCGCCGCCGCTCGGCTCCGGCGTACGGGTGTGCGCGGCCGGACAGTCCGATCCACGGACCGTCCCCCGCCGCAAGGGCCCGGACCTGGACGCCCTGGCCCGCGTCCGGCGGCGGGCGTCCGGCGAGGGCGCGGACGAGGCGGTGCTGATCGCGCACTCCGGAGTGGTGCTGGAGGCGGCCACCGCCAGCGTGCTGTGGTGGGAGGACGACACCCTGTGTCTGCCCCCGCCACGGCTGCCCGTGCTGCCCGGCGTCACCGTCGGACTCATCCAGGAACAGGCGGCGCGCACCGGCACCCGCGTCGCCCACCGGGAGCGGACCGTGGCCGAACTGGACGGGCGTGAGGTCTGGCTGGTGAACGCACTGCACGGCATCCGGCCCGTGACGGGCTGGACGGCAGGGACGATGCAAGCGGCACCGGCGGTGCGGGCCCCGGAATGGCGGACCTGGCTGGACGGCATCATGGAGCCACTGCCGGAACGCTGATTCCCGGAAGGAAAGCTGACTACCGGACGGAACGCAGATCCCCGGATGGCACGCTGATTCCCGGACCCGCGACGGAATACGTCGGGCCGGAGACGATATACACCGAGCCGGAGACGGCACACGCCGGGCCGAATGAGACTCGTATTTCTCCGCCTCATTCGACCCGGCGCGACAAAAGATGCCCGAATTCGGTTTTCCTTCAGTTCTTCTTCGGCACCGGCTGATAAGCCCCCGGCACCATCCGGGTCGCGATCGCGATCCGGTTGTAGGCGTTGATGACGGTGGCCGCCCAGATCAGCGCGGCGATCTGCCCCTCGTCGAAGACCTCCGCGGCCTCGGCGTAGACCTCATCCGGAACGTGACCGTCCTGCACCAGCGTCACCGCCTCGGTCAACGCCAGTGCGGCGCGCTCCCGTCCGGAGAAGAAGGGGGTCTCCCGCCAGGCGTTGAGCGCGTAGATCCGCTGCTCGGTCTCGCCCTGGGCGCGGGCGTCCTTGGTGTGCATGTCGAGGCAGAACGCGCAGCCGTTGAGCTGTGAGGCGCGGATCCTGATCAGCTCCAGGAGTTCCGGTTCGACCTTGGCGTCCTGGGCCGCGGAAACGGCGGCGCCGTGCAGCGCGCCCATGGCCGCGGAGACGTCGGGGGTAATCTTCTTCAGCGCCACACGGGATATCGCATCGATATTGGTCATGGGGCGACTCTATCCGCCGAACCGCACGTCGTAATGCTAAATTAGCGATTATCCGGGAAGTGCCGCACACAAGGCGTCCAGGGCCCCCGACCACGCGTGGTCCGGCGGTGTCGCGTACCCGACGACCAGTGCGTCCATGGACTGCTCGGCGATCGCGTCGGGGTGCCGGTAGCGGGCGAGGCCGTGGACCGCCAGGCCCTGCCAGGCGGCCGCCTGGACGACCGACTGCTCGCTGCCGGGCGGCAGCCTGAGGACGGCGTGCAGGCCGGCCGCGATGCCGGTGACGTGCACCTCGGGGGCGCGGGCGGCGAGGGCGGCCACCAGGGCGTCCCGGCGACGGCGGTAGCGCAGGCGGGCCGCGCGGACGTGACGGTCGTAGGCCCCGGACGTGATGAACTCGGCCAGCGTCAACTGGTCCGTCACGCCGCACGTGTCGACGCCGCCCTTCGCCTCCGCGACCTCCTCGGCGAGGTGGGACGGCAGCATCATCCACGCCAGCCGCAGGCCCGGGGCGAGGGACTTGCTCGCCGTGCCCAGGTGGACCACGCGGTCCGGGTCCAGGCCCTGGAGGGCGCCCACGGGCTGACGGTCGTAGCGGAACTCGCCGTCGTAGTCGTCCTCCAGGACCAGACCGCCGGTGCGCCGCGCCCAGTCGACGACGACCGCGCGCCGGTCGCGGTGCAGGGGCACGCCCATCGGGAACTGGTGGGCGGGGGTGAGCAGGACGGCGCCCGCGTCGGCCGGCTCCCCGGGATCCGTGCCCAGCCGGTCGAAGGGCAGCGGGGCGGTGGTGAGGCCGGCCGCGCCCAGGATCTTCTTGTGGACGCGGAGGCCGTACGACTCGACGGCGACCGTGCGCACCCCGCGGGCCCGCAGGACCGTACCGAGCAGCTTCAGGCCGTGCGAGAACCCGGCGCACACCACGATCCGTTCGGGGTCGGCGCGCACTCCCCGCGCCCGGGCCAGGTAACCGGCGAGCGCGGCACGCAACTCCGCGCGGCCGCGGGGGTCGCCGTAGCCGAAGGCGTCGTACGGGGCCGCGGTCAGGGCGCGGCGCGCGGCCCTGAGCCACTGCGTACGCGGGAACGAGGCGAGGTCGGGGAAGCCTGGACGCAGGTCGTACGCGGGCCGGGCGGACGCGCGGGGCCGGCGTGCCGCACCGGTCGGCGGCCCGGGCACCGTGTCCCGCCGCCCGGGGGTCGTGCGAGGCGCCGCCCCGGTGGCGACCCGCGTTCCCGAACCCTGCCGGGCCGTCAGCCAGCCCTCGGCGACCAGGTCGGCGTACGCGTCGGCGACCGTGTTGCGGGCGATGCCCAGGTCGGCGGCGAGCGCACGGGAGGACGGCAGCCGGGTACCGGGGGCCAGCCGGCCGGAGCGGACCGCCTCCCGCAACGCGTCGGTCAGACTCCTGCGCAGGCCGGAACCGGTCGGTTCGAGGTGCAGGTCGACGCCGAAAGTGGCCCAGGGTTTTGCCATGGGAATGGACCATACCTCTGGGCTGCCTTGCTCCTAGGGTCGAGAACATGACGACGAACGGCGACACGATGACGACCGCCGAGTACGCCCCTGAGCACACCCCCCGCCTGGACTGGGCCACGCTCGCCCCGGACGTGTTCAAGGCGATGGTCCGGCTGGACGCGGCGGCCGGGCAGGGGCTCGACACGAAACTGCTGGAGCTGGTGAAGATCCGCGCCTCGCAGATCAACCACTGCGCGTTCTGCCTCGACATGCACAGCAAGGACGCGCTCGCCGCCGGGGAGAGCGTCGAGCGGATCATCCAGCTCGGCGCTTGGGAGGAGTCCGGGCACTTCTACACCGAGAAGGAACTCGCGGCGCTGGAGCTGACGGAGGCCGTGACGGTCCTGACGGACGGCTTCGTACCGGACGAGGTGTACGAGAAGGCCGCCAAGCATTTCGAGGAGGCGGAGCTGGCCCGGCTGATCGCCGCGATCACCGTGATCAACGCCTGGAACCGGTTCGGCGTGACCTGCCGCCGGGTGCCGGGCCACTACCACCCAGGACAGTACAAGTGACCGTTCGCACCCGGCTGCTCGACCCGGCGATCGGCCGGGCCATGTCCGCCCTCAGTGCCGCCGCGAAGAAGGGCCTCGGCGACCCCGCGCTCGCCGAGCTGGTGGTGATCCGGGCCTCGCAGGTCAACCACTGCGCGTTCTGCCTCGACATGCACCTCACGATCGCCCGCGAGCACGGGGTGGGTGAGCGGCAGCTCGGTCTGCTGGCCGCCTGGGAGGAGGCGGGGGACGCCTTCGACGAGCGGGAGCGGGCCGCGCTGGCGCTGACGGAGGCGGTGACCCTCCTGACGGACGGGTTCGTGCCCGACGAGGTGTACGACCGGGCCGCCCGGCACTTCGACGACGTCGAACTCGCCCACCTCGTCGGGCTGATCGTCGCCATCAACAACTGGAACCGGGTGATGGTCGGCCGCCGGATCCCGCCGGGGGGTTACACGCCGTGAGCAAGGTCGAGACGTTCCGGAGACTGCACCGAGGCCGCCTTCCCGGGGATCCCCTCGTCCTGCCGGGCCCCTGGGACGCGGCCAGTGCCCGGGTGCTGGCCGACGCCGGCTTCCCGGCGCTCGCGACGCCCAGCGCCGGAGTCGCCGCCTCCCTCGGCTACGCGGACGGACAGACTCCGGCCGACGAGATGTTCGCGGCCGTCGCGCGGATCGTCCGGGCAGTGGACGTGCCGGTGTCGGCGGACGTAGAGAGCGGGTACGGGCTGCCGCCGAAGGAACTGGTGGAGCGACTTCTGGAGACGGGAGCCGTCGGATGCAACCTGGAGGACTCCGTCGACGGTGTCCTCAAGGACCCGCGAGCCCAGGCCGACTGGCTCGCCGAGGTGCGGTCCGCGGCGGCCGACCGGCTCTTCGTGAACGCGCGCATCGACACCTTCGCCCACGGAGTCGCCGATCCGGACCGGGCCATCGAGCGGGCCGCGTTGTACGTCGCCGCCGGCGCCGACTGCGTGTACCCGATCGACGCCCCGCCCGACGTCCTGCCGCTGCTGCGGGCCGGGATCCAGGGTCCGGTCAACGCGGGGGCGCAGATCGGCGAGGGCCCCTCGCCCGCCGAACTCGGCGCACGAGGGGCCACCCGGGTCACGTTCGGACCGGGACTCCAGCGGCAGACCGCCCGAGCACTGCGGGAGATCGCCGCGCGGTTGCGGTAATAGGGCTCAGGACAGCCACGCCTTCCAGGTGGACTCGTGGCTGTCCACCCACTTCTTCGCCGCGTCCTCGGGCGACATCTTCTGGTCGGCGATCATCAGGGAGACCTCGTTCTGGTCCTCGGTCGTCCAGTTGAACTTCTTCAGCAGGGCCGCCGCCTTGCCGCCGTCCTTCGCGAAGTCCGTGTTGAGGTACTTCTGCAGCGGGGTGTGCGGATAGGCGCAGGTGATCTTCGCCGGGTCGGCGTCGCAGCCCTCCTTGTAGGGGGGCAGCTTCACCTCGGTCATCGGGACCTTCTTGAACAGCCACTGCGGGGCGTACCAGTACGTCAGGAAGGGCTTCTTCTCCTTGGCGAACTGTCTCATCTGGGTGATCTGGGCAGCCTCCGAACCGGCGAAGACGACCTGGTAGTCGAGCTTCAGGTTCTTCACCAGCGCCTGGTCGTTGGTGACGTAGGAGGGCGAGCCGTCCATCAGCTGGCCCTTGCCGCCGCTCTCCGGAGTACGGAACTGGGAGGCGTACTTGTTGAGGTTCTTCCAGTTGGTGACGTCCGGGTGCTGCTTGGCGAAGTACGTCGGGACGTACCAGCCGATGTGCCCGGTCACGCCGAGCCCACCGCCCCGCGCGATCGTCTTCTTGTCCTTGACGTACCGCTGCTCCTGCTCGGGGTGGCCCCAGTCCTCCAGGATCGCGTCGACGCGGCCCTGGCTGAGCGCGTCCCAGGCGGGCACCTCGTCGACCTGGACGGTGTCGACGCGGTAGCCGAGCTTGTGTTGCAGGAGGTACTGGGCCACGGCCACGTTGGCCTGCGCTCCCACCCAGGACTGGACCGAGAGGGTCACGGTCTTGGAGCCCTGGGCGTTGGCGAACGGCGAGGCCTGCTTGGTCATGTCGGCGGCACCGCAGCCGGTCACGGTCACCAGCAGCAGGGAGCCCACTACGGCATGCGTACGAAGTCGCATGTCACGCTCCCTTCCTGGCGCGGCGTTCGGTCGGCTGGGTCACCCGGTCGAGCATCAGGCCGAGGCAGACGATCGCGGCGCCGGCCACCAGACCGGTCGCCAGGTCGCCCTGGGCGAGGCCGAAGACCACGTTGTAGCCGAGCGCGCCTCCGCCGACCAGGCCGCCGATGATGACGACGGCGAGGACCAGGACCACGCCCTGGTTGACAGCGAGCAGCAGGGACCGCCGGGCCAGCGGGAGTTGCACCTGACGCAGTTGCTGGCCGCTGCTGGCGCCCAGCGAGCGCGACGCCTCCATCGCGGCCGGGTCGACCTGACGCAGCCCCTGGACGGTGATGCGGACGACGGCGGGCAGGGCGTAGACCACGGCCGCCGCGACGGCGGGGGCACGGCCGACACCGAACAGGGCGACGACCGGGATCAGGTACACGAACTGCGGCATGGTCTGGCAGACGTCCAGGACGGGCCGCAGCATCCGCTCGAAGCGTTCGCTGCGGGCCGCCGTGATACCGGTCGCGAATCCCAGGACGAGGGTGACGGCGACCGCCGCCAGCACCTGGGACAGCGTGTCCAGGGACGGCTTCCACACGCCGAGGACACCGATGCCGGCCATCGCGAGGACCGCGGTGAGCGCGGTCTGCCAGGTGCCGATCACCCAGGCCAGCGCGGCGACGATGAGCAGCACCGACCACCAGGGCAGCCCCTGCAAGCCGTCCCGGACGGGGTCGAGGACCCAGGTGGTGAAGTGGCCCGCCCAGTCGGCGGTGCCGCCGACCACGGGGACCCCGGAGTACAGGTGCGCGGTCATCCAGTCGACGACCCGGTTGACCGGCTCGGCGATGTTGAGGGTCCAGGTCTCGGGCCAGTCCAGACGGCCCAGCAGCCGTCCGGCCACGGCGACCGCGACGGCGGCGAGGAGCGCGTACGCCCATCCCGCGCGGCCCGATCGCCCGGTGTCGTCGGACCGCTCGCCCGCCGCGGACGTGATGCGGTCGAGGACGACGGCGAGCAGCACGATCGGGATGCCGGCCGCCAGGGCCGCGCCCACGTCGACGGAGGCGAGGGCCTGGTAGACCCGGTCACCGAGGCCGCCGGCGCCGATCACCGACGCGATGACGGCCATGGACAGCGCCATCATGATCGTCTGGTTGAGGCCGAGCAGGAGTTCCTTGCGGGCCAGCGGGAGCCGGGCGGTCAGCAGGCGCTGGCGGGCGGTGGAGCCCAGCGACTCGACCGCCTCCAGCACTCCCTTGTCGGCGCCGCGCAGGCCGAGCGAGGTGAGGCGGGCCATCGGCGGGGCGGCGTAGACGACGGTGGCCAGGACGGCCGCGGGGACGCCGATGCCGAAGACCAGGACCACCGGGAGGAGGTAGGCGAAGGCGGGCAGCACCTGCATGGTGTCCAGGACCGGACGCAGGATGCGGTCCATCCGGTCGGACAGCCCGGCGGCGAGTCCCAGCACGGCACCCACGACGACCGAGGCGAGGACCGCCACGACCATCAGGGCGAGCGTCTGCATGGTGGGGATCCACATGTCGAGCAGCCCGCAGGCGAGGAACGCGGCGGCGGTGCCGGCGGCGAGCTTCACTCCGGCGACCCGCCAGGCGACCAGCCCGCCGATCGCGGTGACCCCGGCCCAGCCGACGCCGAGCAGCACCAGGTACACGGCGCGTACGGAGAGCACCACCGCGTTGCTGATGTAGCCGAAGAAGTAGAGGAACAGCGGGTGGCTGTCCCGGTTGTTGATGATCCAGTCGCTGGTTTTGGTCAGCGGCTCGGTGAGGTCGACGGTGAGCGCGCCGGGCCAACTTCCGCTTGCCCAGCGGGCGTTCGCCAGCGGCACGAGGATCGCGGCGGCGAGGGCCAGCAGGGCGAGCTTGGCGACGGCACGTCGTTTGAGAACGCCGGGAAGGGAGACCCGGGGGGCGGCTGCGGTGACCGTTGCCATGTCAGACAGCCTCCTTGCCGAGCTCCGTTCCGGCCACGACATCCAGGAGCCGTTCGTGATCGACGACCCCCAGACACCGGCCGTCCTCCACGACGCAGGCCGGCTCGTGGCTGCGGGCGACGACCCTGATGGCCTCGGCGACCACGGCGTCCGCGGCGAGCGCGCCCGGGTGCGCCGAGTTGCCGCAGTCCCCGGGACGCATGGCCGTACGGACCGTCATGACCTGCTCGCGGGGAACGTCCCGGACGAACTCGCGTACGTAGTCGTCGGCCGGCGAGCCGACGATCTCCTCCGGGGTGCCCAGCTGCACCACCTGTCCGTCGCGCATCAGCGCGATGCGGTCGCCCAGCTTGAGTGCCTCGCTGAGGTCGTGGGTGATGAAGACCATCGTGCGGCCCTCCTCGCGGTGCAGCCGTACGACCTCCTCCTGCATGTCGCGCCGGATCAGCGGGTCGAGCGCGCTGAACGGCTCGTCGAACAGCAGGACCTGGGGGTCGACGGCGAGCGCGCGGGCCAGTCCGACGCGCTGCTGCTGGCCGCCGGAGAGCTGGCCCGGGCGGCGCTGCTCCATGCCCTCCAGGCCGACCTTGGCGACGATGTCCTTGGCGCGGGCCCGGCGCTCGGCGCGGCCGACGCCCTGGATCTCCAGGCCGTAGGCCACGTTGTCGAGGACCGAGCGGTGCGGGAGCAGGCCGAAGTGCTGGAAGACCATCGCGGCGCGGTGGCGGCGCAGTTCACGCAGCCGGGCCCGGTCCATGGCCCGGACGTCCTCGCCGTCGATGGCTATGGTGCCGGCGGTCGGCTCGATCAGCCGGGTCAGGCAGCGCACCAGGGTGGACTTGCCGGAGCCGGACAGGCCCATGACGACGAAGACCTCACCCTTGCGCACGTCGAAGGAGACGTCCCGGACGGCGGCCGTGCACCCGGTACGGGAACGCAGCTCGGCGGGCTCCAGCGCGGCGAGCTCAGGGTCGGCGGGGACGCTGTCGGCCTTCGGTCCGAAGACCTTCCAGAGGCCGTCCACCGAGAAGACGGGGGTGGCCGAGTCGTCCGTGGGGGGCTTGCGGGTGGGAACAGTGAGCGCCATCAGGCGTCGCCTCCGATCAGTTCAACCGCCTTCTCGCCGACCATGAGCACCCCGATCATCGGGTTCACCGCGGTCATGGTCGGGAAGACGGACGCGTCGGCGATCCGGATGCCGTCCAGACCGCGAATTTTCAGTTGGGGGTCGACGACGGCCAGTGGGTCGTCGGCCGATCCCATACGGCAGGTCCCCGCCGGGTGGTAGACGGTGTGCGCGACCTTGCGGGCGTACTCGCTCAGCTCCTCGTCGTCGGTGACCTGCGGGCCCGGCGCCACCTCGCGCTTGAGCCAGCCGGCCAGCGGCTCGGTCTTGGCGATCTCACGGGCGATCTTGATCCCGTCGACGAGGGTGCGGCCGTCGTAGTCGTCCTCGTCGGTGAAGTAGCGGAAGTCCAGGGCGGGCTTCACCGACGGGTCGGCGCTGGTCAGGTAGAGACGGCCGCGGCTCTTGGGCTTGGGGATGTTCGGGGTCATCGAGACGCCGTGCGCGGGGCGTTCGTAGCCCAGGCGTTCCGGGTTGTCCGTGAACGGGATCTGGTAGAAGTGGAACATCAGGTCGGGGCCCTGGTGTTCGGGGTCGCGGCGCACGAACAGGCCCGCGTCGGAGTCCATCGCGGAGTTCTCGGGGATGGGTCCGTTCGTCTCCCAGACGATCACCGACTCGGGGTGGTCGAGCAGGTTCTCGCCGACGCCGGGCAGGTCGTGCACGACGGGGATGCCCAGTTTGACCAGATCTTCCTTGGGCCCGATGCCGGAGTGCAGCAGCAGCCGGGGCGAGTCGACGGCGCCCGCGCACAGCAGCACCTCCTTGCCGGCCCGGACCAGGATCTCCTCGCCGTCCTTGGTGCGGACGTGCACGCCCTCGGCGCGGGTGCCGTTCAGCTCCAGCCGGTAGGCCCAGGTCTCCAGCATGATGTGGAGGTTGGGCCGCTCGTCCATCACCGGGTGGAGATACGCCACCGAGGCGCTGGAGCGCTTGTTGTTCTCGGGGTGGTAGGCGAGGTCGAAGAACCCGACGCCGTCGTTGAACGGTTTCTTGTTGAAGCCCTCGATGCGGGGGACCTCCAGCGCCTTCTGCGCGGAGTCCACGAAGTCGCGGGCGATGGCGTTGCGGTCCTTCTCGTCGACCGGGACGACGTTGTTCTTCAGCCGCGCGTAGTACGCCTCCATCGGCACCGCGCCCCAGCCCTTGGCGCCGGCCGCCTCCCACTCGTCCCAGTCGGACGGCAGCGGCTTGAAGGCGATCAGGGTGTTGTGCGAGGAGCAGCCGCCGAGGACCCGGGCTCGGCTGTGCCGGATGTGCGAGTTGCCGCGTGGCTGTTCGGTGGTGGGGTAGTCGTAGTCGAGTTCGCCGCCGAGCAGACCCATCCAGCGGCGCAGGGTCAGCACGTCGTCGCGGTCGACGTCACTGGGGCCGCCCTCGATGACGGCGACGGTGACGTCGGGGTTCTCGGTGAGGCGGGAGGCTATGACGGAGCCTGCGGTGCCGCCGCCGATGACGACATAGTCGTAGACAGGTGGGTTCTCGGGCATGGGGGGTACTCCTGGGGCTTGCGGGGCCAGGGCTTCGGTGGCCTGGGCTCGGGGTGGCCTGGGCGGGGGGCCTGGGCTCAGGGGCGGCCGAGAGGTGGGCTCGGCCGCCGAACCAGCGGAGGTGGTGATCAGCCGCCGAACCAGCGGACGGGCTTCGGGGCGAGGTTCTGGTAGACGTGCTTCGCCTCGCGGTACTCCGCGAGTCCGGCGGGGCCGAGTTCGCGGCCCACTCCGCTCTTGCCGAAGCCGCCCCACTCGGCCTGCGGGAGGTAGGGGTGGAAGTCGTTGATCCAGACGGTGCCGTGGCGCAGGCGGCCCGCGACCCTGCGGGCCCGGCCGGCGTCGGTGGTCCACACGGCGCCCGCGAGTCCGTACTCGGTGTCGTTGGCGAGGGTGACGGCCTCGTCCTCGGTGCGGAACGTCTCGACGGTGAGGACCGGCCCGAAGACCTCCTCCCGGACGACCCGCATCTCGCGGTGGCAGTGGTCGAGGACGGTCGGCTCGTAGAAGTAGCCCTGCTCGGGCCGCTGCGGGGACGGCTCGGGGCGCTTGCCGCCGGAGCGCAGCACCGCGCCCTCCTTCAGGGCGGACTCGACGTACCCCTCCACCTTGGCGCGTTGCTGCTCGGAGACGAGGGGGCCGCACTCGACGCCGTCCTCGGTGCCGCGTCCGAGGCGGATACGGTCCGCCCGGCGGGCCAGTTCGGCGACGAAGCGGTCCCGGACCGACTCCTCGATGATGAGCCGGCCGCCCGCCGAGCAGACCTGGCCGCTGTGGATGAAGGCCGCGTTGAGGGCCTGGTCGACGGCGGTGTCGAAGGCCTCGTCGGTGGCGCAGGCGTCGGCGAAGACGACGTTGGGGTTCTTGCCGCCGAGTTCGAGGGCGACCTTCTTGACGCTCGGCGCGGCGGCCTGGGCCACCTTGGTGCCGCTGACCAGGCCACCGGTGAAGGAGACGAGGTCGACGTCGGGGTGCTCGGCGAGGCGGGCGCCGACCGAGTGGCCGGGGCCGGTGACGATGTTCGCGACTCCGGCGGGCAGCCCCGCCTCGGTCAGCAGGTCGATCAGGGCGATCGTCGTGAGGGGGGTGATCTCGCTCGGCTTGACCACGAAGGTGTTTCCGGCCGCGAGCGCCGGGGCTATCTTCCAGCTCGCCTGGAGGAGGGGGTAGTTCCACGGGGTGATCAGCGCGCAGACGCCGATCGGCTCATGGACGACCACGCTGTGGATGTCGGGCGAGCCCGCGTCGACCACCCGGCCGGGCGACTCACCCGCGACCAGGTCGGCGAAGTAGCGGAAGGCGTCCGCGACACAGTCGATGTCGACGCAGCCCTCCTCGATGGTCTTGCCCGCGTCCCGGCTCTCCAGCAGACCGAGTTCGGCACGGTCGCGTACGAGGAGATCGGCGACGTGGCGCAGCAGCGCGGCGCGTTCGGTGACCGGTGTGCCGGGCCAGTCACCCCGGTCGAAGGCCCGGCGGGCCGCCGCGACCGCCAGGTCGGTGTCCTTCTCGTCGCCTTCCGCGACCACGGCGAACGGCAGGGCGTCCGCGGGGTCGAGGATCTCGCGCGTGGCGCCGGAGACGGCTTCACGCCACTCTCCGTCCGCGTGGATGGTCTTCCGCGCCTGGAGTTCCACTCTGTCCGCCATGATCGGTATTGCCTTCCGTTCCTGTTCAGCGCCCCTGCGTCAGGCGTGTGTCACTCACCGGGACCGGGATCGCATGCCCCCAGGAAGGCATTGCATGCGCAATCCCTGGCCGAAAGTGCGCCGTGTCACTGACCTTTCAGACAAAGGTGACATAAGGCGCACATCTGAACTGTGGAAGGCCGTGACTCAGTCGATCGCCGCCGGGTCACAGGCGTAGGGCGGACAGAAGTGGTCCACGGCGGTGGTGAGCAGCTCCAACTCGTCCTCGCCGCCGTTCGCGTCGGGGCCGTAGGCGGCTATGGCGTAGATGCTGCCGTCCGCCGCTACGAAACGCTCGTCGTAGACGTGCCAGGTGCCGATGTCGGGCTCGCCCTTGATGCTGTCTGCGGTGTACTCCAGTCGTGAGCCGATGAACTCCCCGTCATCCAGGGTGTCCAGGGAGATTTCCCTGAAACCGGCCGCCTTGACGGTCTGGTCGGACAGGAACAGGTCGAACGAGGCGGCCGGGGACTCCTCGGCCACCTGGTAGATCTGCAGCCGGTGCTCACGGTCCGCGCTGCGGTAGTTGACGACGGCCATGCCGAACTGGGAGGCCTTCGTGCCGCGAGTCCAGCCCTCGGGCCGCGCGATCCGGAATCCCTCCCGGTCCTCGTACCACTCCCATCCCGCGGGGAGCGCGGAGGTCGAGGGGGACGGGGACGCCGTCTCCTCGGTGTCCGTCGGAGCGGGGTCGCTCTGCTGCGAGACCTCGGCCGGCGGTGACGACTCGGACCCGCTCGCCGCGACCGACGGCTTGTCCTTGTCGTCCCCGGAAACCACCAGGGTCAGCACCAGGCTCACGGCGACACCGACAGCGGCCGCCCCGGCCACCACGGACCACACGAGCCGACGGCTCATTCCCCGGGCCGGGGCGGGCACGGCGGGCTGACCGGCGGGCGGCCAGGTCGTGGCGGGCCAGGCGCCGTCGCCGCCACCTCCCGACTGCGACAGGGCCGGGCCCTGGCCGGACACCTCGGTCGGGGACCACGCCACATCAGCGGCAGCGGCACCGGCACCCACCGGGCTGTGCCAGCCGTTCTGGCCGCCGGATCCCGGCCAGCCGACGGGGGCGGGGGGTGGGGTGGGGGCGGGCGACGGCGATACGGCAGCCGGGGCGGGCCCGTCGGGGGAGGCTGCCGCACCGGACGCGGGATCCTCACCGCGCACCGTCTCCTCGCCGCCCACCGAGCCCGTCCCGACGCCCGGGTCCCTGGGCGCGAACCCCGGACGGGCCGGGGGCGGAGGCGTGACCGGGGTGGGTGCCGTGCCTGGGCCCGCGGCGTCCTCCCAGCGTTGGGTCTCCTCGTTCCAGTACCGTGCTCCCCCGCTCATCGCGTCCCTCCCCGTTCTGCGGCCTCGGCCGCGCTCAGATGTTCAGAAGGCCGGCCACGGCTCCGGCCGAGGCGATCAGACCGACCAGGGCCTGGGAGTCCTGGAGGAGTTGCCGCAGGCGGTCGAGGCGCGACGGCGACGATGTCCCGGTGCGGGTGATCTCGTCCTCGGTGTCCGCGAGCGCCGCGTCCAACGCCGCCGTCTCGTCGCTGGCCCGCACTCGGGTCAGGTCGGCACGCAACTCCCGTACGGCGGCCAGCAGTTCCTCGGCGGCCTGGTCGCGCGGCGGGGTCGTGCCGTGGTGGCTCTCGGCGTGCGCGTGGCTGCCGATGGCGAAGGTGCTCTTCGAGACACCGCCGCTGATGCTGACGTTGGGCTCATCCGTTGCCATCGGAGTCGGATCCCTTCTGCGGCGCGACGCCGCCGGAAGTCGTAGCGGAAGGAGTGGCGGGCGTGGCGGGCGTGGCGGGATCCGAGGCGGCCGCGGGTGTGGACGACGAGGCCTTCGCGTGGCTGCCCACGGCGAAGGTGCTGCCCTCCACGCCGCCCTCGATGTTCACTCCGCCGCCGCTGATGTTGACGATCTTCTGGACGAACTCGCCGGTCCGGTAACCGGATTCCTCGAGCGCGGCCCGCACCCCGTGGGCGACCCGGTCCTGCACGCTCTTGAGGTAGCGGGACACATCCATGTCCTGGAATGTGGACCCGACGCGCGCCGACCCCAGTTCCCGCACCGACAGGGCCGGTCCGTCGGGCAGCGCGCCCGCGTATCCGCCGGTCAGCAGCCGCCAGCCGTAGACGACGCCCTTGCCCAGCGTGACCAGGGAGCGGGCCGCGGATCCGGGCAGGCGGGCGATCCCCCAGGCGGCCTTGCCGACCACGTGGTTGTGGCGGAAGGCGTGGGCGACACGGTCGGCGTCCTTGAACTCCTCGCGCACCGGCAGCAGCACGTGCGGGGCGATCTCCAGCATGAGCATGCGGCCCTGGGTGTGGATGCGCACGAACACCGTGACGACCAGCTCCTCCTCCCAGCCGCCGACCCGGATGCGCAGGAAGTGCCGCCGCTTCTCGGCGCCCTCCTCGACCGCCCGGACCCGGTGTTCCTCGAAGGCCCGCTCGTTGTACGGCGCCTCCTCGCGCCGCATGAGTCCCTCGGCGGGCAGGAACACGCACTCGTCGATCTCCAGCCACCGCAGCCGGTCACGCACGGTGTGTCCGGCGAACTCGGCGGGCAGCCGCAGCTGTTCGAGCAGCGGGCGGATCTTCTCCAGGACCGTGCGGTTGCTGATCGGCTGCTGCTTCTTCATGCCGTCGGGACGGAGTTCGACCGCCAGCACCCAGGTCTCGTAGGCGTCGCCCGTCCCGCAGAACGGCCGGGCCTCGTGATACATGATCAGCGGCGCGTGCTGTTCGACGCGGATGCGTTCCTTCAGCCGCTGGAAGCGCTGCCCCTCGGCCTGCTCCGCCGGGTCACCCGCGGCGTCCGCGAATCCCGTCGGGGACAGTTCGGCGGACATCATCCTGGCGAACTGGGCCCGCTGCGCCACCAGGCACAGGGTGACCAGCGCGAACAGGCCGAACGCGAGCCAGGCCCGCCACGGCTCGATCATGGCGCTGACCTGGGAGGGGTTGGGGAAGACGAAGTCGGAGGCGCTGGAGCTGTCGCCGTACGAGTCGTAGCCGGACGAGCCGTACTGGGACGAGTACGGGTCCTCGTCCTTGCCGCCGAACGCGGCCATCAGCATGATCACCAGGAACATGGCGAAACTGAGGCGGCCCCACCAGCGGAGCAGGAAGGCCGAAAGCCGCCGGTACACGGGCGGATCGGCGGCGCGGCCGCGGACCCAGCCGGCCAGGGCGAGCGCCAGACTCGGTCCGATGAAACCCGCCATCAGACCGCCGGTCATGGGCAGCCCCACCACCCACAGGAACAGCACCAGTCCCGCCCACAGCAGCTCCTGGCGCCGGGCCCGCAGGGCGTGCGCGAGGACGCGGGCCGCGTCGAAGCCGAGCGAGGGCGCGACGATCCGCTGCTCGTTGAGGTGGAGTTGTTCGATGACCCGGTCCCGGTAACCGGAGTCCACATAGGCGCCCGCGCACAGCAGCCGGCTCGCCTCGCTGGCGTGCGGCGGAGTGGGCGGGTGCGGTGGCGCCGAGGGCGCCGGTGGGGCGCCGTTGTCCGTCGACTGTGGTTGCTGAGGCACGTATGCGGTACTCACGCCGCTCCCCCGATGCGTGGAAAACCCTTGTTCACCGTGTTGTTGACAAACAATCAGCATAGAGGGACGGGAGGGAGCGGGGGAACCGGAACGTCAAGGAGCATCCGAACGGGGAGGTCCGGACGAGGACGTGCCCAGGACGGAGCACGGGCCCCGTTCCGGCCGAAACCGGAGCGGGGCCCGTGCGGGGTCGTGCGAGAACCGTGGAGTACGGCTCAGATGAGGCCGAGGCCGCGGACCGCCTCGCGCTCCTCGGTGAGCTCCTGGACGGAGGCGTCGATCCGGGCGCGGGAGAACTCGTTGATGTCCAGGCCCTGGACGATCTCGTACTGGCCGTCCTTCGTGGTGACCGGGAAGGAGGAGATCAGGCCCTCCGGGACGCCGTAGGAACCGTCCGACGGGATGCCCATGGAGGTCCAGTCGCCCTCGGCGGTGCCGTTGACCCAGGTGTACACGTGGTCGATGGCGGCGTTGGCGGCGGAGGCGGCCGAGGACGCGCCACGGGCCTCGATGATCGCGGCGCCGCGCTTGGCGACGGTCGGGATGAAGTCCTCGGCGAGCCACTTCTCGTCGTTCACGACCTCGGCGGCGTTCTTGCCGGCGACCGTGGCGTGGAAGATGTCCGGGTACTGGGTCGCGGAGTGGTTGCCCCAGATGGTCAGGCGCTTGATGTCGGCGACCGTGGAGCCCGTCTTCTTCGCGAGCTGGGTCAGCGCGCGGTTGTGGTCCAGGCGGGTCATCGCGGTGAACCGCTCGGCCGGTACGTCCGGGGCGGCGGCCTGGGCGATCAGGGCGTTGGTGTTGGCCGGGTTGCCGACGACCAGGACCTTGATGTCGTCCGCGGCGTTGTCGTTGATGGCCTTGCCCTGCGGCTTGAAGATGCCGCCGTTGGCGGAGAGCAGGTCACCGCGCTCCATGCCCTTGGTGCGCGGGCGGGCGCCCACCAGGAGGGCGACGTTGGTGCCGTCGAAGGCGACGTTCGGGTCGTCCGTGATGTCGATGCCCTGGAGCAGCGGGAACGCGCTGTCGTCCAGTTCCATGGCGGTGCCCTCGGCGGCCTTCAGCGCGGGGGTGATCTCCAGGAGGCGGAGCCTGACCGGCACGTCCGCGCCGAGCAGCTGGCCGGAGGCGATGCGGAAGAGCAGGGCGTAACCGATCTGGCCGGCCGCGCCGGTGACGGTGACGTTCACGGGAGTGCGGGTCATGGCGTTCTCCGTATGACAGCTGGCGGTGGGGCGTCCCTGCCCCGGACGTTTGATCGATCTCTTGGCGTCAAGAGAGATCAACGGCCAGGCTATCGCGCATCCGGGATCCCGGACGTCCGGGGCCATGTGGCCCAGCCCACAGAGCCCGGTGCGGTCCACGAAAAGCGGCGGCCGCCCGTCCGGGAGAGGGGGACGAAGGCGGCCGCCGTGCGGGGGTTCCGTCTCCGGACTCCCGTGGGGGTAAGGGTCGCGTGCCCGGGTTTCCGGGAACCATGCGTAGGGCTCCCGGAAATTTTCTGCCGACCCGCGGGGGTACCCCGACTCAGGTGGTGCATCCCTGCTGTCCCGCGGCGAGTATCGCGCACGCCCTGGCCTCGCCGGCGTCCTTCACGGCCACCATCGGCGTGTACGCGATGGTGTCCCCGGCGACCGTGATGTTCCCGCTCTGCGTGGTCTTTCCCGCGGTCAGCCGCACCTCGTCGCCCGGTGCGGCCTGCGTGATACGTCCCCAGGCCGCGCCGCAGGCCTTGCTGTAGCGGACCTCGACGACACTCGCGCCGACGGTCAGGGACTTGGCGGTGGTCACAAGATCGCCGCTGCAGCCCATGCTCTCCGCGTCCTTGCCGGTGCACGAGGCACCGCTGCACTTCACCCCGGGCGGCAGGTCGGCGTTGGTACTCACGGACGGGGAGGGCGAGGGCGCCGCTTCCTGCTTCTTGTCGCCGCCCTTGGTGAGGTAGAACGCGGCGGCGACCACGACCAGTACACCGACCACGCCCGCGAGGAACATGGTCAGCCGCTGCTTACGGCTCGGCCCGCCGGACGGGCGGGCACCTGGCCGGGGCCCCTGCGGGGGTCCGCCGTGCGGGCCCGCCGGCGCCGGGTTCCACGCCGTACCGTCCGCCGAGGTCGACGAGGGGGGCGCGGGAGAGGGCGACGGGGGCACCGGCGGCGAGGGGGCCGGAGCGGGCGGCGCCGCCCCGGCCGCACGTCGGCCACCACCCGCCGACGGGCCCTGGTAGCCCGCCAGCCCCCAGGAGTTCTGCTTCGCCGATATCTCCGGGGTGCCGCCGGAGGGGGTTCCCGACGAGTCCGTCGACCCATCGGCGGACGAGTCGCTCGACCCGGGCGACCCGGGCGACCCGCCGTCGGACGACCCGTTCGATCCGCTCGACCCACTCGACCCGCCGACGGACGACCCGCCCGCAGTCCCGCTGGTACCGGCCGGGGGCGGTATCTCCCGTACGACGCCGGTCGAGTCCTGGACCTCCGGTGCCGTCGGCTGGGGAGGCACGGTCGGGGCCACCCCGGCCGGTCCGGCGATGCCCGGTCTGACCGTTGTGCTGCCGCTTCTGCGGGCCGTTCCGGTCGCCTTGGCACTGGCCGGGGGCGCGACGACGTCGCCGCCGAACTCGCCGAGCGCGGCCCGCGCCTGGGAGATCCGGATGGCCTCCATGGTCATGTCGTGGCGCATCTCCGAGCGGCTCCAGGCACGTTCGGCGAGCTCCCACATCGTGGTCAGATGAATGGGATTGGTGCCGGTGACCTCGGCCAGCGCGACGATCGCGCCCTTCGGCGCGAGGAGCCGGCCGTTCAGATAACGCTCCCAGGACGTCTTGCTGTAGCCCGTGCGGTCCGCCACCGCCGCGATGCTGAGGCCACTGCGGTCCACGAGCCGACGCAACTGGCTCGCGAACTCTCGGACCTGCGGATCCAGTTCGTCCGGCAAAGCCTTCCAACGAGGCATTGCTTCCCCTCTTCCCCCCGGTTGGTGCTGGTTGTCCCGCGCGTTCCCCCGTGCGTGCTGCCCTCCGCCGAGTCCCCGTTGTGGCTACCCACAGGGATGCGCGTACTCAGGATCTCAGTTCCCGGGCCGGGGGCGCACGGGTGCATCGTGGCCAAGAGGGCGCACCGTCGCACGCCCTCCGGGCCGGGTGAGAACAACGGCGGCGGCCCGTTCCTTCCCGGAGGAGGACGGGCCGCCGTCAGGTGTGTGAGGTCGGAGAAGGTCTTCCGTGCCGTCCTAGTGCCGCGGCACTAGCCGCTGACCGTGAAGTGCAGGGTGTCCTTCAGGAACGGGATCACCAGCCACGGGTTCGGCTGCACCATCAGCGCCAGCAACGCGATCGCGCCGCCGAGCACGCCGTAGGTGACGATGTCGGTGAAGCGGGAGCGGACGGCGAGCATGCCGACGTCCGGCAGCAGCCAGCGCAGGATCCCGCCGGCCAGCAGCGCGACGCCGATCAGCAGGATTCCGACGCGGAACAGGTCGAGGGCGGTCAGCAGCAGTCCGAGTCCGACCGTCGACAGGACGGCGAGGATCGGCCACTGCCTCGCGGGCGCCGGGGCGTCGCGGGGTGCGGCCCGGCCGCCACCCTCGGGGCGCGCGGTGTCCCTGGTGAACAGCGGGAACCGCCGGGTCACCCGGCGCGGGTGCCCCTCGGCGTCGGGCGCGCTGATCGGGTCCCGCACCTCGATGTCGTCGACGGCCTCGGCTCCGTCCACGTCCTGGACTTCCGCTGCCTTCTCGACCTTCTCGGCGCTCTCGACGCGCTCGGCGGTCTCGGCGTCGTCCCCGCTCGCGGTGGGGTCGACGCTCTCAGCGCCGTCGGGCGGGGACGCGATGTCCCGCGGCGCCCGGTCGTCGGACGCCGGGTTGCCGGACGCCGGGTTGCCGGACGTGCCCTCAGCCGACACTGCGCTCCGCCGCCTCGACCACGTTGACGAGCAGCTGCGCCCGGGTCATCGGACCGACGCCGCCCGGGTTGGGGGAGATGAAACCGGCCACCTCGGCGACGTCCGGGTGCACATCGCCGACGATCTTGCCCTCGGCGCTGCGGGAGACCCCGACGTCGAGGACGGCCGCGCCGGGCTTCACGTCCTGCGCGCGGATCAGGTGGGCGGAACCGGCCGCGGCGACGATGATGTCCGCGCGCCTCAGGTGCGCGGCCAGGTCACGGGTGCCGGTGTGGCACTGGGTCACCGTGGCGTTCTCGCTGCGGCGGGTCAGCAGCAGCGGCATGGGGCGGCCGATGGTGACGCCACGGCCGACGACCACGACCTCGGCGCCCTTGATCTCCACGCCGTAGCGGCGCAGCAGGGTCAGCACGCCGTTCGGGGTGCAGGGCAGCGGGGCGGGCTCGTTGAGGACGAGACGGCCGAGGTTCATCGGGTGCAGGCCGTCGGCGTCCTTGTCCGGGTCCATCAGCTCCAGGATCCGGTTCTCGTCGATGCCCTTCGGCAGCGGCAGCTGGACGATGTAGCCGGTGCAGGCCGGGTCCTCGTTCAGTTCGCGGACGACCGCCTCGATCTCCTCCTGCGTCGCCGTGGCGGGCAGTTCGCGCTGGATGGAGGCGATACCGACCTGGGCGCAGTCGCGGTGCTTGCCGGCCACGTACTTCTGGCTACCGGGGTCCTCCCCGACGAGGATCGTGCCGAGGCCGGGCGTGACGCCCTTCTCCTTCAGCGCCGCCACGCGGGCGGTCAGATCGGACTTGATCGCGGCTGCGGTGGCCTTGCCATCGAGAATCTGGGCGGTCATGGCCCCATCCTCGCGGATGACCGGTCCCGGGTTCCAATCAGGGCCCCTTTGGGTGGTGCGGCATCCGCCCGCCCATATCCCGCCCGTATCCCCTCATGATCAGTCATGTTGCACTTGCACAACGCCTGCCGACCGCGGCTGGACAAGCGGGACGAGGGTGCAGAACCATGACATGCACAGTGCCGCGGGCAGCTCATCGGGGGGACGGCCGCATCCAGAAACTTTCCTCCTTCGATGCGGCTGTGCGTCGTCCCCGCACTTGAAAACCAACGGAGGAAACACCGCCATGAGTTACGGCGACCCGAACAACCCCTACGGCGCGCCCCAGGGCCAGCCGCAGCAGCCCCAGCAGGGTTACGGCTACCCCCAGCAGCAGGGCCAGGCGCCCGGTTACGGCTACCCCCAGGCCCCGCCGGTGCAGCAGGCCTACGGCGTCGGCGCCCCGATGACGACGATGCCCGGCTCGGTCAGCGCGGCCCGCGTGATGCTGTGGGTCATCGTCGGTCTGCAGGTCCTCGGCGTGGCCATCTTCGCGTTCGCCGCCGTGGCCATCGACAAGGCCAAGGACGACGCCGCCTTCGAGCAGATCGCCGACTACCCGACCGGTGTGCTGTGGGCCTTCTCGGTGTTCGCGCTGGCCTGGCTGGTGTGGGCGGCCTTCCTGGCGACGAAGTTCACCTCCGGCGGCAACGGCCTGCGGGTCACGGTCCTGGTGTTCGGTGTCATCACCGCGGTCCTCGGCCTGTACCCGTTCACCCTCGTGGGCATAATCCACCTGGTGCTCGGCATCCTGATCGCCGTCTTCGCCGGCAACTCCAAGGGCAAGGCCTGGTTCAACCGGCCGCGCTACTGAGGACGTTGGCCGGACTGAACAGTTCACGCCATTCCTGTCCAAGGGCCGTGTCTCACCCGCACGAGGGGGACACGGCCCTGGTGCGTCGCCCTACTCTGACCTCTGTAGCCGTCAGGCACGGGGAGAAGCACCTTGTACAGCATCATCGTGGTACCTCCGCCGACCACGGAGGACGAGCCCCAGCGCGCACAACAGCGACTCGCGCCCGGCGAGCGGTTGACCTTCGGCCGCTCCGTTCGTGAGAACGACCTCGTCGTCCCGCATGACGGGGTGTCCCGCCGCGCGGGCGTGATCAGCGCGCAGGGCGCCTTCTGGACCCTGAGCAACCTCTGCGGCCACCAGACGTACGTGGTGGAGAACCCGGAGGGCGCGGGCGAGCACATAAAGGTCGGTCCGGGGCGGCTGGACGCGCCGGTGCCGTTCGAGTTCTCGCGGATCGTGCTGCCCGCGGCGGGCGACCTGCTGGCCATCGACGTGTGGGCGCCGCGCCACGACTATCTGCGCGCCGAGGGCGGCCTCGACGGCGACACCACCGCGCCCGCGTTCTCCGTCGACCGCACCAAGCGCTACTTCGCGGTCCTGGCCGCCCTGTGCGAGCCACGGCTGCGCGGTGAACCGCACGCCCCGCTGCCCACCGTCGAGCAGGTCGTCGACCGGCTCCGCCCGAACTGGCCCGCGGCGTCCCGCACCACCGTGCAGTGGAACATCGACTACCTGGCCGTCAAGCTGCGCCTCAAGCCCGGCCCGGACACCGCGGAGACCGGTGCCCGGCTCAACGGCAAGAAGGAGTCCCTGGTGTCCCTGGCGCTCCGCTTCGACCTGGTCCGGGAGGACGACCTCGTCGTCCTGACGGCCCCGGCAGCCCGGGGGGCACGGTGACCGAGCCGTACGCCGTGCCGGTGCCCCGCGGGTACCGGGTCGGCGTCTGGGAGGTGCGCGAGCCGATCGCGACGGGCGCGTTCGGGAGCGTGTACGAGGCCCGGCGCACCCAGGACGTCGACGGCGGCGAGGAACTGCCCCGCACGGTCGCCCTGAAGTTCCTGCCCACCGGCACGGGCACCCCCAGACAGCTGACCCACCTGCGCGAACTGATCGAGCGGGAGGTCGAGTTGTACCGCCGGCTCAGACGCCCGCGACTGATCCGGATGTACGACACCCTCACCGTCGACGACCCGGGACGCCCGACCCTCGACGGTGCCACGGTCCTCGTCCTGGAGAAGGCGGAACGATCACTGTCCGCCCTGCTCAGCGCCTCGCCCCGGCCCGGGGCGGGCCCGGTCCTGCTCGCCCAGATCTGCGAGGGGCTGGCCCAGCTGCATCGCGCGGGCTGGGTGCACGGGGATCTCAAACCGGCCAACGTGCTGTTGATGAAGGACGGTTCGGCGCGGCTGGCCGACTTCAACATGGCCGCGGAGCTGGAGGGCACCCACGCGTACACGCCCGCCTTCTCCACCCCTGACTACACCCCGCCGGAGTTGCTCTGGTCGGAGATCGGCGAACGGGGCCGCCGGATCCGTCCGTCCGCCGACGTCTGGGCCTTCGGGGTCCTCGCCCACCTCGTCCTGGCCGACTCCTTCCCGCTGCCCGGCGGCACCTCGACGGCCCGCCGGGACGCGGCCGCCGCGTACGCGCGGGGCACGGACGAGCTGCGTCTGTCGCCGGAACTGCCCCAGGTGTGGCGGGAGATCGTGCGGGACTGTCTGGCTCGCACGCACGCCGACCGCATCACCACCGAGACCCTGCTGCGCCGGGTCGAGGCGGCGGCGGGCTCGGGCCGCTCACCGCGTCCGCCCCGGATGCCGCTGCGCCGCCGTACGGCCGTCCTGGCCGCCGCGGCCGCCGCGGTCGTGGTGGCCGCGCTCGGCTACGCCGTCTCCACCTGGTGGGACCCCGCCGGCACGGCCGCCCCCGGTGCCGCCTCAGGTGCCGCCCCCGGTGCCGTCGACGGCGGGAAGATCTCCGCGGAGACGGGCGCCGAGAGCGTCACGTCCGCCGGTTACGGCGCCGCCGAGCTCCGTACGGACAAGGGCGTCCCCGTGAAGTACCGCAAGCTGATCGTCGACTCGGCCCACAACTGCGCCCAGCCGGAGGTCACCCCGGCTCTCATCGCGGCTCTGCTCAAGTCGGAGAGCAACTTCGACCCGGGCCTGTCCGACCCGGTGGCGGGTGAATACGGCATCGCCCGCTGGACCCCGACCATCCTGCGCTGGTGGGTCAGCGACGACGGCGTCCCCGCGAAGGAGACACCCCGGCCGCCGCTCACGCCCGAGCTGTCCATTCCCGCCGTGGGCCGCTACCTCTGCGCCATCGAACCGCTGTTGAACCCCTCCCTGCCGGGCGACCGGCGGGTGCTGCTCGCCGCCTCGTACCGGACGTCCTACAAGAAGGTGAACGCCGCGAAAGGCGTTCCCCCCAAGGCTCGTGGCTACGCCGACCGCGTCGCTCACTACCTCAAGGAGTACACGCCTCCGGCCGCGATGTGACCCTGAGACTTCCCAGGTTCCGCGTCGGACCCGCTGGTGGGAACGTGGCGCCCGAGGTGGTCTCCGGCCAGATCGGGGGAAGGCCGGAGGCCACCGTCACGCAGGTGTCCGGCTCAGCCGCAGCTGCCGGTGATCCACTTGTGGGACCGGACCTCGTAGGTGCCGGCGAGGTTGCCGCCCACACCAACGGCACCCGTAACTGGGGCCTGTTCCAGATCTCCGATGCCCGCCTGCGCGAAAGGGGCGGCACACCTCGTCAGGCGCTGGACCCGGAGTGGAACATCCGGGCGGCGCACCGCCTGTGGAGCAGCGGCCACGACTTCCACGACTGGCCGCACTGCGAGCGAGCCGTCAAGCACGCCCCGACCGCCACACCCCGGTAGCCGACCCGGCAGGGACCCCGAGGTCCCTGCCAGGAGCGACGGTCAGTGGAAGAAGTGCCGCGTGCCCGTGAAGTACATCGTCACGCCAGCCTTCTTCGCCGCCTCGACCACCAGCTCGTCGCGGACCGAACCGCCGGGCTGGACCACGGCCTTCACGCCGGCCTCGACGAGGATCTCCAGGCCGTCCGGGAAGGGGAAGAACGCGTCCGACGCGGCGTACGAGCCCTGCGCGCGCTCGGCGCCCGCCCGCTCGACGGCCAGCTTCGCGGAGTCGACGCGGTTGACCTGCCCCATGCCGACGCCGACCGAGGCGCCGTCCTTGGCGAGGAGGATCGCGTTCGACTTCACCGCACGGCAGGCCTTCCAGGCGAAGGACAGCTGCTCCAGCTCGTCCGCGCCGAGCGCCTCGCCGGTCGCCAGGGTCCAGTTCGCGGGGTCATCGCCCTCGGCCTGGAGCCGGTCGGCGACCTGGAGCAGGGCGCCGCCGTCGATCGGCTTGACGTCGACCGGGTGGGCGGGGCCGTCCGGGACGCGCAGCACGCGGATGTTCTTCTTCCTGGCCAGGGCCTCCAGCGCGCCGTCCTCGTAGTCGGGCGCGACGATGACCTCGGTGAAGATCTCCGCGACCTGCTCGGCCATCTCCTTCGACACCGGCCGGTTGACCGCGATCACGCCGCCGAACGCCGACAGCGGGTCACAGGCGTGCGCCTTGCGGTGCGCCTCGGCGACATCGGCGCCCACCGCGATACCGCACGGGTTGGCGTGCTTGATGATCGCGACGGCCGGCTCGGTGTGGTCGTACGCGGCACGGCGGGCGGCGTCCGTGTCCGTGAAGTTGTTGAACGACATCTCCTTGCCGTGCAGCTGCTCCGCCGCCGCCAGGCCGCCCGTGCCGGCGGTGTAGAGGGCGGCGGGCTGATGCGGGTTCTCGCCGTAGCGCAGGGTGTGCGCGCGCTCCAGGCTGGTGGCGAGGAAGGAGGGGAAGGGGGAGTCGTCGGCGGGCGCGTAGGAGGAGGCGAACCAGGAGGAGACCGCGATGTCGTACTCGGCGGTGTGCCGGAACGCCTCGGCGGCCAGCCGCTTGCGGGTGGCGAGGTCGAAGCCGCCCTGCTGCACGGCGGCGAGGACGTCCGCGTACCGGGCGGGGCTGGTGACCACGGAGACGGAGGGGTGGTTCTTGGCGGCGGCGCGGACCATGGACGGCCCGCCGATGTCGATCTGCTCCACGCACTCGTCCGGCGTGGCACCGGAGGCGACCGTCTCGCGGAAGGGGTAGAGGTTGACGACGACCAGGTCGAAGGGCTCCACGCCCAGCTCGGCGAGCTGGTTGCGGTGGTCCTCGAGGCGCAGGTCGGCCAGGATGCCCGCGTGGACCTTGGGGTGCAGGGTCTTGACGCGGCCGTCCAGGCACTCGGGGAAGCCGGTGAGCTCCTCGACCCTGGTGACGGGGACGCCGGCGCCGGCGATACGGGAGGCGGTGGACCCGGTGGAGACGAGCTCCACGCCCGCCTCGTGCAGCCCGCGCGCGAGGTCCTCGAGCCCGGTCTTGTCGTAGACGCTGACGAGCGCGCGACGGATGGCCCGCTTGTTGCTCTCGGCGGTGGCGGTCACTGGATAACTACCTTTCGTCCCTCAATGCGATAGCCGTTGCGGGCGAGCCGCCCCACGACCTCGACGAGCAGTCTTCGCTCGACTTCCTTGATGCGCTCGTGCAGAGCGCTCTCGTCGTCCTCGTCCCGGATCTCGACCACGCCCTGGGCGATGATCGGGCCGGTGTCGACGCCGTCGTCGACGAAGTGGACGGTGCAGCCGGTGACCCGGGCGCCGTACGCGAGCGCGTCACGGACCCCGTGGGCGCCGGGAAAACTGGGCAGGAGGGCGGGGTGCGTGTTCACGAACCGCCCGCCGAAGCGGGCCAGGAACTCCTTGCCCACGATCTTCATGAACCCCGCGGACACCACGAGGTCGGGCTGGTACGCGGCGACCGCCTCGGCGAGGGCGGCGTCCCACTCGTCGCGCGTCCCGAACTCCTTGACCTTCCGCACGAAGGTGGGAATCCCGGCGCGCTCGGCCCGCGCGAGCCCCTCGATGCCCTCGCGGTCGGCGCCCACGGCCACGATCTCGGCGCCGTAGGCCTCGGTGCCGCTGGTCTCGATGGCGTCGAGCAGCGCCTGGAGGTTCGTACCGGATCCGGAGACCAGCACGACGAGGCGCTTGGCCACGGGCTTGGCGGCCACGGTGAGGCCCTTTCTCGGGGGTGCGTTTGTACGGTCGTACGAATGCTTCACGCCCCGGGATACGGGGAAGTGTACGAAGCGGCCGACCGTCAGCAACGATACCGGCACACCGGACGGCCCCCACGGGACGGGGGCGAGGGCGGGAGGTAGCGTCTGGGGCGGGCGGGCTCGGGAACGCGGTCGTGGTGTGGTGCGTTCTCCGAGCGACAGCTCACGCCAGCCAGCCGTATCACCTAGGGGAAGACGCTCACTTGATGCCGGACCGCCATCTGCGACTCCTCACGCTCCCCCCGCAGTCACCGCAGGGAGGGGAGCGCATCGGCGTGCTGCTGCGGGAGCGCCCCACCTCTCCCCCCGACGCCGCGGGCACCCCGTCGGGCGGGGGCGCGGGCGACCAGGACCGCGGCGGTGGGTCGTCGCAGGGAGCAGGTGGTGGGCCGTCGCAGGGCGCAGGTGGCGGGGAGGACCGGGGCGCGTCCGGGGACACCCGGGACGACAACCCGTTCGCCGCCCCGCCGGAGGGCACTCCGGACCGCCCCTGGCAGCCGCGTCGTCCGGCGGACGGCGAGGGAGCCGACGGTTCGCAGGGGGCTCAGGGCGGTCAGGGCGGTCAGGGCCCCGGGTCCGGCGGTGACGGCTCCCCCTGGGGCAACCAGTGGAGCGACCAGCAGCCCGGCCGTTCCCCCGGCGGCTTCGGTGAGCGTCTGGGCGGCGGTCAGGGGACGGGCCCCGAGGGCCCGAGCGGAGGGGGCCCGGGCACGGGCAAGGGCACCCGGTGGGACCCGACGGACCCGGTCCAGCGCCATGCGCGGTACGCCCTACTGAGCGGCATGTGGGCCTTCTTCTTCGCCATCTTCAGCTTGCCCTACCTGGCCCTGCCGCTCGGTGCGCTGGCCATGTACTGGAGCATCAGCGCGCTGCGCGCACAGCCCCGCACTCCCGACCCGGACAAGCCGGCCCCCGCCCAGAACGCCCGCTCCCAGACGACCTCTGCGGTGAGCGGCCTGGTCACGGCGTCCCTGGCCATCGTCCTGGTCGCCGCGAGCTTCACCGCGAAACTGGTCTACGCCGACTACTACACCTGCACGAACGACGCCCTGACCAACGCGGCGGAGAAGTCCTGCGCGGATCTCCTCCCGAAGGAACTGCGCGGTGTACTGGGCACGGAGGACTGACGCCTGAGGCTCGGCACACCGACACCGGCCGAGCCCCAGGGGTTCGACCGGAACGGGGGCCCGCTCAGGACGCGGAGCCAGGCTCCGGCGGCTCCACCGGGAGGAAGTCGTACGGCTCGTCGTCGGTGTCGTCGAGGTAGGTCACGTACGTGACCTTCGGGGTGGCGTGCGGGATGGACCCCGGCGCGCCTCCCGGCTCCCCCTTCGGCTCCGCTCGCGGCCTCACCCGGGGCTTTCCGATCGTCGCCGTCGCCCCGGGCTTCTCCGCGCCGCTCCGTCCCCGGCACCGCCACATCCGCACCCCCCACGCCACCGGTACCGCCAGGCCCGTCATCCACAGCAGCGCCGCAGCTCCCGCCTGCCACCACACCGGCCCGAAGCGGGACAGCGCGGAGACTCCGAGCGGCCCGCCCGCCAACGCGGCCAGCCCCGCGACCAGCCCCGCACACCACACGGCGGCCACCCCCGCGGTCAGGGCGGTACGGCCACCCGACCATGCCTCCACCGTCCGTCCGGCATCGTCCCCCACCCCGGCGGCCGCCTGCCCGGCGCCACCGCTCGTCGCCCCCCGCCCCGTGTACCACCCCACCGTCAGCCCCGCCGCCACCGGCACCAGGGACGTCGCCCAGTTCACGGGCGTACCGGCCCCGGCGTCCGGCACCGCCGCCAGCAGCGGGAACGGCGGCAGCAACGGCGCGGGCGCGGAGGAGAGCGGGCTCACCACATGGCCGACGCCGAGCGTGAAGCCGGGCCCGAGCCCGTACGTCGCCGCCCACACGGCCGCGTTCGGCACCAGTGCCAGGCACAGCAGCAGCACGGCGAACCGGCCGGACCACCCCTCCGTCAAGTGCAGGAAGAGCCCCCACGCCGCCCCGCCGTGCCACACCAGCGACACCGCCAGCGCCAACGCCCCGCCCCCGACCAGCACCGCCACCCCGGCCCCCGCCGCACGCCCGGCGACCCCACGGCGCTCCCGCGCCGCCGGCTCGAGGGCCCGCCGCCGCATCCCGTCCGGCACCCGCGCCAGCAGCCTCTCCAGCACCGCGGGCGGACAGCCGTACGCCCTCCACACCCCCCACCCGGCCGCGCCCATCACCGTCAGCGGCAGCCACACCACCGTCCACATCCACGCGGGCCGCAGAGCACCGCCCGAGGTGTACACCGCGGCGGCCAGGCCGACGGCGAGGTAGCCGACGACGACCCCTCGCCACGCCGTCCGCGCGTCAACCGGCGGCGGCCCCTCGACTCCCCCAACTCTCCCGATCCCCCCGATCGCCCCGATGTCCCCAGGGTCCTCGCCTCCTTCCGCCGCGTCCCGCACCGCCCGGTGCACCAGCCAGACCGGCAGCGCGAACAGCAGGAGCGGGGTGACGCCCACGGGTGCGGGGACGCCGGAGTGCGTGTCGGGGCGGACCAGTTCGGCGCCGTGCGCCAACAGCCACAGCGCGGCGGCGACATGCAGCGCGCCGCCGGGACCGCTGTCTGGATACGGCGAACTGATCCACAGCAGCATCACGGGCGAGGCGAACAAGCAGAGGCCGAGGCCCGCGGCGACGATGCCGGCCAGCAGGGCGGCAGCCTCTCCGGGCGGTCGGTCGCGCATCCGGGTGAGCAGGGACGACAACAGCGGTCGGCAAGCGGTCATCTTGATCACGACCGTCATGCTCCCAACGACACGCGCCTGATCGTCGTAACAGGCGAACCCCGGATGTGTCGCCCAATATATGTTTATGTACTTTTTCGCCCGAAGGGACCCCCGGTGACGCGGAGCCCCGCGCCTGAACCGGTCGCGGACTCCCCCACGCTGACGCCCGCTCAGGCCTTCGACGCGCTGTACGCGTTCTGCGCACCCGCCCTCGTCCGGCAGGCCTATCTGCTCACCGGGCGCCGCGAGCTCGCGCGCGAGTCGGTCGAGCGGGCCTTCCAACTCGTCTGGCAGCGCTGGCCCGAGGTGGCCCGCGACCCCGACCCGGCGGGCTGGGTGCGGGCGGCGACGTACGACTGCGCGCTCTCCCCCTGGCACCGGCTGCGCCCCCGCTTCCGGCGCTCCGAGCCGCCCCCCGCCGACGCCATCTCCCGCACGCTGCTCGACGCACTCCTCAAACTCCCGCCGCCGTACCGTCGCGCGCTCCTCCTCTACGACGGCGTCGGCCTCGGCCTGCCGGAGACGGCGGCGGAGACGGAGGCGAGCACACCGGCGACGGCGAACCGGCTGCTGCACGCGCGCGAGGCGATCGCCGCGCGTCTGCCGGAACTGGCGAACCCGGCGGAGCTGCGCCGGCGGATGGCCGAACTGGCCTGCCTGGAGCGGCCGCGCGCCGCGCGGCCTCCGGCGGTGCGGGCGGACAGTGAGCGCCGGGCCGCCTTCTGGACCCGGGCCGCCGTCGCCTTCACCGTCACCCTGATCGGCACGACGGCCCTCGCGCTGCGGACCGCGCCGACACACTACGAGCCACCGGTGTCGCCGGGCGTGATGGTGCGGGGCGTACCGCCGAGGGTGGCGCCTGGTTCGCTGTCGCAGCGGGAGCTGTCGCTGCGGGCGAAGCTGCGGGAGGGAACGGCGAGCGGGCCCGAGAGACTGCTGCCGCAGCCGCGTTGAGCCGGGCGGAGGCAGGTCGCGCCGCACTGAACCGGGTTGCGCCGGTTGGGCATGCGGAAGGGCCCGCACCCCCGGTGGGAGTGCGGGCCCTTCCGTTGCGGGTCGCGTCAGCCGGCGAGGATGGCGCGGGCCAGCTTGGCCGTCTCGGTCGGCGTCTTGCCGACCTTGACACCGGCGGCCTCGAGGGCCTCCTTCTTCGCGGCGGCCGTGCCGGAGGAGCCGGAGACGATGGCGCCGGCGTGGCCCATGGTCTTGCCCTCGGGCGCGGTGAAGCCGGCGACGTAGCCGACGACCGGCTTCGTCACGTTCTTCGCGATGAAGTCCGCCGCACGCTCCTCGGCGTCGCCGCCGATCTCACCGATCATGACGATCAGGTCGGTGTCCGGGTCGGCCTCGAAGGCCGCCAGGGCGTCGATGTGCGTGGTGCCGATGACCGGGTCGCCACCGATGCCGACGGCGGACGAGAAGCCGATGTCACGCAGCTCGTACATCATCTGGTACGTCAGCGTGCCGGACTTCGAGACCAGGCCGATCCGGCCCGGCTTGGTGATGTCGCCAGGGATGATGCCGGCGTTCGACTGGCCCGGGGTGATGAGACCGGGGCAGTTCGGGCCGATGATCCGGGTCTTGTTGCCCTTGGACACGGCGTACGCGTAGAACGCGGCCGAGTCGTGGACGGCGATGCCCTCGGTGATGACGACCGCGAGCGGGATCTCGGCGTCGATGGCCTCGACCACGGCGGCCTTGGAGAAGGCCGGCGGCACGAAGAGGACGGACACGTTCGCGCCCGTCTTCTCGATCGCCTCGGCGACCGTGCCGAACACCGGGATGTCGGTGCCGTCGATGTCCACGGACGTGCCCGCCTTGCGCGGGTTCACGCCACCGACGATGTTCGTGCCGTCGGCCAGCATGAGCTTGGTGTGCTTCATGCCCGTGGAGCCGGTCATGCCCTGGACGATGACCTTGCTGTCCTTGTTGAGGAAGATAGCCATGGCTGTGTCTGTCCCTCTTCCTTACTTCGCAGCCGCGAGCTCGGCGGCCTTGTCGGCCGCGCCGTCCATGGTGTCCACGCGCTGCACCAGCGGGTGGTTGGCGTCGGAGAGGATCTTGCGACCCAGCTCGGCGTTGTTGCCGTCGAGGCGGACGACGAGGGGCTTGGTGACTTCCTCGCCCTTGTCCTTGAGCAGCTGCAGCGCCTGCACGATGCCGTTGGCGACCTCGTCGCAGGCGGTGATGCCGCCGAAGACGTTGACGAACACCGACTTGACGTCCGGGTCGCCGAGGATGATCTCCAGGCCGTTCGCCATGACCGCGGCGGAGGCGCCGCCGCCGATGTCGAGGAAGTTGGCGGGCTTGACGCCACCGTGCGCCTCACCGGCGTACGCGACGACGTCCAGGGTGCTCATGACGAGACCCGCGCCGTTGCCGATGATGCCGACCTCACCGTCGAGCTTGACGTAGTTGAGGTTCTTCTCCTTGGCCGCGGCCTCGAGCGGGTTGGCCGCGTCCTTGTCCTGGAGGGCCTCGTGCTCCGGCTGACGGAACTCGGCGTTCTCGTCGAGGGAGACCTTGCCGTCAAGGGCGATGACGTCACCGGAGGCGACCTTGGCCAGCGGGTTGACCTCGACGAGGAGGGCGTCCTCGGCGATGAAGGTCTTCCACAGGGTGACCAGGACGTTCACGATCTTGTCCGCGACCTCGGCCGGGAACTTCGCGGCCTCGACGATCTCGCGGGCCTTCTCGGGGGTCACACCCTCGTTGGCGTCGATCGGCGTCTTGGCGACGGCCTCCGGACGGGTGGCCGCCACCTCCTCGATCTCCATGCCGCCCTCGACGGACGCGATGGAGAGGAAGGTGCGGTTGGTGCGGTCCAGGAGGAAGGAGACGTAGTACTCCTCCAGGATCTCCGGGGCCGTCTCGGCGATCATCACCTTGTGGACCGTGTGGCCCTTGATGTCCATGCCGAGGATGTTGGTCGCGTGCTCGACCGCCTCGTCGGCGGTGGCGGCGAGCTTCACGCCGCCGGCCTTGCCACGGCCGCCGACCTTCACCTGGGCCTTGACGACGGACTTGCCACCAAGACGCTCAGTGGCTGCGCGGGCCGCCTCAGGCGTGTCGATGACTTCACCGGCCAGCACCGGTACATCGTGCTTGGCGAAGAGGTCCCTCGCCTGGTACTCGAACAGGTCCACGCGCTTCCGTCCCTATCAGTGATCTCGCGGTTCGTTGTCTGCGTGGGCGTGCCGCGAGGGCAACGTGACGTCCGCCGTCTGTCACAAGGGAGGCGCACACGGTGTCCGAGCGCGCGGCATGTCCGTCTCGCAGGTTATCGCTGCTTGCGGGGGGCCTCTAAATCGCGGGTCACACCTGAGCGGTGATACCTGTCACATGATGCCGCGCTCACTGGCACGGAGTGTCGCGCGTGAGGGGCCGGGGCGGCACTCGGGAGGCGCTGCGGCCACATCGGGGCGGCGGGCCGAGGGCCTCACCGGGCTGGGGTTGACCCGGTGAGGCCCCTTGGAACAGCCCCTGCGGGGCGTGGGGCGGCTGATCCCCACCCCAATGGGGACCAGCTCGCCCTGTCCGTGAGATTCCGGCCGGACCGACCGACGGTTTTCGGCGGTCCGGGGCAGCCGACTCACGGAGTTCTCAGACGTACTCAGGAGTTCTCGGGGCCCTCAGGGATCCGAGAACGATGGCCTCAGACGCTGTAGGTGTCGCCGTGGTGCACGTAGCTCGGGGTGACCGACTCGGCGACACCCTCGGCCCCGGTGAGGGCGTGACCGGCGAGCGGGCCTGCCGTCGCCCGGACGGTGCCGGCGAGGTCCCGCGCCAGCGGCGCGACCTGGCCGACGGCCCCGTACGCGAACGGGCCCGCCTCCGCGACCAGGCCGTCCGCGAAGGGAGCGACCTCGCCCGTGACGCCGTACGCCAGCGTCGTGGCGCTGCCGCCGACGCCGTGCACGACCGGCTGGACGGTCTCGTTCACCGTGTCGTGCACGGTCCGGGTGACGGTGTCGACGACCGGCTGGACGGCGCCTGTGACGCCCTGGCCGAACGGCGCCACCTGGCCCACGACGCCGTACGCCAGGTCGGTCGCGTGACCGGCCACACCGTGCGCGAGCGGCGGCACGGAGCCGACCGTCCCGGTCGCGACGGGCTGGACGTCCCGGGTGACGCCGTCCGCCAGCCCGCCCGCGTCCGTCACGGCCTGCCCCGCGACCGGAACCACGCCGTGCACGGCGGTGTTCACGACCGGCGGCAGGACGGCGGCCGTGGTGCCGTCGGTGACCTGACCGACCAGACCGGTGGCGTACGGGGGGACGTCCGCGACCACGCCACCGACGACCGGCGTCACCGCGTGCACGGTGCCGGTGGCGATCGGCAGTGCTCCGTCCACGGCGGACGTCGCCACGGGCGGGGCGGCCGCGTCCACTGTCTGCCCGACGACCTGGCCGGCGGTTCCGGTGACGTGGCTCGGGACGGAGGAGACGGCGGTCTCGGCGGCCGTCGTGACGGAGGTCGCCGTGTCGTCGGCGGTGGACCGGGTCCGCTCCACCTCGGGCGCGAAGGCGGAGAGGGGGCCGAACAGGTAGTCGACGCCGTCCGCGTGGGCACGGGCCTGGGGGGTGACGGCCGCGCCGGAGACGGTGCCGGTGACCTTCGCCGCACGAGCCGCCTTGGCGCCCTGGATCGCGGCGGTGGCCTTCGGGGTGGCCTTCGCGGTGACCGTGGCGGCCTTCGCGTCGACGTCACGGTGGGCCTGGTGGGCCGCGCCGGTGACGGTGTCGAGGGTGCCGGTGACGGTGTCCGGGGTCTTCGTCACCGCGTCCGTGGTGGTGTCGGTCGTCGCATCCGGTGCGGAGACGGGGGTCGCGGGCAGTTCGTCCGCGCTGGCGACGGCGGAGCCGAGCGCCCAGGCGCCGGTGACACCGGCGGCTATCACGATGGAACGGCGGATGTTCGTGTTCATACGGGTGTTCGTGTTCATGCGGATGTGCTTGCTCATGGCGTGCGTCAGATCCTTAGATCCACAGGGGTCCGGCGTTCCTCGACGGGAACTACGGGACCTGGGAGGTTTGGGGACAGTTCCGAAGGCATGCGTCCGGAGATCGGAGGGGGATCCGGACGGGTGGGCAGACCTGTGTCCACCCCCGCGCGGCAGGTCTGCGACGGGGGAAGGGCCTGACCTAGGCCGGAGAGACGGGAATGTCCCGGTGCCTGTCCCGGGTGCCGTAGGCGTCCGCGCCCACGGTGGCTCCGGGCGCGAGCCGCAGCGGCGCCCGGTGGTCGAAGGTGACGGCGTGCGCGTCGCCGCCGTGCCGTGGGGTGCCGGTACCGCTGTCGCCGGCCGCCTTGCCGCTCGGCACACCACCCGGGTCATGCCTGGGCCCCCGGGGCGCCGGGGCGGGCGCGGGGTGGGCGGCCCGGTGCCCGGGCCTCTGCGTCGCGACGCCGGGGACGCCGAAGTCCGTGCTCGACCGAGGCCCGTAGGTGAGCGGGGTCTTCGCGTCGGAACGTCCTCCGGGGGTCTGTCCGTCCGTCGGCGTCGGCGCCGTGGGTGACGTCGACGAGCCCGGCTGCGGAGCCGACGTGACCGGGACCGGCAGCGTGTGCACGGGGGCAGACGGCGCCTCCGGAAGCCCCGGCACGGTCGGCGTGGGCGGCAGAGTCGGCCTGGACGGCACCGTCGGCGGAGCGGGGACGGACGGGAGAGACGACAGAGGCGGAAGAGATGGGAGGGGCGGGAGCTTTGACAGGTCCGACAGTTCTGGCAGGCTCGCCACGTTCGGCAGGTCCGGCACGTCCGGCAGGCTCGGCGCGTCCGGCAGTGCGGACCGACTCGGCAGATCCGGCAGGACAGGCGCCGTCGCCGCGTCCGGCAGAACAGGCGCAGTCGCCGCGTCCGGCAGAGCTGGTGAGTCGGGTACCGAGCCAGACGGAGTGTGTGTCACTTCGGCGACCGCACCGCTCGCCAACGACCGGGCGCCGCCCGCCGAAGCCGGCGACGCCTCAGTGACCGGCGCCGGTACCGCCCCGCCCGCCGCCTGCGCCTGCTCCCCGCAGAGGAACCCGAGCGCGAACAACGCGCCCACCAACAGCACCACACGCAGCACACGCCGCCCGGCCGCCGTACGCATCACGCGCAGAGCGGCACCGGTGAGGGCGACAGACTGGATCAACTGGGTGTGGGTCCCTCCGCGCGACGGACAGTGCACGCCGTACGACTCGTGACGAAGCAAGCGGAGCGTCTCGCACCGCTATTGGTCGTCGATCCTTGCACGGGACTCCCGAGGTTGCGCAAGCCCCCCATTACCGATGGGTAGTCATGTCCGTTTTGCTAGCCGAAGTCCGGACGGAATTCCGGTCAATGGGTCGACAAGTCGCCCTCCTGCGGGGGCCGTCACGCGGTCTCCGGTATCGGCAGGGGCAGCTTCTCGATCGCCGCCGCCATCACCTCCGGGAACAGGTCGGGCGTGCACGCGAAGGCCGGTGCGCCCAGCGCGGCGAGTGCGGCCGCGTGCTCCCGGTCGTAGGCGGGCGCCCCCTCGTCGGACAGCGCGAGCAGCGTCACAAACTGCACCCCCGACGCCTTCATCGCCGCTACCCGCTTGAGCATCTCCTGCCGTATGCCTCCCTCGTAGAGGTCGCTGATCAGCACGACCACGGTGTCCGCGGGCCGGGTGATCTGCGACTGGCAGTACGCCAGCGCCCGGTTGATGTCGGTGCCGCCGCCGAGCTGTGTGCCGAACAGGACGTCGACCGGGTCGTCGAGCTGATCGGTGAGATCGACGACGGCGGTGTCGAAGACCACGAGCCGCGTGTTGATCGACCGCATCGACGCCAGCACCGCACCGAACACGGACGCGTAGACCACGGACGCCGCCATCGACCCCGACTGGTCGATGCAGAGAACGACCTCCTTCTTCACCGACTGCGACGCGCGCCCGTATCCGATGAGCCGCTCCGGCACGATCGTCCGGTACTCCGGCAGGTAGTGCTTGAGGTTGGCCGCGATGGTCCGGTTCCAGTCGATGTCCTGGTGCCGGGGCCGGTTGATACGGGCACTGCGGTCCAGGGCGCCGGTGAGCGTGGCCCGGGTGCGGGTCGCGAGCCGCTTCTCCAGGTCCTCGACGACCTTGCGGACGACTGCCCGCGCCGTCTCCTTCGTGGTCTCGGGCATCGCCTTGTTGAGGGAGAGCAGCGTGCCGACGAGGTGCACGTCCGCCTCCACCGCCTCCAGCATCTCCGGCTCCAGGAGCAGCGCGGACAGCCCCAGCCGGTCGATGGCGTCGCGCTGCATGACCTGGACGACGGTGGACGGGAAGTACGTCCGGATGTCCCCGAGCCAGCGCGCCACGGACGGCGCCGACGCACCGAGCCCCGCCGAACGGTCCCGGCCCTGCTGCCCCTTGTCCCCCTTCCCGTAGAGCCCGGCCAGCGCACCGTCCATCGCGGCGTCCCGCCCCGAGAGCGCGCAGCCCGTGCCGTCGGCCGCGTCCCCGCCGAGCACGAGCCGCCAGCGCCGCAGCCGCTCCTGCGCCGGGTCGACCGGCTGGGTCGTCGTGTACTGCTCGGTCGTCATCCCCGTACCTCCGTGCGAAGCCGTTCCCAGAGCGGGATCACCGGGACGGTCGTCGTCGGGCGGTCCTGCGCCAGCGAACCGCTCCCGTAGCCGACCACGCTCACCTCCGTGGCCCGCTCCCTCTCCCTCGGCCCGTTCAGGCAATCGGTCGTCATCGCGCCACCCCCACCAGGTCGTTGCCCGCCTGCTCTTCCACGCCGTCCAGCCCCAGCAGCAGCCGGACCACCGGCCGGACCGCGTCCGCGCGTTCATGGTCGAGCTCGGGGGCGAAGCCGGGGATGCCCGGCCCGGCCGCCACCGCACTCGCCCGTCGGCCCGGTCCCCGCCGGACCAGTTCACCGAGGGTGCGGCGCACGCCCGGCTCGTACGCCGAGAACGTCCGCCGCAGCAGGGGCAGTACGTCGATGAACGCCTCCGCCGGCACGCCGGTCAGCCAGGTGTCGACCAGGCCGAGCAGCCGCTCGTCGTGCACCAGCAGCATCCCGCCGCCCGAGCCGCCGCCGACGAAGCCCTCGATCCAGGCGGCCGCGTCTCCCGGCGGCGTCCCCGGCGACAGCACGAGCCCCATCAGCCGCGCCGCCTCGTCCTGGGCGAGTTGCCCGCCGTCCAGCAGCAGGCGCACCGCCCGGCCCCGGATGACACCGGGCACGGTGTCCCGCCCGGACAGCACCCCGAGCACCGCGTGCCAACGCCCCCGCAGGTCACCGTGGTCCGGTGCGGCGGCGTCGTCCAGCAGCCCCACCGCCCCGTGCACCGCGTCGACATGGCGCCGCATCTCGTCGGCCGCGTCCGTGTCGAGCGCGGCGCAGGCGGGCGGCAGGCCGACGAAGATCCGCTCGGCGAGGCCGGCGGCGACCTCCGTCAGGGCCGCGGTGTCCGTCCCGCGTACGTCGCCGTACCGCAGGGAGCGGACCAGGGCGGGCAGGGCCTGGGCGAGGTGGCCGACGTCGGCGTCGAGGGCCGCCCGGTCGGCGAGGACCCGCATCACCGTGGGGAGCGCGTCCGGCAGTTCGGCGAGCAGACAGCGCTCGGCGAGTGCCGTGACATCGGCGAGGCCCGGCGCGGCGACCGCGTCCGACTCCGCCCTGGCGGTCGAGGCGCCGAGCACGGTCGTCCCCCACACCCCTGCCTCCGCGACCCGCACGACCAGCTCCGGCTCCCACCTCAGCCGCCAGGTCTCCCGGAACGTGCCCGTGCTGCCGCGCGAGGCGACCGGCTCGCCCCAGGCCACACCCAGCAGCCGCAGCCGGTGCAGCAGCCTGCTGCGCTCGGCGTCGGTGTCCTTGCGCAGGTCGAGCTCCAACTCCCGTTCCCGCGCCTCCGGTTTGAGCCGCAGTCGGCGCTGGATCCGGTCGAGGTCCCGTTGCAACGGCACCGCGGGCGCCGACGGCGGTACCTCCCCGAGCACGTCCCCCACGACGAGCCGGTCGTGCACCAGAGCCAGCGGTACGTCCGAGCCGTCGCACATCACCGCCCGCACGGCGTCGGTCGTCTCGCTCAGCCCGGCCAGCGGACGCCCCCGCATCGCCGCGAGCGTCCGGGCGAGCCGGACCGCCTCGATGACGTGCGCCGAGGAGACCATGCGGTCCTCCTCTCGCAGGAGACCGGCGACCTCGGTCAGCCATCGCTCGACCGGCCGGTCCGGCGCCCGGAACAGATGCCCGTACCAGCCCGGGGAGTCGATCCCCGCGCCGTACCCGCTGCGCCGCGACAACCTGCGGTGCGTCCACGGCACCCAGGTCATGTCCGTCCTGACCTTGGGCAGTCCCTTCAGCAGCGCCCTGTCCGCGGCGACGGTGGTCCGTCGCCGCAAGGCGGGCACGTGCCAGGCGCCGCACACCACGGCCACGTCGTCCCCGAACCGGCGCTGCGCGTCCCGCATCTGGAGCCGCATGTACGCCTCCCGTACGAGGTCCCGGTCGTGGCCCCCGCTCCCGTACGTCTCCCGCAGCGCCCCCATGGCCTCCTCCAGCGCGACGAACGGAGCGAAGGGGTCCGCCGAGCCCGGCCCCCGGTGTTCGACGACGTCCTCCCACCAGCGCTCGGCGTCGTCATAACCGGCGGCCTCCGCGAGCACGGAGAGCGGGTCCACCCGGACGTCGACGCGGACGTCCGGCCCGGCGTCCTCCCCCCTGGCCTCGGCCGCCTCGCTCATCTCCCCTTCGGGCTTCTCCGCCCCGGGCTCCCCCGCGTCCCGACCCCACGCCAGCGTGTGGGTGGCCGGCAGGTCGATGAAGTGGGCCGGGACGTCGTGCTCCAGGGCCCAGCGGATGGCCACCCACTCCGGGGAGAACTCGGCCAGCGGCCAGAACGCCGAGCAGCCGGGTTCGTCGACCGCGTGGGCCAGCAGGGCGACCGGTGGCCGCATGTCCTCGTCGGCGGCCAGCGGGATCAACGCGTCGGCCTCGGGCGGCCCCTCGATCAGCACCACCCGCGGCCGGGCCGCGGCCAGCGCCGCCCGCACGGCCCGCGCGGAACCCGGCCCGTGGTGCCGCACCCCGAGCAGCAGCGGCCCGGCCACCCCGGCCTCTCGCCCCCCGGTCTCCTCAGCGCCCGTCACGTCGTCCTCCTTCCTTCCGTGACCCCGGCGAGCCGACACTCGCGCCCGTGTCCACGCCCGCGATCGGCGCGCTGAACTCCCCACCAGCCGCCGGATTCCCGCGCGGCGGCACCCGCCCGGCTCCGTTCACACGCTCACCTCGCGGCACGCCCGGTAGAAGTCCGTCCAGCCGTCGCGTTCACGGACGACCGCCTCCAGGTACTCCTGCCACACGACCCGGTCGGCCGCCGGGTCACGGACGACCGCGCCGAGAATGCCCGCGGCGACATCGCCCGCCCGCAGCACACCGTCACCGAAGTGCGCCGCCAGCGCGAGGCCGCCTGTGACGACGGAGATCGCCTCCGCCGTCGACAGCGTGCCGCTGGGCGACTTCAGCTTGGTGCGGCCGTCGGAGGTGAGGCCGTCCCGCAGTTCACGGAAGACCGTCACCACGCGGCGGATCTCGTCGATGCCGTCCGGCGCGGCCGGCAGGTCGAGGGAGCGGCCGATCTGGTCGACTCGCCGCGAGACGATGTCGACCTCGGCCTCGACGCTCTCCGGCAGCGGCAGCACGACCGTGTTGAACCGGCGGCGCAGGGCACTGGACAGCTCGTTGACCCCACGGTCACGGTCGTTGGCGGTCGCGATCAGGTTGAAGCCGCCGACCGCCTGCACCTCCTGACCCAACTCCGGTATCGGCAGCGTCTTCTCCGACAGGATCGTGATCAGCGTGTCCTGTACGTCGGCCGGGATACGGGTCAGTTCCTCGACGCGGGCCGTCATCCCCTCGGCCATCGCCCGCATGACGGGGCTGGGGACCAGGGCGTCACGGCTGGGGCCGTGCGCGAGCAGCTGCGCGTAGTTCCAGCCGTAACGGATGGCCTCCTCCGGGGTCCCGGCCGTGCCCTGCACGAGCAGGGTGGAGTCGCCGCTGACCGCCGCGGCGAGGTGCTCGGACACCCAGGTCTTGGCTGTGCCGGGCACGCCGAGCAGGAGCAGGGCGCGATCGGTCGCGAGGGTGGTGACGGCGACCTCGACGAGGCGGCGCGGTCCGACGTACTTGGGCGTGATCACGGTGCCGTCGGGGAGAGTGCCACCGAGGAGATAGGTGGCGACGGCCCACGGCGACAGCTTCCAGCGCGCCGGGCGCGGGCGGTCGTCCTGCGCGGCGAGCGCGGCGAGTTCATCGGCGAAGGCGTCCTCGGCATGCGGACGCAACGCCTCGGTCGGTTCCTGCTCACGCACCTGGGCGGACGTCGGTTCTGCAGACACAGTCATGGCTGAGTCCCCCTCCAGCTCGGCCGGTTCGGATCTGGTGTCCACCGTGCACCACGCCACTGACAATGCGATCTGACCTGCGAAAACGCGCTCGCAAGGCCGATTGTCAGTGGTGGGATCTACCTTCGAAGACATGACTCAGCAGGGGGTGCGCTGGAGTGCGGACCAGGTGCTGTCACTGGCGCCTGACGCCGCATCACGCAAAGCGGGCAGCAAACTCGGCGCGGCCGGACCGTGGTCCGAGGCGGGCAGTTGTGGGGAGGGGACGGTGTGGGGGCTGTGCAAGGGCAGTGGCAGCAAGCCGTATCAGACGGTCGTGGACATCGCGGACGCGTCCGGACCGGCGTACAAGTGCAGTTGTCCGAGCCGCAAGTTCCCGTGCAAGCACGCGCTCGGGCTGCTCCTGCTCTGGTCGGGCGGGACCGACGCGGTGCCGGCCGGACAGCCGCCGGAGTGGGCCGGGGAGTGGTTGGAGGGGAGAAGGAAACGCGCGGCGGAGAAGCAGACGGCGGCCACCGGTGCCGCGCCCGGCTCCGCTGATCCCGAGGCGGCGCGACGCCGGGCGGAGCGCCGGGCCGAGCGGATCACCGCGGGTGCGACGGAGTTGGAGCAACGGCTGGTGGACCTGTTGCGCGGCGGCCTCGCGGGCGCGGAGCAGGCGGGGTACGGGCAGTGGGAGGAGACGGCGGCCCGGATGGTCGACGCCCAGGCCTCCGGTCTCGCCGCGCGGGTGCGGGAGTTGGGGGCGATCCCGTCGTCGGGGCCGGGCTGGCCGGTGCGCCTGCTGGAGGAATGCGCCCTCCTCCACCTCCTCGACCAGGGTTGGCTGCGTCGGGAGCGGCTGCCCGACGACCTGGCGGCGACGGTCCGCTCCCGGGTCGGCCTGCCCGCCTCGGCGGACGGCCCGCCGTTGCGCGACAGCTGGCTGGTCCTCGCCCAGTACGACACGGCAGACGCCCGGCTGACGACCCGTCGCATCTGGTTGTACGGCGCCACGTCCGGCCGTACGGCGCTGCTCCTGTCCTATGGTGCCGCGGGCCGCGCGCCGGAGCTCGCGCTGCCGATGGGGCTGGCGTTGGACGCCGAAGTGTCGGCGTATCCGGGTGCCGGACAACCACGGGCGGCCCTGGGCGAGCAGTTCGCCCCGCCCGCTCCCACGGCGGCCCGCCCGCCCGGGATGACACCGGCGCAGGCTGCCGCGCGCTACGGCGAGGCCCTGAGGGACGACCCGTGGCTGGACTCCGTACCGGTGACCCTGGACCGGGTCGTGCCGGCCCCGGACGGCGACTCCTGGCAGCTCGCGGACGCCGACGGGAAGACGGCGCTGCCGCTGACGTCCACCGCGCGGGCACGTCCGGGCCTGTGGCGGCTGGTCTCCCTGTCCGGTGGCGCCCCGGTCAAGGTCTTCGGCGAGTTCGGCCACCGCGGCTTCACCCCGCTCACGGCCTGGCCGGAGGCCGGCGGGGCGGTGTCCCTGTGCTGACAGGATCGCTGCCCCACCCGGGGCTCCGCCTCGTCCCCCGCCTGGTGTCCCGATCCGCCCCGCATGACTCCCGGCTCACCGGACACCCGCACCAGGTGACCCTTCAACCGCTCCCGGCATCCCAGTGAGTGGAACGGAAAGGAACACATGACCAGGACTTCCGCTCCTGTGGACGCTCCCGCCCCGGGCCTCTGGGAGGAACTCGTCACGGCGGCCCTGCTCGGGACGGAGCGGCGCACCCCACCGGGCTGTCCGCCCGGCCAGGACGCACCGCTCGCCCTGCTGGACGCGGCAGCCGCGGAGACCGTACGGCGACGGGCCGGCCTGCGGCCGGGGCGGGCGGCCGGCCTGCCGGAACCGGTGGCCGAGGACCCGCGTCCCCCGCTGCCGCCCGCGGCGGCCCGCAGACTGGCGATGCTGCTGGCCGACCGCCCCGGCACGGGCGGCGGTGGCCGTCGGGGTACGGCACCGGACCTGATGGAGTTGCTGCCGCAGTGGCTCGCGACCGCCAACGCCCGCGGTTTCGCCGCTCCCCCCGAGCAGCTGCCGGCCCTGCTGGACGCGGCTCGGGGGCGGACGGACCTGCGGCCGTCGGCGCTGAGGTTCGCGGGACCCCGCGCGGTGTGGCTCGCCCGGCTGAACCCCGACTGGCGGTTCGCCCTGCGGGCGACCCCGGGCGGCGGCACCACGCTGCCGCGCCCCGAGGACACCGCGAAGACCCGGCAGCTGTGGCAGGAGGGACTGTTCGCCGAGCGGGTCGCCCTGCTCTCCGCGATCCGTGCCCGTGAGCCGGCCGCCGCACGCGAACTGCTCGCGACGACCTGGGCGACGGAGCGGGCCGAGGACCGGCTGATGTTCCTCGACTCCCTGCGCACCGGTCTGGCGGCGGACGACGAGTCGTTCCTGGAGCAGGCGCTCACCGACCGCAGCCGCAACGTACGGGCGACGGCGGCGGAGTTGTTGTCGGCGCTGCCCGGTTCGGCCCTCGCCGCGCGGATGGCGGTGCGGGCCGGGGCCTGCGTGGCCGTCGACCACACCGGGGACACACCGACCCTTTCGGTCGAGGCGCCGCACGAGTGCGACGCGAGCATGGAGTGCGACGGTGTCGTACCCACGTCCCCCGCGGGGCGGGGGGAACGGTCCTGGTGGTTGGGCCAGCTGGTGGAGGCGGCACCGCTCGGAACCTGGCCGGGGCGGCTCGGGGGCCGTACGCCCCAGGAGATCGTGGCGCTCCCGGTGGCGGACGACTGGCAGGGCGAACTGCACGCGGCGTGGTGCCGGGCGGCGGTGCGGCAACGGGACGCCGGGTGGGCGCGGGCGCTGCTAGGGGAGCCCGCGGCACCCGAGGCCGGCGGCCCCGGGGCGGTGTCCCTGGCCGAGCGGGCCAAGCTGCTCGGCACGCTGGGCGCCGCTGAACGGGCCGACTGGGTGGCCGGGTTCATCTCGGCCCACGGGCTGTCCGAGGCGTTCCAGCTGCTCGGTGTGTGTGCGGTGCCGTGGGCCGCGCCGCTCGGCCGGGCTGTGGTCGACGCCCTCAACATCGCACGGGACGCGGGGAGTTACCCATGGAGTTTCAGCGGAGTGATGGGGCTGGCGGAACGCTGTCTCGACCCCTCCGAGGCGAGCCGCCTCGACGGGCTGGTGGCGGTGCCGGACGAGACGGAGGACGCGAGCCCGGGGGCCGGCGGGTACTGGGCGGAGGCGTTCCAGCGCCTGGTCACGACCTTGCGGCTGCGGGCGGCGATGCAGGAGGAACTGGGGGTGGTGCGCCCCGTCACCGCGTCCGGCGCTTGAGGACCGGGCCGGTCGGAGCTGAGAGCCGCCGCCCCTGCCCAGGCACAGGCACAGGCACAGGCACAGGCACAGGCGAGGCTCGTGGGAGCGACCGCCCCTGTCCACCGGCGCGCCCCGACGGACACTCCCTAGGCCTCCGCGGACTCCTGCACGTTCGCACGCACCCAGTCCACGATCGACGCCGTCGTCGCGCCCGGGGTGAAGATCTCCGCGACGCCCTTCTCCTTCAGCGGAGCGATGTCCGCCTCGGGGATGATTCCGCCGCCGAAGACCAGGATGTCCTGCGCGTCCCGCTCCTCGAGCAGGTCGATCACTGCGGCGAAGAGCGTGTTGTGGGCCCCGGACAGGATGGACAGGCCGATGGCGTCGGCGTCCTCCTGGATCGCGGTGTCGACGATCTGCTCGGGCGTCTGGTGGAGCCCGGTGTAGATGACCTCCATACCGGCGTCGCGCAGCGCCCGAGCGATCACCTTCGCCCCGCGATCATGGCCGTCGAGCCCCGGTTTGGCCACCACCACGCGGATCGGACCGGCTGCCACACCCATCACTGCCTCCATGAAGCGACTCCATCGATCCCTACCGAGATCCCTACCGATTCATCCATCCATACCGACAAGTACCGCACCAGCCGAGAAAGTGAACGAACGTTATCGCCGGTATCCCGCCGCCGACAGTTTCGCGAGGGGTACCGAAGGGGAAAATACAAGGTGGGACACGTTCGGGAGCCGCAACGAGGTCGCCTCACCGCCGCGGCGCGGACCGCGCGCCGCGGCGGTGAGGCGCATCGACGAGGGTACGAAGGGCACGCAGGGCAGGTAAGGCACGACACCCGGGAGCCTCCCCGCCGCACCGGCAGGGAGCCTCACCAGGCCGTCGGTCCGACCCGCCCCGCTCGCGCCCCGTCGAGGACCTCCGCCACGTCTCCCCACAAGGGCACACGGGGGACGGAGCAGTCCTCCCGCGCGCCGACAGGAGGTCGGCCATGAAGGTCACGAGGGCAGCGCTGCCCCTTCTTCCGCTCCAGCGGCTGCTTCCGAGCAGACTGGCGGCCCTCTCCCTGACCTTGCTGAAGGCGACAGCCCTGGAGATCGCGATCCTCGCGGGCCACCTCCTGCTCTACCCCTACGGCATCACACAGGAGCGCCGCGTCCCCGTGCCCCCCGTTCCCGTCCCGGAGGAGGGCGCAGCCCAGCTGCCCAGGCAGGCCAAGCCACCGGTCGTGCTGCTGCACGGCTTCATCGACAACCGCTCGGTGTTCGTCCTGCTGCGCCGCAGCCTCGCCCAGCACGGCAGGCAGCAGATCGAGTCGCTCAACTACTCGCCGCTGACCTGCGACATACGTACCGCGGCGACGCTGCTCGGGCGGCACATAGAGGAGATCTGCGAGCGCACGGGCAGCCAACAGGTCGATGTCGTCGGACACAGTCTGGGCGGACTGATCGCGCGCTACTACGTACAACGCCTCGGCGGTGACACTCGGGTGCGCACCCTCGTGACGCTCGGCACCCCGCACTCCGGCACCCGGGTGGCGCCGCTGGCGAACGCGCACCCGATCGTGCGACAGATGCGCCCCGGCTCGGAGCTGCTCGAAGAGCTGACCAGGCCCTCCCCCGGCTGCCGGACGCACTTCGTCAGCTTCTGGAGCGACCTGGACCATCTGATGGACCCGCTGGAGAACGCCTGTGTCGACCACCCCGACCTGACCGTGGACAACGTCCATGTGACCGGGATCGGGCATCTCGCCCTGCCGGTGCACCCCGCCGTCGCGGCCGGGATACGGCGGGTTCTGGACGCGGCCCGCCCGGGCGAGGAGACCGCCGCGCGCGCCGGCGGACTGACGGTCGCATAACCCGGCGCAAGGGAACGGACACGACTGCCCCAGTCGCCCCGCACGGCGGAAATCAGTCGCCCGACCACACATCAACGTCGAACAGGCTTCGAACACAAGGCCAAACCCGCGTCCGCAGTCCCCCGAAACACGGCCGATTGCCCGTTTCCTGCGCGCGCAAAACCCGTCGAAGATTGTCGTGCCCGCATACCGCCGGGTACAGTCGCCGCACTGCTCTGGCAGCCCCTGTTGTCGAGGCGAAAGAGAAGTTGGTGAACGACCGTCACCCGTCGGGGATCACAACCACCCCGGCTCCGGCTTCCGACGCCGCCTCCACGCACCACCCGTCCTACGGCGCCCAGGAAGCCCAGTACGGCGACTTCACCACGTACGGCGGCTATGACGCCACAGGTTTTGACGCCAATGGTTTCGACGCGACCGGTTTTGACGCCGGCGGCCACGCCACGACGACCTTCGCGTCCGACCCCCTCTTCGGCAGCCTTCCCGGCGACGCCAGCGGCTCGTACGACTCGTCGGCCTGGTCCACGGGTGGTCACCAGGCCCTGAACTACGACATATACGCGGCGCAGCACCACGCCTCCTACGACACCGGCGCGTACGACACCACCGGCTGGACCGGCGAGCCCCAGCAGCTCTCCGCGATCCCGACGCAGACCACCGGTCCCGACACCAGCGGCCAGTGGGACGCGAACGCCTGGCTCCAGCCCGACCAGTCCGGCGGCCCGGCCAACCAGACCCAGCAGTGGGAATGGGGCACCCAGGCCTTCGACACCGGGGCGTACGACGCCACGCAGTGGAACTCCGACGGCCCGCACGCCGCGACCGGCGCCGAGGAGTACGCACCGCAGGGCGAGTCCTTCGACCAGCAGGCGACGGCGACCTTCGAGCAGGTCACGTACGGTGAACAGGCCCCGGCCGAGGACGACTTCACCGACACCGGGGACCTGCCGGGCCGTTCGGAGATGTCGCCCGCGTCCGACGCCCTTCACTCCCCTCACTCCGCTGATTCCCCTGATTCCCCTCACGCCCCTCTCCTCGACGACCAGGAAGAGGCCGCCCCGGCCCCGTCGCCCCGCGCCGCCTCTCGCGGCGGGTCACGGTCCCGCCGCCGGATGCCCGCCAAGCGGTCCGCGCTGCTGACGGTGGCCGTGCCCTCGGCGTGCGTGATGGGTGTCGCCGGGATCGCCGCCGCCTCCGTCGGCACACTGACCGGCGGCGACCAGGAGGCGTCGGCGACCGCCTCGGACGTCACCGCCGTGAAACCGGCCGCCGCGAACAGCAAGCTGGACACCCAGCTGCGGACCCTCTCCGCCGAGGCGGACGACTTCAGCGACCGGGTCAGCCGCACGCAGGAACGTATCGACCTCAAGGCCCAGCAGGTGGCCCAGAAGAAGCAGGCGGCCGCGGAGGCGGCCCGCAAGGAGCGGCTGCGCCCCAAGTACGCGCTGCCGGTCGCCCAGCACGGGCTCAGCGCCTACTTCGGACAGTCCGGAATCAACTGGATGTCCGTGCACACCGGCATCGACTTCCCCGTCTCCTACGGCACGACCGTGATGGCCGCGACCGACGGCACCGTGCGGACGCAGTGGAACAGCGCGTACGGCAACATGCTGATCCTGACGGCGAAGGACGGCACCGAGACGTGGTACTGCCACCTCTCCAGCTACCGGGTCTCGTCCGGTACGACCGTGCAGGCCGGCGACCCGATCGCGTACTCCGGCAACTCCGGCAACTCGACCGGCCCGCACCTGCACTTCGAGGTACGGCCCGGTGGCGGCGCGGCGGTCGACCCCCTGCCGTGGCTGCGCAGCCACGGGATCAACCCGACGTAGGCACCCTCACGTAAGCACCACGGCTCCCCTGTGCCCTGGTGAGCCTCAGCCCCCGACCGTTGGATCGGGGGCTGACGGCGTGAGAGCTACAGCTTCTCCACCGGCGCATACCGCAGCAGCAGCCGCTTCGGCTTCTCCTCGCCGAAGTCGACCGTCGCCTCGGCGTTGCTGCCCGTGCCCTTGACGGCCACGACCGTTCCGAGCCCGAACTGGTCGTGGGTGACCCGGTCCCCGACCGCCAGCGCCACCACCGGTTTCTCCGAGCTCCGGCGGGTGGCGAAGCCGGACGCCCCGGACGCCGAGGAGCGGGAGCGGGACGACGACAGCGAGGCCGCCACCGCGGACACCGGGCCGGAGGACACCGGTGACGTGGCACCGGTCCGCTTCCAGTCGACGTGCTGCGGCGGGATCTCCTCCAGGAAACGGGAGGGCGGGTTGTACGACGGCTGCCCCCACGCGCTCCGCAACGACGACCGGGTCAGATACAGCCGTTCCCGGGCGCGGGTGATGCCGACGTACGCCAGGCGGCGCTCCTCCTCCAGTTCCTTGGTCTGGCCGAGGGCACGCATGTGCGGGAAGACGCCGTCCTCCATGCCGGTCAGGAACACGACCGGGAACTCCAGGCCCTTGGCGGTGTGCAGGGTCATCAGGGTGATGACTCCGGAGCCGTCCTCTTCCTCGTCGGGGATCTGGTCGGAGTCGGCGACCAGGGCCACCCGCTCCAGGAAGTCGGAGAGCGAACCGGACGCCTCCCCCTCCGCGGTCTCCTGCTCGAACTCCAGGGCCACGGCGGCGAGTTCCTGGAGGTTCTCGATCCGGGTCTCGTCCTGCGGGTCGGTGGAGGCCTGCAACTCGGCGAGGTAACCGGTGCGTTCGAGCACCGCCTCCAGGACGGTCGCCGGGCCCGCGCCGGAGTCGACGACGGTACGGAGGTCCTCCATCAGCGTGTTGAACCGCTTCACGGCGTTGGTGGAGCGCGCGGCCATGCCGTAGGCCTCGTCGACCCGCTTCAGTGCCTGCGGGAAGCTGATCTTCTCCCGCTGGGACAGGGCGTCGATCATCGCCTCGGCGCGGTCGCCGATGCCGCGCTTGGGCACGTTCAGGACCCGGCGCAGCGGTACCGAGTCCTCCGGGTTGGCGAGGACCCGCAGGTAGGCCAGGACGTCCCGGACCTCCTTGCGCTCGTAGAAGCGGACACCGCCGACGACCTTGTAGGGCAGGCCGACCCGGATGAAGATCTCCTCGAAGACACGGGACTGGGCGTTGGTCCGGTAGAAGACGGCGACGTCGCCGGCCTTCGCGTCGCCCGCGTCCGTGAGGCGGTCTATCTCGTCGGCGACGAACTGCGCCTCGTCGTGCTCGGTGTCGGCGACATAGCCGGTGATGCGCGCGCCGGCGCCCGCGTTGGTCCACAGGTTCTTGGGACGGCGGGACTCGTTGCGCTCGATGACCGCGTTGGCGGCGGTGAGGATCGTCTGCGTGGAGCGGTAGTTCTGCTCCAGCAGGATCGTCGTCGCGTCCGGGTAGTCCTCCTCGAACTGGAGGATGTTGCGGATGGTGGCGCCGCGGAACGCGTAGATCGACTGGTCGGCGTCACCCACCACGCACAGTTCGGCGGGCTGGAGGTCGTACTCGCTGGGCGGTACGTCCACCGGGTGCTCGGAGGTGCCGACGAGCTCCCGGACCAGGGAGTACTGGGCGTGGTTGGTGTCCTGGTACTCGTCGACGAGGACGTGCCGGAAGCGGCGGCGGTAGTGCTCGGCGACGTCCGGGAAGGCGCGCAGCAGGTTGACCGTCGTCATGATCAGGTCGTCGAAGTCGAGGGCGTTCGCCTCCCGCAGCCGCGACTGGTACATCGCGTAGGCCTGGGCGAGGGTCTTCTCGAAACCGTCGGCGGCCTGGGCGGCGAAGTCCTCCTCGTCGATCAGCTCGTTCTTCAGGTTCGAGATCTTGGCGCTGAAGGACTTCGGCGGGTAGCGCTTGGGGTCGAGGTCCAGGTCACGGCAGACCAGGGCCATCAGACGCTTGGAGTCGGCGGCGTCGTAGATCGAGAACGAGGACGTGAAGCCCAGCTTCTTCGACTCCCGGCGCAGGATGCGGACGCACGCGCTGTGGAAGGTCATCACCCACATCGCGTTCGCGCGCGGGCCGACGAGCTGCTCGACGCGCTCCTTCATCTCGCCGGCGGCCTTGTTGGTGAAGGTGATCGCGAGGATCTGGCCCGGATGCACGTTCCGCTCGCCGAGCAGGTACGCGATGCGGTGCGTGAGCACACGGGTCTTGCCCGAGCCGGCGCCGGCCACGATGAGCAGCGGGGTACCGGAGTGCACGACGGCCTCGCGCTGGTTCTCGTTCAGCCCCTCCAGGAGCGCGGCCGGGTCCACCGCCGGGCGCGGGGCGCCGTCGCGGTAGTGGGTGTCCCGGTCCGGCGGCACGTCGAACTTCCCGCCGAAGAGATCGTCCGGGACGGGCTCCGGTACGTGGTCGTCCTCGGGCGGCGGCGGGGGGCCCTCCTCGTGCCCGCGAGGGGCCTGGAGGTTCGCCAGGAAGCTGTCATCAAAGAGGCTGCTCATCGCACTCCGAGTCTAGGACCCCCCACTGACAGCCCGCCGCCACCCCGAGAACATCGCGGGAATCCAGCGGCGGGCACGGACGCCGAGGATCTTCCCCGCGGGCCACACCGCCCACCCCGCGGGACCCGCCCACCCTGCGGGTCCGCACCGTCACGGTCCGCGACCGATCAGGCAGAGAGGGCGAGAAATGCGCAAAAGTCACCACAGATCTTTCAGATCATCCAGAACGCGCAGATCACTGCAGATCACTACAGATCTCTCCGAATCCACCACAAACGGCGACGTCCTGACTGAAGGTCACGAAAATGTATCGGGCATATCGAACATCAACCTTCACAGCGGCCACACGAGTTGGCTACCGTGCCGGACAGGCCGTACGACCCCCACCGGCGAACCTCGCCGGGCCGCGCGGCCTCCGCCGAATCCGCAGCGCCGCCGCGCGACCGGAACCGGGGACCCACCGAACTTGGGGTGAATCGGCCCGACTCCCAGTGGGACAAGGCCGTAGGGCAACCCTTCCGCAGCTCCCGCCCGAACCCGACAGCTAACTCGGTAGGCGGAACGTGGAAGGAGTCGCCTCCCTTGGCGTCGCACCGCAAGTCGCGTCCCCCGAGTACGCGCGTAGCAGGCATACGGACCCCCGCCCTCGCCACGGCGGCCCTCACCTCCGTCGCCCTGCTGTCCCAGTCGGCGCAGGCCGCGCCCGTAGACGACAAACCCAGCCTCGAAGAGGTCGAACAGAAGGTCGACGACCTGTACCGCCAGGCGGAGTCGGCGACCGACAACTACAACGCGGCCAAGGAGAAGACGGGCAAGCAGCGCAAACGCGTCGACACCCTCCTCGAAGACGTCGCCCAGCGCACCCAGAAGCTCAACGAGGCGCGGGAGGAGCTGGGTTCCTTCGCCGCCGCCCAGTACCGCACCGGCGCCTCCGCACCCGACACCGCGACCTTCCTGCTCGCGGACTCCCCGCAGGACTACTTCGACCAGACCCAGCTGATGGGCCGGCTGACCAGTCGCGAGAAGGGCGCGGTCGACGACTACGTCACCGAGCAGTCCGCGACGATGAAGAAGCGCCGGGAGGCCACGGAGAGCCTTCAGGAGCTCACCCAGTCGCAAGGCGACCTGAAGACGGCCAAGTCGACCGTCCAGAAGAAGCTCGCCGACGCCCGCACCCTGCTGTCGCAGCTGACCGCCGAGGAGAAGGCGCGGCTCGCCGCGATCGAGGAGAGGAAACAGCAGGAGGCGGAGCGCAAGGCCGCCGAGCTGGCACAACAGCAGGCCGCTGCGGAGCAGAAGGCCCGGGAGGCGGCGGCCCAGCAGCAGGACAGCGGCTCCTCGACGGGTTCCTCGTCCGCGTCCCCGTCCGCCCCGTCGTCCGAGGCCGCGCCCGACGCCACGTACGCCACCAAGGCCGAGAAGGCGCTCGCCTTCGCCCGCGCCCAGATCGGCAAGCCGTACGTCTGGGGCGCCACCGGCCCCGGCTCCTACGACTGCTCCGGCCTCACCCAGGCCGCCTGGAAGGCCGCCGGGGTCACCCTCCCGCGCACCACCTACGACCAGGTGAACGCGGGCACCACGGTCTCCCTCTCCGCCGCCCAACCCGGTGACCTGGTGTTCTTCTACGACGACATCAGCCACGTCGGCATGTACATCGGCAACGGCATGATGATCCACGCCCCGAAGCCGGGCGCGTACGTCCGCGAGGAGTCGATCTACTACGACGGCGAGTCGGCGATCCACAGCGTGGTACGACCGGCCTGACCGCCCCCACCAGGAGCCACCCTCGGACTGGGCCACCCCGACGCGGGGTGGCCCTCCGTGTGCTGCGCCCGCGCGTTTTCCCCACGCCCGCGTGCGCGCCCCGCTCGCGACGGGCGTCGCGCTTCCTAGCATCGGCCCCATGGCCGGCCCCTCCCCCAGCGCCTCCTCCAGCCCCTCACCCGCCTCCCCCTCCCCTCGCTTCACCCGCTCCCCTCGTGCCCTCCTCCGCGCCTGGTGGACGCGGCGCTCCCCGGCGGCTGGAGCCGCCGTCATGGCGACCGGCATCCTGTCGGTCGGACTGCACCTGGCGGGTCACGAGGCGCTCTCCCGGATCACCCTGGCCCTGGCCTGCGTCGGCTGGCTGGGGCTGGCCGCGCACTTCGTCGTGGGGCTGCTGCGGGAGCGGACCGGCTGGGTGGCCGAGGCCGGGACGCCGGGCGCACTGACCTCGGTCGCCGCCACCACCGTGCTGGGCACCCGGTTCTCGGACCTCGGCCGGCAGCTCCTCGCCGAGGCGCTGCTGGCGCTGGCGGCGCTGCTGTGGCCGATGCTGCTCGTCCTCGTCGTACGGCACTGGCGGCGGCGGATGCCCGGGGCGGTGTTGCTGAGCTGCGTGGCCACGCAGGGGCTCGCGGTGCTCGGCGCGACGCTCGCCGCGGCCGAGACGGCGGCCTGGCTCGCGCACACCGCGCTCGTGCTGTTCTGGCTGGGGCTGGTCGTGTACGGCCTCGCCCTCGCCCACTTCGACCTGCGGCAGGTGATCGAGGGGCGGGGCGACCAGTGGGTCGCGGGCGGGGCGCTGGCCATCTCGGCGCTCGCCGGGGCGAAGCTGCTGGCCGCCGACAGTGCCCGGCTGAACCTGTGGAACGACGACGACAGCGGTGTCCTACGCGCGGTGACGGTCGCCCTGCTGGTGCTCGACCTGGCCTGGTACGCCGTGCTGCTCGTGGCGGAGGTGGGGTGGCCGCGGCCGCGCTACGACGTGCGGCGCTGGGCGACCGTGTTCCCGATGGGTATGACCGCGGCGGCGGCGCTGTCCGTCGCCGACGCCTCCGCCGCCGACGTTCCATCGTTCGAGACGCCCGGAGAGGTGCTGCTGTGGATCACGGTCGCGGTCTGGGCCGTCGTCGCGGCGGGCGCGGTGCGGTCGGCCTACGCCGCCGACCGCCCGGCGATCACGTCCACAGCACCGCGATGAAGATGTTCGCCGTGGTCAGCGCGCCCACCAGGCCGAACATGCTCCTGTCCACCCGCTCGTCGTCCCGCTTCACATAGACGAGCCCGAGGATCACGATCAGCAGGGCCAGCTTCACGCCTATCTTGATGTTGTTGACGTGCTGGTCGTCGGCCTGGTTGAGGCCGACCAGGATGGCGCCGGTGACCAGCATCGTCAGGGCGCCGTGCAGCATCGCCGGGACGAAGCGGGCGGTGCCCTGGCCCATCGCCTTCATCTGGGTGAGGAAGCCGCCGAGCAGCGAGGCGATGCCGATGATGTGCAGGCCGACGAAGAGATGGATGAGTACGTCCATGAGGCCGGAGCCTAATCAGGGGTGCGGGAGGCACCTGACACCGGCCCTCCCCACCGCACCGGATCTCGCGGGTACGCGGCCCATAGCACCTGGCGACTCCCCCGGGCCGCTGATTTCCCCACCTCGGTCATCGCTCTGCGTGAAGTGGACGGCGTCCATCCCGCATCACGCTCACATACGGTCACCAGACGGTCCGCTCGCGGCACTTCCGTACATCCCGTCACCGTCCCGTCACGATCAGGTTTAGCGTCCACCTCCAGGTGACCGGCTCCCCACCGCCGCCCGGGCCAGGGGCGGCAGTCGGCCACCACCGCCGAGAAGGTCCGGCGGCGGTCCGCTTCCCCTGTGCGGGGTGCCGCCGGACGCGTAGATCCGCCCCCGGGCGGCCGTACGTCCGCTCCGCTTGGCGTTCGTACGGATGAGGCGGTCGTACGAAAGGACGTGCAGTCCAGTTGGCAGCGCACCGCAAGCCCCGGCAGCGTTCGGTCGGCGGCACCACCGCCCGCACGGCGGCGACGATCGCCCTCGCGGGCGCGGCGACGGCGACAGGTTTCGACGGGACCGGACACGCCGAGCCGCAGCTGACACCCGCGCAGGTCAAGGCGAAGGTGGACAGGCTGTACCAGGAGGCGGAGGTCGCGACGGAGAAGTACAACGGCGCCAAGGAGAAGGCGGACAGCGCGGAGCAGCACCTCTCGACGCTGCGGGACGAGGCGGCACGCCGGACGGAGAAGCTGAACTCGGCGCGGGAGTCGCTGGGTTCGGTGGCCAGGGCGCAGTACCGTGACGGCGGCCTGGATCCCGCGCTGCAGCTCGCGCTGTCCGGCGATCCCGACCAGTACCTGGACGGCGCCGAGTTCGTCGAGCGGGCCGGCAGCCGACAGGCCACGTCCGTCGCCACCGTCCGCGGACAGCTGCGGGAGATCGAGCGGTTACGTGGGGCCGCGCACATCGAGCTGACCTCGCTGAAGTCCCGGCAGGCGGAGCTGAAGCGGCACAAGGACACGGTCAACGGGAAGCTGGCCGCGGCCCGACGGCTGCTGTCCACTCTGCCCACCGCGGAACGGGCCCGGTACGGGGAGGGCGGCGACGCGACCCGCGCGGCACGGTCCGCCGTCGCCACACGGGAACGCCTGGCGGCGACCGGGACGGCCACCTCCGAGGCACCCAACTCCCGTGCCGCGGCCGCCGTCTCCTTCGCCTACTCCAAGCTGGGCAGCCCCTACGTCTGGGGCGCGACGGGCCCATCCGCCTTCGACTGCTCCGGCCTCATCCTCGCCGCGTACCGTTCCGCGGGCGTCTCCCTGCCCCGCACGACCTACGCCCAGATCGGCGCCGGCCAGCGCGTCTCCCGCTCCGAACTACGCCCGGGCGACCTGGTGTTCTTCTACTCCGGCATCAGCCACGTCGGCCTCTACGTGGGCAACGGCCAGATGATCCACGCCCCGAACCCGTCGGCCCCGGTACGCGTGGCACCGATCGACGAGATGCCGTTCGCGGGGGCGACGCGGGTGGGGTGAGGTGGCAGGCGTGTTCACGAACCGCCGCACAGGGAGTGCTCCTAGAGTTCGAGCTCGGCGAGGTGGTCTGCTGCGCGGCCGAGCCATTGGACAAGGAACAGGGTGGCGTCGTCACTGCTCACGCCGCCCCGGGCGTGTTGCAGGGCGGTGGCGAGCCTGCGGACGGTCTGAATGACACCCTTGCTGGAGTGCCCCACCTGCTCGATCGCCTCGATCAGGCGGGCTTCATGGAACTCCTGCCCGGTGGGCCCTCGTTCCTCGATGACGCCATCGGTGAAGAACAACACCTGATCCTGCGGGCGGAGTTGAGCCGTGGCGGCCTCGGGGGCGGGCAGACCGAAGCCCATGGGCAGCCTGTCCGCGCTCTCCAGCCGGTCGATGACACGGTGCCCCCGGATCAGCAGCGGCGCCGGATGCCCGGCGTTCACCCACTGGAGGTGGCCCGTGGAGACGTCCAGGCGCATCATCTGAGCGGTCACGAACTGTTCCAGCCCGAACGTGCCGTCGATGCTCCGGTCCATCAGTCCGTACAGCTCGCGGAGCCCGACGTCCATGCGCCGGCCCCGGCGATGGGCTCCCAGGGCGAGGGTCGCCAGCAGCGCGGCTTCCAGTCCGTGCCCCATCGCGTCGATGATCGCCATGTGCAGGATGTCGTCGTTGAGGGCGTAGTCCAGGCCGTCGCCCGCCACCTCATAGGCCGGCTCCAGGGCAGCCGCGAGCGACACCTGCGGCGTGTGCATCGCCAACGGGGGAAGTTGCGCGTACTGGATCTCCGCGGCCAGGCTCAGCGGCCGGCCCTGGCGTCGTGCCATGAAGAACTGGTCCGTGTAGCGGCTCTTGGAGATCAGCATCTCCGCGATCAGGGCCGCGAGTCGCCGCAGGAGCCGACGGTCGTCGTCGTCCAGGGTGTCCAGAGTGATGGACAGTACGCCGACCTCGTCAGCACCGTTCACCAGCGGCACATGAGCGCGCACTCCGTCGCCCTGCACCTCCTCCACCATGCGCCTGCCGAGGAACGCGTACCCCTCCGGTGAGCCGTCGAGGGCGATCGGCGCACCCACCGTGAGGCCCCGGCCCGGCAGCGGCACCAGCGTGATCAGCGCGTAGTCCTGGAGGTGGATCGAAACGTCGCGGCCTCCGATCCTGGCGACCTCTTCCGCCACCAGCGGAGCGATGAGCTGCGGCGGCAGCTCGTGGGACCGGTCCAGCAGCTGCCCGAGCAGCCGCTCACCGAACCCTTCGGAGCGATCCTCAGGAATCCGGCCGGGGCCGTGCCGGCGCTCATCCACTGGCCCGCCACCTTCCCCTCGCGGATCAACGCTCCTGGCTCAACCTTCGCCCCCGACGATCACGGCGGCCCCCGGAGCTGGGCCACGGGGGTGAAGGTCCCAGCCGGTCACACCAGCCGGCGCGCCGTGGCCCACCGCGTCAGCTCGTGCCGGTTCGACAACTGGAGCTTGCGCAGCACCGCCGACACGTGGGACTCGACCGTCTTGACGGAGATGAACAGCTGCTTGGCGATCTCCTTGTAGGCGTAGCCGCGGGCGATCAGCCGCAGCACCTCGCGTTCGCGCTGGGTGAGGCGGTCGAGGTCCTCGTCGACGGGCGGGGCGTCGGTGGAGGCGAACGCGTCGAGGACGAAGCCGGCCAGCCGTGGGGAGAAGACCGCGTCGCCCTCCTGGACGCGGAAGACGGAGTTGACCAGGTCCGTGCCGGTGATCGTCTTGGTGACGTATCCCCGGGCGCCGCCGCGGATCACGCCGATCACGTCCTCCGCCGCGTCCGAGACGGACAGTGCCAGGAAGCGGACGGGCTGCTCGGCGTCGGCCATCAACGGGGCGCAGCGGCGCAGGACCTCGACGCCGCCGCCGCCCGGCAGGTGGACGTCGAGGAGGACCACCTCGGGGCGGGTCGCGGTGATGACCGTGACCGCCTGGTCGACGTCCGCGGCCTCGCCGACGACCTCGACGCCGGTCTCCTCGGTCCGGCCGATCTCGGCCTGGACGCCCGTCCGGAACATGCGGTGGTCGTCGACGAGGACCACGCGCACGTGCCGCGCGTCCACGCCCGCGCCGGAGCCTGTCGCGGACGCGGTCGCCTCCGCCGCTCCCGCCGTGCCGTTCTCCTCGGTCGGGTCGCTCATGACGTCTCCGCCCTCTCCATCTCCAGCTCGACCTCCGTGCCGCCGTCCGGTACCGCGCGCAGTCGCGCCGTGCCCCCGTTGCGCTCCATGCGGCCGATGATCGATTCTCTGACGCCCATACGGTCGGCGGGTATCGAGTCGAGGTCGAAGCCGGGGCCCCGGTCGCGGACGGACACGAAGACCGTCCTTCCCTCGACTTCGGCGAAGACCTGGACGGCGCCGCCCTCGCCACCGTACTTCGCCGCGTTCACCATAGCTTCGCGTGCGGCCTGCATCTGCGCCCCGGTTCTGTCGTCGAGGGGGCAGTCGCCGACGACCACGACCTCGATGGGGACGCCGTGCTTGTCCTCGACCTCCGCCGCGTTGCGCCGCACCGCGTCGGCGAGGGTGGTGGGCTCGTCGGCCTCGTCCTTGCCGGTGCCCTCGGGTTTGTAGAGCCAGGTGCGCAGGTCGCGCTCCTGGGCGCGGGCCAGGCGCCGCACCTCGCCCGCGTTCTCCGCGTTGCGCTGGATCAGGGTCAGGGTGTGCAGCACCGAGTCGTGGACGTGCGCGGCCACCTCGGCGCGTTCCTGGGCGCGGATGCGCATCAGGCGCTCCTCGGAGAGGTCCTGGGTCATGCGCACCAGGTACGGGCCGGCCAGCAGCGTGATGCCGACGAGGACCGCGAGGGCCGCCTGGAGGACCGAGTCGAGGTGGGCGGCGGAGCCCTGCAGGACGAAGATGCCGGAGGCCCCGGCGGTGACGAGCAGGACACCGGCGCCCGCGCGCAGCAGGGTGAGCGTGCGCCGACGGCGGCCGACCTCTGCCCAGCGGGCCCGTCGGGCGTTGTCCGCCTGCCGCCAGACGAGGGCGACGCCCGCGCCGACCAGGACCATCGGCCACAGATACGCCTTCGCGCCGTTGCCGAGATTCACGTTGCCCACGAAGACCATGGCCACCACGACCATGAGGAGCAGGGCCACGATCTGGCCCTTGTCCGGTCGGCGGGCGACGAGTCTGCGGCGGCCGTCCGAGAGGGTCTCGGTGGTGACCAGGGACGGCGGCTTCTGCCCTGCGACGCCGCCGACGCCGAGGGGTACGAAGAACCAGAACGCGGCGTACAGCAGGGCCCCGAGGCCGTCCGCCATGAACAGGCCGACGAAGACCAGCCGCACCCAGATCACGGGCAGCCCGAGGTGACCGGCGAGCCCCCGCGCCACGCCACCGAGCCAGCGTCCGTCGCTGCTGCGGTAGAGCTTGCGCGGCGGCCGCGGTTCGACGAGGGGCGCTGCTGCGGCTTCCGGCATGGCAACGATGGTCACACGACGGGAGGGCCGGGGCATCAGGGTTGTCCCCCGAGACGCCCCTGATCTTCGACGGCTCCGCCGGGCGGGCCGTCGAACGCCTCCCGGGCATCGACTCAGGGGCGATATCAGGGTCCGGCCAGGGTCGTACCGACTGCCGCGGCGGGGGCTCGCCCGTCACCATGGACACATGACAGAGCACCAGCACGCCGCGGACTCCGTGCCTGACGAGGGCACCGCGTCCGACGCCGATCCCGCAGCCGCCGCGGAACAGGCCCCGCGCGCGCACGGGCAGGCGGGCGCGCCGGCGGAGCGCGGTGCGGGCGGCCGGGCGGACGGGGCCGGCGGGGCGGGTCCGGCCGGGGAGGCGAGCGTGACCGACGGGACAGCGGCGACCGGCGCACGGGACGCGAGCGCCGAGCCGGGTAGGGCCGGGCCGTTCGACGCGGAGGGCACTCCCGGCGCCCCCGTCCCTCCCGAGCTTCCCCGCAGGTTCCGGCGCGACCGGCGGCACAAGATGCTCGCCGGGGTCTGCTCCGGGCTCGGACGGCAGTGCGACATGGATCCGGTGATCTTCCGGATCACCCTCGCGGTGCTCTCCGTCGCCGGCGGCATCGGCCTCCTCTTCTACGGCTTCGCGTGGCTCTTCGTCCCGTTCGACGACGATGACGAGAACGAGGTCCACAAGCTCCTCACCGGCCGCGTCGACGGCCAGGCACTGACGGCCGTACTGTTCGCGCTGGTCGGGTGCGGGGTGTTCCTGACGCTGCTGAACAACGGCAGTGTGCTGACCTTCGCCGTCATCGTCTCGCTGCTGCTCGCCGGTGCCGGCTACTGGTCCCGGCACCGCGGCGCTCCCGACACGGACCCGCTGGCCGCGCAGGCCGTCGCCGACGCCCCGCCGGAGGCCCAGGCGCCGCCGGTGCCCGCCGCCTACCCGTCCTGGTGGCGGGACCCCATCGTCAAGGACGGCACCCATGTGGGCGGCACGGGCTATCTGTGGGGTCCGGGAGACTCCCAGGACCGGGACATCGCCGCGGCCGTCAACATCAGCCTCGGCACCGCGCGGGCCGACGGCCAGGACATACGCACCCCGCCCACGCGCTCGGCCGAACCGCGCGGTCGCCGCGGGATCGGCGGCTGGGTCTTCCTCCTCGCCCTCCTCGCGGCCGGGCTCGGCACCGGGACGACCTGGGAGGAACAGCCGCTCGGCACCAGCCTGCAGACCGGCCTGGCCTGCGCGCTCGCCGTGCTCGGCCTCGGTATCGCGGTCAGCGCCTTCCTGGGGCGGACGGGCGCGGGGTCGGTCTTCGTGGCGATCGTCACGGCTGCCCTGCTGGCGGGCTCGGCCGCGCTGCCCAAGAACATCGGCACCGAGTGGATGCGCACCACGTGGCGGCCCGCCGCGGCGGCCGACCTGCAGCGGAAGTACGACCTGGGCACCGGCGTCGGGACCCTGGACCTGACGCGGCTGCGGCTCGCCCAGGGACGGACGGCGGAGTCGGAGGTCGAGGTGGGTGTGGGCCAGGTGCGGGTGATCGTGCCCCCGGACATGACAGTGAGGCTGCACATCGACGTGGGAGTGGGTGACATCCAGTTGCCGGGCGAGAAGCAGAAGGACGTGGACGTGGCGCCGGGCAAGTACAAGCAGCTGACCCTGAGACCGGCCCCCGGCGTCCAGAGCACCGGCACGATCGACCTCGACCTCCAGGTGGGCGTGGGACAGGCGGAGGTGAGCCGTGCAGCGTCATGAGTTCCAGCCCGGAAGGCTGGTCGCCGGATCCTTCCTGACCCTCGCGGGCGTCATCTACGCGGGAGACGCCGGCGGCCTCTGGGACACGCCCTGGTTCGTCGTGATCCCGCTGGTGCTGGGCGGCCTCTTCCTGGCGGGCGCGGTCGGGTCCCTGACCCGGACCCTGCGCAGACGCCGGGGAGCGGGCCGTACCGAACCCGCCGGGACACCGACGGACACCGCGCACTGACCCGCCCCACGACAACCACAACGGCTACGGCTACCGGAAGGCGCCCGACTGCTGTCGTCGCCGGGAGCGGAGGGCCGCGTCCAGGGACAGCACGGAGGCTCCTGCCAGCACCAGGGGGATCCAGGCCATGAGGTAGGCGAGGTCATTTCCGTAGTAGTACGGGTCGGAGCCCCAGCTCACGGTCAGCCACAGGCTGAGCGAGATCAGCGCGCCGCCGAGCGCGGCCAGCCGGGTGAGCAGACCGAACAGGGCACCGAGGCCGACGGCGATCTCGCCGAACGCGATGGCGTAGCCGAAGCCGACGGGGTTCTTCAGGGCCAGGTCGACCAGGGCCGGGATGGCGGAGGAGTCGCGGACGGTACGCATCAGGTCGCCGATGGAACCGGAACCGGAATCCTTCAGGAAGGCGCTGTCGGTGAGTTTGTCCAGCCCGGCGTAGACGAAGGTCACGCCGAGGAAGACCCGGAGGGGAAGCAGGGCGTAACGGGTGGCGGTGTCCCGCCAGTCGCGGCCGCCGTCGAGGTAGGGGGAGTGCGTGTCCGTCCGCATGCCGTGAGTCATCGCTCCAAGCCGCCTCTCGCCTGCCGTGAAGTGACTCCTTGAAGGACGATACGTACGACAGGGGGAGTCACACTCAATCCTGTCCTGACCCAGTTTCTCCGATATGGGCGGACCCGGCGGCTACTCGGTCACCTGGATCTCGTACCGGTTGGTCTCCACTCCCGCCGCGGTGACGACCTGGACGGCCACCCGGCCCGGCTCCACATCCGCCGGCACCGGCACCGTGAGCACCGCGTCCGTCGGGTTGCTGAAGCCTCCGGTGACCGGTACGAGGGGGACGCGGACGTTGACCGCGCCGATCCGGACGACCATGCGGGACAACCGGTCGGCGTGCTGGCCGCCCGGGGGGACGAATCCGGCGCCGCGGATCTCGACGTCGTCGCCGGTGCGGATCGGGCCGTCCAGGTCGCCGGCCTCCCGGGCCCGTACCACGGACAGGATCACCGGGCGGCCGCCCTCCGCGTACTTCCCGGCGAGGTAGGTCCCGGCCGACACCAGCACCAGCACCGCCAGTCCCCAGGGCAGGTCCGGCAGTTGATCGGGGCGCCGGGCGAGCCGTACCGCCGCGAACAGCAGACCCACCGTGCTGATGACGACGTACTGGATGTCGGCGAAGGAACCCCGGCGCGCGTCGTCCGTCAGCAGGTCGGCCGCGCTCGGCCGGTCGGCGCGTACCTTCTGCAGCCGTTGCCCGAGGACCCGCAGGCCGACCACACGCCGCACCAGCACGGCGATGCCGCACACCACGGCGAGCACGGTCACCACGCCCGTGCCACGGGCGAGTTCGAGGCCCGAGACCAGCGTCTCGCGTTCCGCGGGGTCGGAGGCGGCGGCCAGCCGGGCCACCAGTACGAGGACGGCGTAGGCGACGAAGAGCACCCACCCGACCGCCACCGCACGGGAGGTGGACAGGCGGTTGTCCTCGCCGATCACCGGGGCCAGCGCGCCGCCGCGGGTGCGGTGGAACCAGGAGGCGGCGGTCAGGGCCCCGGCCACCAGGAAGGCGGAGACGAGTCCGGCGGTGCGCGCGGTCGTCCAGCCCGCGCCGATCGCGGTCAGCGCCTGCACCAGGAGCAGCAGGACGACCAGCGCCCACACCACGACGGCGGTTCGGCGCCAGAGCAGGGCCAGCCAGGCCTCACCCTCGGCCCGGCCGCGTTCGGCGACGAGTTCCGCGGACTGGGTCAGCTCCTCCGAGACCCACTGCCGGGAGGCGGAGGCCGAGTGGGCGACGCCGGCCGGCAGCCCCTCCCCCACCGCGAACCCGTCCCGTTTCAGCAGGAACGCGGCGACCGCCCGCCGGTGTCCGGCGCGTGCCCCGTGCGGACAGTCCCCGCAGGTACAACCGCCTCCGTGTCCACCGTGGGCGCCTGTCCGCGCGCCCCCTGCCGCGCCCTGTCTGGCCTCCTGCACCGCCACGTCCGACGCCCGCCTTCCCAGCCCCGCAACTCCCCTACGACGACAGCGAATTGTGCCCTACCCCTGGCCGTCCGAGGTCGCCCGCTGTGGTCAGCGCGGGGTGAAGGGCGGGCCGGTGTGTTGACCCGGCTGCGAGAATTTCCGCATGGCCGAGATCATCCAGCGCGACGGGACCTGGGCCTTCGACGGCAGCACGGTCCGGATCACGCCGGGTCTGCACCGCTCCGTGCCGCTGTTCCGGCAGACGTACGGGGAGATCGCCGTGCCGCTGGAGGCCGTCGCGGGCGTCGTCTTCGAACCCGAACGCAAGCGTGGGCGGCTGCGTATGCGGCTGCGTGAGGGCGCCGACCCACTGCTCCAGGCGACCGGCGGACGGCTGCCCGATCCGGCCGACCCGTACCGGCTGCTGGTGGACGTCGACCGGTCCGGTGTCGCCGAGTACGTGGCGGAGGAGATCCGCCACTGCCTCCTGCTGGACCAGGTCCCGCCCGAACCGGCCGAGGCCTATCTCCTGCCCGGGCCGCCGGTCCCGGTCTCGGTGCGCTCCTCGGACGGCACGGTCTCCTTCGACGGCACCCAGGTGCGCATCGACTGGTCCGACACCTCCGACCGGGTCAAGCGGGCCACCGGCCCACGGGTCATCGGCATCGGGGACGTCCGCCGGGTCGAGTGGCTGCCCAACTCCGGTTACGAGGACGGCTTCCTGCGCTTCGCGACCCGCGAGACCGCGATGTCCGAGCTGCCGCCCGAGAAGGACCCGTACGCCCTGGACCTGTGGGGCAGCGCCCGCCGTGACCTGCTCACGGCGATCGTCGCCGCCGCCGTCACGGCCAGGCTGCCGCACCCCTCGGCCCCCACCCACGTCGAGGACGAGGAGCGGCGGGACGCCCCGCCCCGGCCGGCGGCGGGCGACCCGCCCCCGGCCGACCATCACGACGTACTCCTGCGACGCCTGCGGGAGTTGGGCGAGCTGCACCGAGACGGGGTGCTCACGGACGAGGAGTTCGCGATGACGAAGGCCGCGGTGCTGCGCGGGTTCTGACGCGGTCGGCACAGGAGTTGCGGTCGGCACAGGGCCGGGGAGCACCCGTCACGACAGCAGGTCGGGCTCGCTCCTGCTGATGTCCTGCCACATCGGCTGGTAGTTGATCCACGCCACCAGGTCGCCGCCCAACTGCTCCCGGGTCGCGACCGCCATCTTGTGGTCGATCAGGATGGGACGTCCGGCCGCCTTCGCCGTCAGCTGGACCTGACAGGACCGTTCCAGGGACAGGAACCACCAGGCCGCCGCGTCCACCGAGTCGCCGACCGTCAGCAGGCCGTGGTTGCGCAGCACGAGCGCCTTGCGGGAGCCGAGGGCAGCGGCGATACGGCGGCCCTCGTCGGCGTCGACGGCGACGCCGGTGTAGGCGTCGTACAGGGCGTGGTCCTCGTAGAAGGCGCAGCTCTCCTGGGTGATGGGGTCCAGGAGGTCGCCGAGCGCGGACAGCGCCCGGCCGTGCACGGAGTGGCAGTGGGCGACGGCGACCACGTCGGGGCGGGCGGCGTGCACCTGGGCGTGCACGGTGAACGCCGCCTGGTTGACGTGGTAGCCGCCCTGGACCACCTGCCCGTCGGAGTTGACGAGCACCAGGTCACTCACGGTGACGTGCTTGAACGGCATTCCGAACGGGTTGACCCAGAAGCAGTCGCTGAACTCCGGGTCGCGGGCGGTGATGTGTCCCGAGACCCCGTCCTCGAATCCGAGGCGTCCGAAGACCCGCAGCGCGCCGGCGAGCCGTTCCTTGCGATGCCTGCGCTCGTCGTCCAGCGACTCGTGCATCGGCGGCATCGCGAACCGCAGCCGGTCGGTCGGCAGCGGCGTCGGCGGTGTGGGCCCGGGTCCGGGCGTCCCGTGCATGTGGTCGTCCTCCAGCACTGGGTGGGGTTACGGGGCGGAAGTTACCCTCGGTCAGTGCAAGTGAACAGCGTTGATTTGTAAAGATGACGCGCCCGATCGATACACGACAAAAGATGTCGGGTATCGACGCGAGACTGGCCGGTATGAACGCTCATACGAATTGGGCCGCTTTCACCTCCGCCGAACCCGATCTCGCCGGGACCGTCGAGGCGCGCTTCACCGCCTTCACGCACCACACCCTCGCGACCCTGCGCCGGGACGGCTCACCACGCACCACCGGCCTCGAGGTGCGCTTTCTGCTGGGTGAGCTGTGGCTGGGCATGATGCCGGACTCGCGCAAGGCACTCGACCTGCGCCGCGACCCACGCTTCGCGCTCCAGGCCAACCCCGGCGACGGCACCGGCATGGGCGGCGGCGACGTCCGGATCAGCGGGCGGGCGATCGAGGTGGACGACCCGGAGACGAAGAGCGCGTACGTGAAAGAGGTGGAACCGCCGCAGCCGTTCCACCTCTTCCGCACCGAGCTGACGGAGGTCGTGCGGACCTACGTCGAGGACGAGCGGTATCTGGTCACCGAGGTCTGGAAGCCCGGAGCGCCGGTGCGCACGCTCAGGCGGACCTGAACCGTCCCCGGGCCCGGTCGGACGGTGGGACTACTCCCACTCGATGGTGCCCGGGGGCTTGGAGGTCACGTCGAGGACGACCCGGTTGACGTCCTTGACCTCGTTGGTGATCCGGGTCGAGATCTTCGCGAGCACGTCGTACGGCAGCCGCGACCAGTCGGCGGTCATCGCGTCCTCGGAGGACACCGGGCGCAGGACGATCGGGTGGCCGTAGGTGCGGCCGTCGCCCTGGACGCCGACGCTGCGGACGTCCGCGAGCAGGACCACCGGGCACTGCCAGATGTCCCGGTCCAGGCCGGCCGCGGTGAGCTCCTCGCGGGCGATGGCGTCGGCCTCACGGAGCAGGTCGAGGCGTTCCTCGGTGACCTCGCCGACGATACGGATGCCCAGGCCGGGGCCGGGGAACGGCTGCCGCTGGACGATCTCCTCCGGCAGGCCGAGCTCCTGGCCGACCATCCGGACCTCGTCCTTGAACAGCTGGCGCAGCGGCTCGACCAGCTCGAACTCGAGGTCCTCGGGCAGTCCGCCCACGTTGTGGTGGGACTTGATGTTGGCGGTGCCGGTGCCGCCACCGGACTCGACCACGTCCGGGTAGAGGGTGCCCTGGACCAGGAAGGCGACCTCGGGACCGTCGTCCGCGATGATCTCCGCCTGTGCCTGCTCGAAGACCCGGATGAACTCCCGGCCGATGATCTTCCGCTTCTCCTCGGGGTCGCTGACCCCCTTGAGCGCGGTGAGGAACCGCTCCTGGGCGTCGACGACCTTCAGCTGCACGCCGGTCGCGGCCACGAAGTCCTTCTCGACCTGCTCGGTCTCGTTCTTCCGCATCAGGCCGTGGTCGACGTACACGCAGGTCAGCTGGGAGCCGATGGCCTTCTGGACGAGGGCCGCGGCGACCGCGGAGTCCACGCCGCCGGACAGTCCGCAGATCGCCCGCCGGTCGCCGACCTGCGCACGGATCGCGGCGGCCTGCTCCTCGATCACGTTGCCCGTGGTCCAGGTCGGGGTCAGGCCCGCGCCCCGGTACAGGAAGTGCTCCAGCACCTGCTGGCCGTGCGTCGAGTGCATGACCTCCGGGTGGTACTGGACGCCGTACAGCTTCTTCTCGTCGTTCTCGAAGGCGGCGACCGGGACCACGTCCGTGGACGCGGTGACGGTGAAGCCCTCGGGGGCGGCCGAGCAGGCGTCGCCGTGCGACATCCACACCGGCTGCTCGTCCGGGGTGCCCTCGAACAGGGTCGAGCCGGACTTCGAGACGTGCAGCGGCGTCCGGCCGTACTCGCGGGCGCCGGTGTTGTCGACGGTGCCGCCGAGGGTCTGCGCCATCAGCTGGAAGCCGTAGCACATGCCGAAGACGGGGACGCCGGCCTCGAAGAGCGCGCGGTCGAGGCGGGGGGCGCTCTCCGCGTACACCGAGGAGGGGCCGCCGGAGAGGATGATCGCCGCCGGGTTCTTGGCGAGCATCTGGTCCACCGGCATGGTGCTCGGCACGATCTCGCTGTAGACCCGGGCCTCGCGGACACGACGGGCGATGAGCTGGGCGTACTGCGCGCCGAAGTCGACGACCAGGACGGTGTCGGGGGCGGGGGTCGCTGATGACACGGGGTGCCTTCCGGCGGTCGGGCGGGGGTCTGTGATTACCGATTCTAACGGGGTGGGCGGGGGACACCGTCCGGAGCCCGTGGCATACTGACGCCCATGCTCGCGCACCCGACCTTCGTCTTTACCTATGGCAACCGGCCCGCCGGATGCCATGGTCGTGCTGCTTGAGCAACTGACAAGCGACTTCCCAGGCGCCCCGGGCCGACAAGGCCCGGGGCGCCTGTCGTTTCCCGGGTCGTGCCGCTCCGGGGCGCCGCATCCGCCCCGTCCGACGAGGAGCCCCGACATGACCGCCACCGCCGCAGAGAAGACCGGCGCCCACACCACCGAGGCCGCCGAGGTGATCACCGGCGCCCGCGAACGGATCGACGCGCTGGACGACCGGATCATCGGTCTGATCCAGGAACGGATCGCCGTGTCCGCGGTCGTCCAGGAGGCTCGGATCACCTCCGGCGGCCGGCGGGTGAACCTCTCCCGGGAGATGGACATCCTCAACCACTACAGCGAGGCGCTGGGCAGGCCGGGCACCTCGCTCGCCATGACCCTGCTCGAACTGTGCCGGGGTCGGATCTGAGTTCGGGCCGCCTCTCACCCGTACGGCGCGTGACCGGGACGAGCGGCGCTTCGTTGGTGTGGTGTCCGTGCCAGCCAGGGGCGGGCCCGAAAGAACCACGCGTGGCTCACTGGAGCGATGAGACGTACGGATCGTGCTGTGCGTCGTGGGACCTCGCTCCAGGTAAGTGACCGGACGGCAGGGGACAGCAGCCCGGTCACCCAAGAGAAGGCCGGCTCCGGGGACGCCCGGGGCCGACCGACGGAATGGCAAGAGAAGCACCAGAGAAGCGCCAGAGAAGTACTGGAAAAGCAGCGAGACCGGGTCAAACGGTTGCGGAGGCCGCTGCCATCCAGCACGATGCGTAGAAAGCCCCCAAGTCCCGCCCCCACAACAGCATGAGTGCAGTGCCCCACTGCCAAAGGTCGAGACCAAGCACGCGTCCCGCACGCGCCCGGTCGCCGATCCGGCGCACTCGGACGGCCAGGGCACTCGGACAAGCGGCGCTACCCCCCGGCGCCGCTGCCAGGCACCGGCGCTGCCCTGACGTCGGTGCTGACGAAAGAAGGGCCCCGCGGCTCCGTCCCGCGGGGCCCTTCGCATGCCCGCACCACCCGCCCGTTCGCCCGGCCGAACTCCCGGCCCGGGCACGGGACTCGCGTCAGGTCCGTGACACGGTTCCGCACGGCTGCGTCCCGTCGGCACCCAGCGGGCGGCTGCGGTCGTACGGGTCCGTGGTCGGGCCGGTCGCCGGGCTGCCCGAGGGTTCGGCCGACCGGAACCGCGGGTGCAGAAAGCCGTCGTGGATCCCGCAGGCCGTGTTGCCGACGTCCCGGTCGTGGCGCACCACGACCAGGCGGTCGGGAGTGGTCACGTAACGGGCGGGGTCGAGGAGTTCGACCTCCAGGACGCGACGCACGATGGTGCGGGTGACCTCGACCGAACCGTCGGCGCGGACGACCGGGTAGACGAAGGTGTAGTCCGCCCGCACACCCACTCCTCCCTGATCGCCCTTCTTGAACGTCATCCGGCCGCGGGTCTTGATCACGTCGCCGACGAGTCGTACGTCGGCGGGGTCGAAGCGGCTGAACATGCTCAGCGGGTCGTCGTCCTCGCCGGGCGTGCGCAGGGAGCGGTTCAGGTCGTCGAGCAACTTCGGCTGCTTCGGGTCGAGTACCGCGAGGGCGGCCTCCGGGCGTGCGCCGCCCACCGTCTTCGGGTCCAGGTTGGCTTCGACCAGCAGCGTCCTGGTCAGCTGGAGCGCCTTTTCGACCCGGTCCGCGGGTATCCCGCCGACGGCGGTCGCCTTCGGCAGGACGATGCCGGACGCGCCGTCGGCCCACCGCAGGGCGGGGGAACCGGCGAAGGGCTCGTCCAGCGTGGGGGTTTCGGGGTCCGCGGCGGCGGGGGCACCGGTCGGAGCCGCGGTTTCCGCGGGCAGGGGGGAAGCCGCGATGGAGTCCGGCTCCGAGCCGAAGGGGTCGCCCGGCAGCAACGACGGTTTCATCGCGACGAGGGCCAGGGCGACGGCGAGGGGTACACCGATCAGGCCCCAGAGCCTGCGGCGCCGACCGGTGCGTCCCTTCGTCCCCTGGATCGGCGGGCCGGTGCGCCAGCCCTCGGGCAGTTCACCCCGCGCCTCCTGTTGGCGCAGCCGCTCGGTCACGAGACGGGCGCGTGCGGAGGGCTCCTTGGGGGCCGAGCCGCGAATGTCCCGTTCGGTGTCGCGGGCGAACTGTTCCCAGATGTCGTCGGGGAACTCCGGTGTCGAGGACGGGTCCTCGGACGGCTTGTCAGACACGACCCACAGTTCTAGACGGTGGGAAAGCGCATTCACAAGGCGATTCCAGGTGTGACTCAGGCCACATAAAAATTCCGTGAATGCGGAGGCAACCATTCAGCCCCTTCACGGATCAAACACGGCGTACCAAGGGCCGCTCCCGCGCCCCACACGCGGAGGCCTCCCCCAAGAGTGCTGCGGGACCGCGGCACTTCGGATTCCCGAGGTCTTCATGAAGCTTCGTCGTGCCATGGTGGCAGCGGCGGCGACCGCCGTCATAGCCCCGATCACCCTGCTTTCCGCTCCGGTCGCGTTCGCGACGGACGGGACGCCTACCACGTCGACGAGCACCCCGGCGGCCGGGGACACCACCCCCGCCGCCGACGACAGCACGCCCGCCGCCGAGGACAGCACTCCGGCCGCGGACGACAGCACCCCCGCCGCGGACGACAGCACCCCCGCCGCCGAGGACAGCACCCCGGCCGCGGACGACAGCACCCCCGCGGCCGACGACAGCACCCCCGCCGACGACGAGAGCACCCCGGCGGACGACGAGAGCACTCCGGCCGGTGACGAGAGCTCCCCGGTCACCTCCCCGTCGCCGAGCGTCAGCGCGAGCACGCCCGCCGACACCGAGCTCTGCACCGACGAGGACGACGGCAGCACCGCCCAGCTCAGCGCCGACCTGCACAGCGGCCTGTCGGGGCTGCCCGAGACGATCGTCGCCGGCAGTGGCTGGACCGGGTTCACGTTCGACGTGTCCAACCGCGGTGACGACGAGATCAAGGACATCAAGCCGCTGATCGGCGTCGCCGCCATCGGCTGGGACGACGAGAAGGACTACTCGGGCAAGATCACCGTCCAGGTCTTCGACAAGTCCTCCCACACCTGGCAGACCATCGCGAACGCGGCCGGTGAGGGCGGCACGTTCCCCGCGTTCTCGCTCGACGCCGGCGGGTCGGTCTCGTACCAGCTGCGGCTGAGCGTCAGCGGCAAGGTGCCGGACTCCCTCGGTCTGACCGGGGGCTTCGCCGAGTACGCGGATGACCAGGGCTGCTGGATCGCCGACGACCCGAACGGCTGGCTGTACTTCTTCAACATCCTCGGCGCCGGCTCCGACGCCGGTAACCCGAACGACGCCAAGCCGCAGGGCGGCAAGACCGACCTGACCGACGTCAACGAGGTCGCCGCCACCGGCTCTCTCGCCGAGACCGGTTCGAGTTCGGCGCTGCCGGTGATCGGCCTCGTGGGCGGCGTCGCCGTCGTCGCCGGTGCGGGTGCGGTGTTCGTGGTGCGTCGCCGGAAGGCCGGGGTGGAGGCGTAAGTCTGGCTGCGGGCGAGTGGGGGCTGGTCGCACAGTTCCCCGCGCCCCTTGAGGTGGGGCCAGTGCGCCGACCTCTCAGGGGCGAGTGGGAACTGCGCGAGCAACCTCGAAGCACCCGCAGCCGCCGGCTCGGGCCTCCGGGCTCGGGTTGCTGGGCTCGCTTTCGGGCCCGGCAAGGCTTACCGCAAGAAAAAGAGAAGGACCTGCGCTCGGAGGGGGGTGCAGGTCCTTCTCCTTGTCGTCTCCCTGTTCGGTGCCGCTACTTCTTCGGCGGGACCGCCGGGATCCCCAGGAACGGCAGCTTCAGCGCGCCGAACGCGTCCGCCGGGACGGCCGGTGCGTGCGGCTCGACCGGCTTGAGGCGTTCGTAGGCCTGGCCCTGCGAAGGACGCGGGTCCGCCTCGCCCTTGTTGGGCCAGTAGGACATCGCCCGCTCCGCCTGGGCCGTTATGGTCAGGGACGGGTTGACGCCCAGGTTGGCGGAGACCGCGGCGCCGTCCACGACCGAGATGCCGGGGTGGCCGTAGAGGCGGTGGTAGGGGTCGATGACGCCGCTCTCGCGGGAGGCGCCGATCGGGCAGCCGCCGAGGAAGTGGGCGGTGAGCGGGGTGCCCATCAGTTCGCCGACGTTGGAGCCGGGGAAGCCGTTGATCTCGGCGGCGATCGCGGACGCGCCCTGGGAGGCCGCCTTGATCTGCTTGGGGTTCGGGGAGCCGTGACCCTGGCGGGCGGTCAGCAGGCCCTTGCCGACGCCGTCCGGTTTCAGGTACGTCGTCAGTGAGTTGTCCAGCGACTGCATCACCAGGCCGATGATGGTCTTCTCCGACCAGCGGCGGTTGGAGAGGGAACGCAGGACAAGCAGCGGGTGGCGGCCCGCGTTCCGCAGCCAGGCCAGGGCCCGGGACGAACCCTCCGCGTAGGGGACCTGGAGGATGGACAGGCTGCCCATCGAGTTGGAGCCCCGGCCGTAGCGGACCGGCTCGATGTGGGTGTTGTCGTCCGGGTGGATGGACGAGGTGATGGCCACTCCGCGGGTGAAGTCGACCTTCGGCTCACCGGTCACCTTGCGGTAGCGGCGGTCGTCGGTCTGCGCGCCGACCAGGGCCTCCGAGTTGGTGCGGGTCAGCTCGCCCAGCCTCTCGGACAGGTACGGCAGTTGACCGCCGGCCTTCATCCGGTGCAGCAGGGTCTGGGTGCCGTAGGTGCCGGCCGCGAGGACCACCCGACGGGCCTTGAACGTCCGGCCCCTCGCCCGGCGGCGGTCGTCGGTGGGGAGGGTGGCGATCGCGTAGCCGCCCTGCGAGTCGTCCGTGACCGAGACGACCGTGGTCAGCGGGTGCACCACCGCGCCCGCCTTCTCGGCGAGGTACAGGTAGTTCTCGTTGAGGGTGTTCTTCGCGCCGTGCCGGCAGCCGGTCATGCACTCGCCGCACTCGTTGCAGGCCTTGCGGTCCGGGCCCGCGCCGCCGAAGTAGGGGTCGGGTACCTGCTCGCCGGGAGCGGCCTTGGTGGCGCCGTCGGCGTCCTCGCCGTCTCCGAAGAACACGCCGACCGGGGCCATGTGGAAGCTGTCGCCGACGCCCATCCGCTCGGCGGCGGCCTTGAGGTGCACGTCGGACGGGGTCATCGTCGGGTTCAGCCGGACCCCGAGCATGCGGCGCGCCTGGTCGTAGTACGGCGCCAGCTCCTCCTGCCAGTCGGTGATGTCCCGCCACTGGGGGTCGTCGAAGAACGGCTTCGGCGGTACGTAGAGGGTGTTGGCGTAGTTGAGGGAGCCGCCGCCGACACCCGCGCCGGCCAGGACCATGACGTTGCCCAGCAGATGGATGCGTTGGATGCCGTACAGGCCGAGCTTGGGGGCCCAGAGGTAGTTCTTCAGGTCCCAGGAGTTCTTGGGGAGGGTTTCGCGGGTGAAGCGGCGGCCGGCTTCCAGGACGCCTACTGTGTAGCCCTTTTCACTGAGGCGCAGGGCGGTTACGGAACCGCCGAAGCCGGATCCGACGACGATGACGTCGTAGTCGTAGGCGTCCTGGGGCACGTGTGCTCCTCGTTGAGTGTCCGTGCGGGTCCGTTGTGGTTTCTCGCGCAGTTCCCCGCGCCCCTAGAGGTCGGTCACCTGAACCGGAACGCCTTCATCAGGCGCAGGCTCCGGCTCATGAACTGCGCGTACTTCTCGTCGTCCATGCCCAGTGAGGGGGCCATCGGCAGCAGGCGCTGCTGGGCCACCGTCTGGGCCTCCGTGTACTTGAGGATGCCCTCGGAGCCGTGGCGGCGGCCGAGGCCGGAGTCCTTCATGCCGCCCATCGGGGACTGGACGCTGCCGTAGGCGGGCGCGTAGCCCTCGTTGACGTTCACGGTGCCGGTGCGCAGGCGGGCGGCGACCTCGCGGCCACGGCGGCCGTCCTTCGTCCAGACCGAGGAGTTCAGGCCGTAGGGCGTGGAGTTGGCCTGCTCGACGGCCTCCTCGTCGGTGCTGAAGCGGTAGAGGGAGACGACCGGGCCGAAGGTCTCCTCCGTGCACACCGACATCGGCTCGGTCACCCCGTCGAGGATGGTCGGCTCGAAGAAGTACGGGCCGATGTCGGGGCGGGCCACCCCGCCGGCGACGAGCTTCGCGCCCTTGGCGACCGCTTCGTCCACGTGCCGGGTGACGGTCTCCAGCTGCCGTTCGCCGACCAGGGACCCCATGTCGGCGCCGTACGCGAGGGACGTACCGAGCCGCATCGCCTTGGTGCGGGCGGCGAAACGCTCGACGAAGGCGTCGGCGATCGACTCGTGGACGTACAACCGCTCGATGGAGATGCAGAGTTGGCCGGCCGAGGAGAAGCAGGCACGGACCGCGCCGGCGGCCGCCTTGTCGAGGTCGGCGTCCTCCAGGACGAGCATCGCGTTCTTGCCGCCGAGTTCGAGGGAGACGCCGATCAGCCGGGCGGCGGCGCCCTGCGCGACCTCGCGGCCGGTGCGGGTGGAGCCGGTGAAGGAGACGTAGTCGGCGTGCCTGACCAGCTCGGGGCCGACCACCGGGCCCTCGCCGAGGACGACCTGGAACACGTCGGCCGGCAGGCCGGCCTCTATCAGCAGGTCACGGGCCCACAGCGCGGTGAGGCAGGTTTCCGTGTCGGGCTTCATCACGACGGCGTTGCCCGCGACGAAGGCGGGGATCGCGTCGCCCACGGACAGTTCGAGCGGGTAGTTCCAGGGGGCGATCTGGCCGACGACACCGCGCGGGTGGCGCAGCTCGGTGACCTTGGTGAGGGTGGGGACGGCACCGGCGTGCCGCTTCGGCCTGAGGTAGGCGGGCGCCTTGCGGCCGTAGTGGCGGGCCGCGACGGCGACGGCCTGGACCTCTTCGTGGGCGTGCAGACGGGCCTTGCCGGTCTCCAGCTGGATCAGGTCGAGGACCTCCGCCTGACGCTCCAGCACCAGGTCGTGGAAGCGGAGCAGGACGGCGGCCCGCTGCCGTACCGGCGTCCTCTCCCACACGGCCTGTGCCCTGCGGGCCGCGTCGAAGGCCCGCGCCACGTCCTCGGGGGTGGACTCGGGCAGGTCCGCCAGCTTCTCACCGGTGAACGGCGTGTGGTTGGCGGTCTTGCCGGAGCCGACCACGCCCTTGGCGAGCTGGGCGATCAGCTCGGGCGTGACCACGTCGGCGGCGGTACGGGCGCCCGCCGGGGCGGGGGCGATGGGGTTCGTGCCGGTCTGGGCCGGGGCCTGCGCGTCCGTCATGAGCCGCAGGGTATTCCGCGGCGGAGGCTTTGGGTACCCGCCAGTAATCGGGATTCACCGACCGCTCACACGACGCCAGCGATCACTGGCAGAGAATGCGCTGATCAGGGCGTTGTACGAGCGACGATCACCGGGAGGGTCACAACCGGTCGACCTCCAGGTTCGCGAGCGCCGTGTTCGCCACCGCACGGCCGCGCTCGGTGAAGTCGCCCTTGCCCGGATAGCTGACGGTGAGTTTGTACATGTCGCCGCCCTTGGTCCGGTAGTAGAGGATCCTCACCTCACGGGGGAGCGGGTTCTCGCTGTCGTTGGTGTCGTAGACGACCTTGGTCTGGGCGGCTTTGTGCCCCTGGTAGGTCGCGTCGTCGGGGGTGGTCCTCGCCTTCTCGGGCATGTCGAGGGCGTAGCTGCCGGCCGACTTGAACTCGGCGTCGTCGTCGTACATCTCGGCGGCCGCGGAGCCCGCGATGGCGTTGCCGGTGTCCTCGGCCTTCCGTTCCAGGGTCACGCCGATCCAGATGCTGCCGCTCCAGTCGGTGTACCTGACCCAGTGCCCCTTGTCGGTCTCCCGGTCGGGCACGGACCGCTGGTAGTCGGCGGGCACCGCCAGGGCCGCGGCGACGTCCTTCTCGTACTTGGTCGTCCAGCCGTCGGGCAGGGGGCCCGCGAACGGGTCCGCGATCAACAGATACGCCGTCACCGCCGCGGCGACCACCACGGCACCGACGCCGGCCCAGGCCCTGCGGCCGAGCCGGAGGCCGCGCCGCGGGGCGTCCGGGTGCCCCATGGGCTGGGTGGGCCGGGACGGCGCCGACGGGTTCGCGGCCGTCTCCAGCAGGGTCCGGATCTGGGCGGCGTTGGGGCGGCGCGCGGGGTCCTTCTGGAGCAGGCCGTTGATGGCGTCGGCGAGCGGGCCCTGCGCGGAGGCGGGCGGCGCGGGGGTGGCGTTGAGGACGGACTGGAGGGTGGCGGGGGTGTTGCTGCGGCGGAACGGGGAGACGCCCTCGGTGGCCGCGTACAGGACCACGCCGAGGGACCAGAGGTCGCTGGCCGGGCCGGGCCGCTGGCCCAGCACCCGTTCCGGCGCGATGTACTCGGGTGAGCCGACGAAGCCGCCGGTGTCGGTCAGGTTGGTCTCGCCCTCGATCTGCGCGATACCGAAGTCGGTGAGGACGACCCGGTCGTGACGGCCGAGGAGCACGTTGTCCGGCTTGACGTCCCGGTGCAGGATGCCCGCCGCGTGCGCGGCCTCCAGGGCGCCCAGCACCTCGAGGCCGATTCTCGCCGCCTCGCGGGCCCCGAGGGTGCCCTCCTGCAACGCCTGGCCCAGCGAACGGCCCTGCACCAGCTCCATCACGATCCACGGGCGGCCGTCCACGACCGCCACGTCATGGACGTTCACCACGGAGGGGTGGTCGAGCCGGGCCGCGGCTCGGGCCTCGCGGCGCATGCGCTCGAAGGCGTTGGCCCGTTCACGCTCGGGCAGATGGTCCGGGACGCGGGGTTCCTTGACGGCGACCTCGCGGTCCACCGTCTCGTCCTTGGCCCGCCACACGGTGCCCATGCCACCGTGCCCGAGCTTGGCGAGCAGCCGGTAGCGGTCGGCGATGAGGCGTCCGATGTCGGGGGTCGGCGCGGGGTGAGGGTCCGGCGTGGGGCGGGGGTCCGGGGTGGTGCGGGGGTCCGGGGCGAGGCGGGGGTCCGGCGTCGGGTGGGGCTGGGGTGGCACGAGCTGGGCCGGCCGGGCGTACGGGTTGTCCGGGTGCGGCACCGCTGTCGGAACGCCCTGCGGGGCCGCGGCCGGGGGGATCCGCGTGGCCGGCGGGCCTTGCGTGGACGGCGGGTTCGGTGGTCGCAGACCAAAACTCGTCGGCTCGTCGGACCCGTGGGGTGCTCCCCCGTTGCTGCTCATGGGCTATCCATATCGCGCCAAGCGGTCCGGGATCCACCGTGAACGCTTTCCAGTCACCGACCCGTGACCAAGGTGTCGACAGCGACGTAGAAGTACACCTTCGCCTCCCGCACCTTGCCGACCGGCGACGACACCCAGACGTCGTACAGCCGCCCGTTCTCCTCCCAGCACAGGTCGTACGTGTGCCGGGGGCCCTCCGCCGCGCTGAAGCCGTCCCAGGTGAACTCCCAGAGCGCGGCGGGGCGTCCACGGCGCTCGGTCGTGATGACCCGCCCGTCGCGGTAACCCGGGTTGTTCTCCGGCCCCTGGGCGGCCTCCCGCCGCAGCACGGTCAGCGGACCGCCCGCCGCGAGGTCGGCGACCCTGATACCGAGGCGGAAGGACCGCCCCGGTGACATGTAGAAGATCCGCTCACCCTGGGGTTCGCGAGTGAAGCCGTCCGGCACGGCGAGCGCGAACCCGGCGGGGTCGTGGGCGAAGCGGTAGCCGGAGGGGGCGGTGGGACGGGGGTACGGGCTCGGGGTGGAGCCGGGGCTCGATCCGGTACTCGCGGAGGTGTACGGGGGTGCGGAGGAGTACGTGGGTGCCGGGTGCCCGGGCGTTCCCGGCCCCTCGTCGCCCCCGTTCATGAGCAGCGCCGCCGCGGACACCCCCGCGCCGGCCATCGCGGCGACCAGCAGCGCGGTGACCAGCACGCCTCGTGGGGAGCGGCCGGGAGGAGCCGAGGGGTGGTCCCGGGCGGGCACGTCCCGCTCGGGCGCGGGGGCGTGCCCGGGGGGGCGGTCCCGCGGGCCGTCCGACGGGGGCTCCGGCTGGTGGCCGGGAGGGTGCGGCGGGGCGGGCTGTTCGGTGGACGTTCGGGCCGGCGGTTCGGGGGTTGACGTACCGCCGGGTGCCTTGGAGCGGGCACTGCCTGGTGCTGTCGCGCGGGCGCGGCCGAACGACGGCGTGCGGGTGCGGCCGAGTGACATGGTGCGGGCGCGGCCGAGTGACATGGTGCGGGTGCGGCCGGACGGCAGGTCCGGTGTGCGGCCGGTGTCCCGGAAGGTCCGCAGCATCCGCTCGGCCCGTTCCGCGTCGAGCCGTCGCTCCGGATCGCGTTCGAGCAGGCCCCGTACGACGGGCAGGATCGGCGTGGCCTGGGCGGGCGGCCGGATCTCGGCGGAGACGACGGCGTGCAGGATGCCGCCCAGCGAGTCGCGACGGAACGGCGACTCGCCGCTCAGGATCGTGCACAGCAGCGCGCCCAGCGACCACAGGTCGGACGCGGGTCCGGTGCTCGCTCCGGACATCCGCTCGGGCGCGGTGTACTCGGGCGAGCCGACGAAGGACCCGGTCTCGGTGAGCGTGGTGGCGCCCGCGACCTGGGCGATACCGAAGTCGGTGAGCACGACGCGCTCGGTGCCGTCCTCCACGAGGACGTTCGCGGGCTTGATGTCGCGGTGCAGGACCCCCGCCCGGTGCGCGGCGCGCAGCGCGCCCAGCAGGGCCACGCCGATCCGGGCGGCCTCGTCGGCGGACACCGGGCCGTGCGCGGCGATCCGCTCGGCGAGCGAGACCCCCTCGATCAGCTCCATGACGATGTACGGGCGTTCGTCGTGCTCGACGACGTCATGGACCACGATGATGTGCGGATGGCTCAACTGGGCGACCGCACGCGCCTCGCGCAGGGTGCGGTCCCGCCGCCGCCGTGCCCCGTCGGCGGAGAGGGTCTCGTCGAGAGGGAGCTCCTTGACCGCCACGCTGCGGCCGAGCAGCTGGTCGGTCGCCCGCCAGACGATCCCCATGCCGCCACGACCGAGCCGCGCCTCGAGCCGGTAACGGTCCGCGATGACGCGGGCGTTGTCCCCCTCGGTCCTCATGCGCCCCATCATCCCGCACCGGACGGGCCCCTTCCGGGACGCCGACCGGCCAAATCCGCCGGGCCGGACTCAGGCGGTCTTCTCCTCCCAGCCCTGCAGCACCGCGGTGAACTGCTTGCTCGTGGTCGCCCAGTCCTTGGCGGGCGACGACATGTAGAGGGCGTACTCGACGCCGTCCCTGGACATGTACGTCTCCTCCACGGCCCGGCGCGGCCCGGGGTAGGCCGTGTCCTTGCGCAGCGCGGTCCACGTGTACTCCCACCGGGCGCCGTCGCGGTCCCGGTAGAGGTTGTCGTGCAGGGTCACCTGCTCGTAGTTCTGCAGCCGCTGCGACAACTGCTGCTCCAGGTCGAGCTGGTGGGCCTTCGGGTTCCTGAAGTCCGGTGAGGTGTCGATGGCGACGCGGAGGAAGTGCTTGCCGCCGTCCGGGGAGTAGTCGATCTGGGTGAGGTCGCCGTCGACGTCGAAGACCTTCCGCTGCCAGTTCTTGGGCAGATAGACGCTGAATCCGACGCGGTCGTCGTGGCGGACCCAGGAGGCCGGAACGCCCCCGCCGCCGGCGCGCGGTCTGCTCGCGCCGGTGTCCGTGGGACTCGGCGAGGCGGACTTGCCGGCGTCCTGCCGCGACTCGTCCCACGTCTGCAGTCCCACGGCAGTGCCCCCACCGATGATCGCGGCGAGGGCGACGACGAGGGCCGCCGTCCGCAGTCGGCGGCGCTTCGGCGAAGTCGTGACGCCGGTGGCGGCGTTGGCAGCGTTGTCGGCGAGATGCGGCGGGCCGAGCACGGTGGGGCCGGTCGCGGCAGGGTACGGCGTGGCCGCCACCGGCGTGGCGACCGGGGCGTTCGCCCCGGCGCGGGCTTTCGCCTGCTGGTGCGAGCTGGTGTAGTGCGGGCCTGAGTGACCGGGGCCTGTGTGGCCGGGACCCGTGTGGCCGGGACCTGTGGGCTGGGGGCCTGCGGGGTGCGCACCCATGGGGCCGACGCCTGTGCCCATGGGGTGGGCGGCTGCGGCCATGGTGCCCGCACCCATGTGGTGGGAGGGCGTGGTCGGGGAACTCACATGTGCTGTGGGCACATACGCCTGTGCCGCGCTCGACCGTCGCCCCTCCGCCGCCTCCGCGAGCATCTGCTCCGCGGCGACCAGGTCGGGCCGTACGGCAGGGTCCTTGTACAACAGCGCGGTGATGACGGGCGCGAGCACACCGGCGTACCGCGGCTCGGCGGGTTCCTCGTCCACCACGGCCTGCATGGTGGTCAGCGGTGTCGTGCGGCGGAACGGCGACCTGCCCTCGACCGCCGTGTACAGCGTGGCGCCGAGCGCCCACAGGTCGGAGGAGGCTCCCGGGTCGTGGCCGCGGATCCGCTCCGGGGCGAGGTAGTCGACCGAGCCGACGACCTCTCCGGTCCGGGTGATGGTCGTGTCGCCCTCGATCTGGGCGATGCCGAAGTCGGTGAGGAGGACCCGGCCGTCCCTGGCGAGGAGCACGTTGCCGGGTTTCACATCCCGGTGCAGGACCCCGGCGGAGTGCGCGGCGCGCAGCGCCCGCAGCACCCACAGTCCGATGCGGGCGGCCTCGGTGGGCTCGACGCGGCCCTGTTCCTTGACCGCGTCGGCCAGCGAATGGCCCTCGACCAGCTCCATCACGATCCACGGCCGGCCGTCGTGGTCCAGTACGTCGTGCACGGTGACGACGGCGGAGTGGTTGATCCTGGCGGCCGCGCGCGCCTCCGCCCGGGTACGGGCGAGCAGGACGGCCTGGTCGCTCTCGGACACGTACAGCGCGGCCGTCAACTCCTTGATCGCGACGGCTCGGTGCAGCACCTCATCGTGGGCACGCCACACTCGGCCCATGCCGCCCGCGCCTATCGGGTCGGTGAGCCGGTAGCGCCCCGCGAGGAGCTGGCCCTGCATCTGATTCACGTTGCCCCGCAATGCTCTTGACAGAGTCAGAGTAGGGACCGGCCCTCGCCGAACGGAACCAGGGGGGCGTCACGGTGACCGCACTGTGACGGTTGTAGCTTGCGGAAACAGCGGTGAACCTCCCGGCCCTGACCGGCGTCCGGCCCCGCGGGCCCTCTCCTCAGCCGGTGGTCCGGTAGGTGGCCGACGCCTGCTCGTACAGCCGGGTCACCTCGTCCCGCTCGGCCTCCGGACCTCGTACCTGTACGACGTGGTACTTCCCGCCGATCAGCATCGCGATGTTGCGCACGTACAGTTCGCGTCCGTCGTCGCCGGTCCAGGTGAACTGCCCCTCGGCCATGGTCCGCCCGCCCACCTGGATCGTTTTCAGCCCGGTCGCGGTGGCCCAACTGGAGTCGCGGTAGGGCTGCAGCTCCGGCTCCTTCTCCCGCTGGTAGACCATCGGGTCGCCGCCGTCCTCGGCCTCGGTGTCCCGTCCCGGTACGACGACGAGCTCGAAGTTCCCGTGGGAGTACACGACCTGACCGCGCCCGTTGACCGGTGTGCGGTCCCAGCCGTTGGCCACGGCCACCTGGAAGCCCTCGGCGTCCTTGCGCAGCGCGAAGCCGTCGGGGACGTCGGGCCCGGTCGGCTGCTTCCCGGTGGAACCGGCGGACGACGAGGGGCTGTTCCCGGACCCCGGTGAGGTCTGGTCGGGCCGGGGCTCACTGCTCGCCTCCGAGGACGGCTCGGGCGCCTCGCTCACCTCGTCGACGGTGCCGGTACGGTCCCCGGCGCCCTCCGTGCCGGGGTCGGACTTCGGCATGAAGAGCATGGCGTACGCGATCGCGCCGGCCAGCAGGAGCAGGATCAGCACCAGCAGGGTCCGGCCGAGCCTGCGTGGTGAACCGGACCCCTCCCGCGCCCGCTTGTGCCGCCCGTGGTGCGCGGGCAGCCCGGCACGCCGCCTGCGCACCAGCTCGCCCCGCCGCCGTACGACGGGCAGTCGGCTGGTGTCGGCGGGCGGCGCGGCGACGACGTGCACGCCGGCCTCCGGCTCGGGCGCCGAACGCACCAGCGAACGCAGCCAGCCGCTCAACTCCTCGAAGCCGAGCCGCTCGGTCGGGTCCTGCCGCAGCAGCGACTCGACGACCGGCCTGAGCGGTCCGCACTCCTCGGCGAAGGCGGGCGGCTCCGCGCAGACCAACTGCACCAGCTCGGCGGTCGACTCCTCCGGATAGGGCGCGTGCCCCTGCACGGCCCTGAACAGCAGCGCGCCGAGCGCCCACAGGTCGGTGGCGGGCCCGATCGGCGCCGCGAGCTGCCAGTTCTCGTGCACGGGCCCGGCCTGTTCCGGCGCCCATCGCTCGGTCACGGCTCCCACCACGGCCATCCGTGCCTGCCGGGCCCGCTCGGCCGCCAACGCGGTCGTCGGCCCCCGCCGCGCGGGCGCGCCGGTGGTCGGCCCATCCCACGTGCCGGGAGGCAGGGCGGCGGCATCGGGAGGCGGCGCCGACGTTCCGCCGGTGTGCACACCGCCGATGCCTTCGGCGGGGACAGGGGTGGCTTCGAATCCGGGTCCGGGTCCGGGTCCGGGTCCGAATTCGGGTCCGGGTACGAGGGGTCCGACGCCTCCGGCCTCCGGTGTCCCGGCGGCCCCGCCACGGGGCGCGGCACCGTGCCAGGAGGCGCCGCCCACGCCGTAGGGATCGGCGGTCTGCCCCGGCGGCCCGGAATGGGAGGGCGGCTGGAGGCCGTTGGCGGTGGGGTACGGCGGGTGCTGGGCGGAGCCTTGGGCCCGCGCGGCGGAGTCACCCTCGGGAGAGGGGCGTGCTCCCGGCAGGGCCGCCCGGCCGCCCTGTGCCTCCTGGACCCGGGCCGCGGCCCGTGCGCCCGCGCGATACGCGGCGATCGCCCCGGCCCGCGCCGCCCTGATGTCCGCGCCGCTGTCGACAGCCCTGCGGGCCGGTACCGCCGGCGCCGTGTTCGTCGTCTCCGCCCCCGTCGCCGGCAGCGCCCCGGCAGCCCGCGCCTCGATCGCGGCTCGACGGGCAGCCTCCGCCTCCGCCCCCTCCAGCCCGACGGCACTCACCGGGCCATGGCCGCCACCGGGACCACCGGTGCCACCAGGACCACCGGCGCCACCAGACCCGAGAGGTCCACGCGAGCCGTACCCGACACCGCCCGGCCCCGCGGCCGCTGCGCCGGAACCCGCGGCTCCCCCGGCGAGCCCTCGTCCGGCACCGCTCTCACCGCCACCGGCACCCCACTCGGCGTCCTCGGGCGGCACCGGGTCGTACCCGCAGAGCGCTTCCTCCGCCGCCCCCACCGCCAGACCGGTCAGCATCACGCGGCCGTCGTCGCACACGAGCACCGTGCGCGCGGTGACATTGCGGTGGACCCAGCCGTGGGCGTGCAGGACCCGTAGGGCCATGAGGACGTCGGCGGCCACCTCCGCGGCCCGGTACGGCGTCAGCGGCTTCTCCACGAGCAGCGTCGCCAGTGACCGCGCGGCCACCAACTCGCTGACGATCCACAGCGAACCGCCCTCGGCGAACACGTCGAAGACCTGGTCGAGCCGCGGATGGTCGGGTATCCGCGCCGCGGCCTGTGCTGCCTCGACGGCCCGTCGTACGGCTAGGTCCGCCGGGCGCCGCACACTTCCGCCCGTGGGCGTGCGCCGGCCCCCGCGCTCCCGCGCTCCTCGGGGGTCCCTGGCCGTGAAGCCCTCCGGCAGCCCCTCGGCGTCAAGTACCTCCGCCTCGACGACCTCAGGCAACGGCACCTGCCTGACCAGGACTTCCTGCCCGCTGTAGGTGTCAAAGGCGCGGGTCTCGGTGAGTTCGTACTCGTCGGTGGGCGGCAGCGGCAGGCGGTAGCGGTCAGCGAGTACCCGACCCGCGTAGTCGTCCACGTTGCCTCCCCCCGGCGCCGCCCGGTCAATCAATTCCGTTCGTGCCGCGGCCCGTTCCGCACTTGTCTCTGGATGCGTTCGGTCCGCACGCATTCACGATACGTGCCGAAGGCAACCCACAAAGAGGGGTTGCCGGATCTCACGCACCAAACCGGAGATCGAACAGAAGATCGATCACCGGACGGCTCCTCACGACTTCGGCGTGAACGTCTTCGCCAGCGTCTTCCAGGTGGTCTCGCGCAGCTCGCTGCCCCAGTTCGCGGCCTTCGCGGTGTACATCAACGCGTATCCGAGGTGACCGTTGACGACGAACCCGCGGTCGATCGAGCGGTACTTCGTCCCGCCGTCGACATAGGTGAACTCCCAGTCAGCCGTGTTCCAGCCGCGGTAGTTCACCTTCTCTATTCGGATCTTCTGGTACTGGGGACGCACCATGGAGCGTTCCTGGTTCTCCCAGTCCGCCACCGGGTCGCTCTTCGGGGTGGACGTCCAGGCGATGAGCAGCTTCTGCCCGGCGGGCCCGGTGAACCGGTCCCCCGCCGCGTCCGTCGACCGGTACTTCCAGCCCGCGGGGAGCCCGATCGAGTACCCCTGGCTCCCCCGGTGCGTGGAGGCCACCGGGGCCTCGCCGGAGGAACCCGCGGAACCGGCAGAACCGGAACCGGAGGATCCGTCGGGCCCCGGCTCGCTGCCTTCGGCCGCGCTCGGCTTGCCTCCGGCCGTGTTCCGCGCTCCCGACTCCGTCCCCGCGGACCCGGTCGCCGAGCCGTCCGTACGGGTGCCGCCGCCCTCGTCCTCCTTGGTGTCGGCGCTCCCGCTCGCGCTGGCCGTCGTCTTGGCACCGCCGCCCTCGGCCCCGTTCGAATCGTCGCCACCGCCGAGGGTGAGCATCAGTACGGTGCCGATCACGGCGAGCGCCACGACCACCGCGATGATCACCAGGGTCCTGCGCGGCACCACGTCGGTGAGCGGCGCCCTCGGCACGGGCCGGGGCGGCAGGTCCGGCGGAGTCATCACGGGCCAGCCGGAACTCCGGCCCCCGGTACCGCCGTTCGCACCCTGCGTGCTTCCGTCCCGAGGCCCGGGCACTCCGCCCGCCCTCGACGCCGACCCCGAAGCCGCACCGGACCCCGAGGCCGTACCGACCCCCGAAGCCGCGCTGGAAGTGGAAGCGGCGCCCGACCCCGAAGCGGCACCCGGAGACGAAGCGGTGCCCGAGGCCGGAGCGGCCCCGCTCGACGCACCCTTCGCCGAAGATGTCCCCTTCGCCGAAGAGGAGACGCCGGCCGCCCCCGAACCGGCCGAACCGGCATCGGAACCGGCCGTACCCCCACCGTCCGTGGACGTGGACGGGGACTTGGAGGGGGACGTGGACTTCGACGGGGACTTGGCCGCGGTCCCGGCCCCGTTCTTCCCGGAACCCTCCGTCTCGCCCCCGGACTTGGTGCGCGCGGCAGCCGCGGATGTCGCCGCCGCTCCCGCCGCCCCGGCGGCCTTCCGTACGGAACGCAGCGCCCCGCGGAACCGCTCGCCCGCCTCCTCGCCCCGCTTGCCGCCTCCCGAACTCCGCTTGCCCGCGTCCTCGTCGGGCTGCGGGGGCAGCGGCACGACCTTCGTCGCGTCCAGCGCGAGCTCCGGCTCGTCCTTCGGCTCCGGCGCGTGGATCACGGCGTTGAGCATCGTCCGCGCGCCCGCGTCGTCGAGGCGCTTGGCCGGGTCCTTGGTGAGCAGGCCGTAGATGACGTCCTTGAGCGGGCCGGCGTTCTTCGGCTCGTCCAACTGCTCGGTCATCACCGCGGTCAACGTCGCTATGGCCGAGCCCTTGTCGTACGGCGGAACGCCCTCCACCGACGCGTACAGCAGCCCGCCCAGCGACCAGAGGTCGGCCGCGGGGCCCGGCTTGTGCCCGCGGGCCCGCTCCGGGGAGATGTAGGAGGGGGCGCCGACGAGCATCCCGGTCGAGGTGATGGACGGGTCGCCCTCGACCTGGGCGATACCGAAGTCGGTGAGCACGACCCGGCCGTCCTCGGAGATGAGCACGTTGGACGGCTTCACGTCACGGTGCAGGATGCCCTCGCGGTGCGCGGACCTCAGCACGTCGAGGATCGCCAGGCCCACTTCGGCGGCACGCTTGGGTTCGAGGAGTCCGTCCTCCCGGATGGCCTCGGCGAGCGACTTGCCCTCGACGAGTTCCATCACGATCCACGGCCGGTCGTCCTCCTCGACCACGTCGTAGACCGTCACCGCGCTGTTGTTGCGGATCCGCGCGATCGCCTTGGCCTCGCGCAGCGTCCGCGTGATCAGGCGCCGCTTCTCTTCTTCGTCGATGTTGGTCGGGAACCGCAGCTCCTTGACGGCGACCGTGCGGCCCAGAGTCTCGTCCTCGGCCCGCCACACCGTGCCCATGCCGCCGCGACCGAGCACGCCTCCCAACCGGTACCGCCCGGCGAGAAGACGCCCGTTGTTGTCCTGACGAGTGTCCTGACGGGATGTCCCCGCCCGCTCCGCCTCCGACATGCGTCCCCTCATGCAACCCGCCCTGACAGAGCCTCCATTGTCCCTCACCCGACAAGTGCCCGACGCCCAGGGTGCCCCTGGGCACACCGGGGCCACCGAGCGGCCCGGGGCGTCCCCGCCACCGGCCCCCCGTCAAAAACCTTCAATTGGGGACGATGTCCGGCGCCCCGACCCGCGCCGCGTCCGCCGTCAGGTCGTCGGGCTGGCGCTGCGACTCCCGCTCGGCCTCCACCCGCTTCTCGTAGTGCTCGACCTCCCGGTCGATGCGTTCACTGTCCCAACCGAGCACCGGCGCCATCAGTTCGGCGCTCTCGCGGGCGCAGCGGGTGCCCCGGTCGAAGGTCTCGATGGAGATGCGGGTGCGCCGGGTCATTACGTCGTCCAGGTGCCGCGCGCCCTCGTGCGAGGCGGCGTACACGACCTCGGCCCGCAGGTAGTCGTCGGCGCCCTGCAGGGGTTCGCCCAGCGAGGTGTCGGCGGCGATCAGGTCGAGGATCTCCTCCGTCATCGCGCCGTACCGGTTCAGCAGGTGCTCCACGCGGACCACGTGCAGACCGGTGCGGGCGGCAATCCGCGCCCGCGCGTTCCACAGGGCGCGATACCCCTCCGCCCCGAGCAGCGGTACCTCCTCCGTCACGCAGTCGGCGACCCGCATGTCGAGGCCGTGCACCGCCTCGTCCACGGCGTCCTTGGCCATCACCCGGTAGGTCGTGTACTTGCCGCCCGCCACGACGACGAGGCCCGGCACCGGATGCGCCACGGTGTGTTCACGCGACAGTTTGCTGGTGGCGTCCGACTCGCCGGCCAGCAGGGGCCTGAGGCCGGCGTACACACCCTGGACGTCGTCCCTGGTCAGCGGGAGGGCGAGAACGGAGTTCACGTGCTCCAGCAAATAGTCGATGTCGGCGCTGGACGCGGCGGGGTGCGCCTTGTCGAGGTCCCAGTCGGTGTCCGTGGTGCCGATGATCCAGTGCCGGCCCCAGGGGATGACGAACAGGACGGACTTCTCGGTGCGCAGGATCAGCCCGGTCGTGGAGTGGATGCGGTCCTTGGGCACGACCAGGTGGATGCCCTTGGACGCCCGGACGTGGAACTGACCGCGCTCGCCCACCATCGCCTGGGTGTCGTCGGTCCACACACCCGTGGCGTTGACGATCTGCTTGGCGCGGATCTCGTACTCCCCGCCCCCCTCGACGTCCTGCACCCGGGCGCCCACCACGCGCTCACCCTCGCGCAGGAAGTCGCTCACCCGCGCGCGGTTGGCGGTCTTCGCGCCGTACGCCGCCGCCGTGCGCACCAGGGTGGCCACGAAGCGGGCGTCGTCCACCTGCGCGTCGTAGTACTGCAACGCTCCCACCAGCGCGTCCTTCTTCAGGGCGGGCGCCACGCGCAGAGCGTGGCGGCGACTGAGGTGGCGGTGCATGGGCAGGCCCCGGCCGTGTCCGCGGGCCATCGACATGGCGTCGTAGAGCGCGACACCCGAGCCGGCGTACAGCCGCTCCCAGCCCTTGTGCTTCAGGGGGTAGAGGAACGGCACCGGTTTCGCCAGGTGCGGGGCGAGCCGCTCCAGCAGCAGACCGCGTTCCTTCAGCGCCTCCCGGACCAGCGCGAAGTCGAGCATCTCCAGATAGCGCAGACCGCCGTGCAGCAGCTTGCTGGACCTGCTGGACGTGCCCGCCGCCCAGTCACGCGCCTCGACCAGGCCCGTGGACAGTCCGCGGGTCACGGCGTCGAGAGCGGTGCCCGCTCCGACCACGCCCGCCCCCACCACCAACACGTCCAGTTCGCGCTCGGCCATTGATGCCAGTGACTCGGCGCGTTGCGCCGGCCCCAGGGTCGCTGTCCTCACCGCTGCCTCCCGCTGTGGTCGTGCCGGTCTCACCCCGACGGAGTCGCCCGGTCGTATCCCCCGTGCCCTCCCCCATGCCCAAATTCTGACCGGCTTGCCCCGGTCCAGCCACCGCTCACCCCCAGCCTGTGGACAACCTTCACGGACACCCGGGGTGACACCCACAGACCTGCGGGAAGACACACGTAATCAATCCCGCAAATCGGTCATATTTACTCCTAGTCTGACATTGCTCTGGCCCATCCTGTCCACCGGGCTTGCGCACCTGTCCCGCTTCGGCTACTGGGAAGGACGGCCCACGCCATGCCCGCCGATCTCGCCGTCATCGGACTCGGCCCCTACGGACTGCCCCTGGCCCAGGCCGCCGTCGCCGCCGGCATCTCCACCCTCGGCTACCGGACCGGACCCGAGCCCGACTCCCTCAGCCCCGCGGAACTGCGCCGGATGCTCTCCGGGGGTTTCCGCCACGCGACCAGTCCGGCCGAGCTCGGCCGGGTGCGCACGGCGGTCATCTGCGTCCCCACCTCGCGGGGCGCGGACGGCGGGGTCGATCTGAGCCAGGTGGAGTCGGCCGCCCGCGCGCTGGCCGCGCGGTTGCGCCCGCACACCACGGTGATCCTGGAATCGCCCGTACGCCCCGGCACCACCGAGGACGTCCTGCGCCCGCTCCTCGAAGAGGGGTCCGGGCTGCGCGCGGGCCGCGACTTCCACCTCGCCTACTCCCCCAGCCGCGTCGACCCCGGCAACCGCGACTTCACCCCCGCCAACACCCCGAAGGTGATCGGCGGCCTCACCCCCGCCTGCACCGAGTCGGCCGCCGCCTTCTACGGCCGCCTCACCGACAAGGTGGTACGCGCCCGGGGCCCGCGTGAGGCGGAGACGGTGCAGGTCCTGGAGACCAACTACCGGCACGTGAACATCGCCCTCGTCAACGAGATGGCCGTGCTCTGTCACGACCTCGGGGTGGACCTGTGGGACGTCATCCGCTGCGCGGAGACCAAGCCGTTCGGCTTCCAGGCCTTCCGCCCCGGGCCCGGCGTCGGCGGCCACGCCCTCCCGCAGGACCTGGCCGGCAGCCACTCGGGCCGCACCCTGCGCATGGTCGAGCTCGCCCAGCAGGTCAACGGCCACATGCCCCGCTACGTCATCCAGCGCGCCGCGACCCTCCTCAACGAGCACGGCAAGTCCGCACGCGGCGCCCGGGTGCTGCTGCTCGGCGTCACCTACAAGCCCGACCTCGCCGACCGGCAGAGCACGCCCGCCCATGAAGTCGCGGTCCGGCTGATGGAGTTGGGCGCGTCCGTGAGTTACCACGACCCGCACGTCCCGTCGTGGAGCGTCCTGGACCGCCCGGTCCCGCGCGCGGACTCCCTCTACGAGGCCGCCGCCGACGCCGATCTGACGATCCTGCTCCAACAGCACCGGACGTACGACCTCCAGGGCCTGTCGGTGAAGGCCCAGTTGCTGCTGGACACCCGTGGGGCGACACCGACGGGGGCGGCCCACCGGATCTGAGGGCGGATATACCGGTGTATCGGGCGGGATTGCCTGCTACTCTTCGGCGATCCGTCGCACATGTGCACGGATTTTGTCGCACATTCGTGCACACACCACGCCGCTCGTTCACCGGTCCCGCGAGGGACATGGGGGGATCTCTGTCATGGCCCAGTCAGCTCCGCCGCCGCCCGCCGACGGCAACCCGTACGCCCAGCAGCCCGGCACCGCGCCTCAGCCTCAGCCGACCGACGGCAACCCGTTCGCGCAGCAGCCGACCGACGGCAACCCCTTCGCGCAGCAGCCGGGCGCCGTGCCGCCTCCCCCCGCGCCGTTCGCCCCGGCCCGGAGCGGCAACGTCGCCCTCGGCCTGATCGTCGCCGTCGTCGCGGCTCTGGTCACCGCCGGCATCTACGGCGCGATCATCGGCGCCACCGAGCGCGAGATCGGCTACGCGGCCGTCGGCGTCGGCTTCCTCATCGGTCTCGCCGCGGGCAAGCTCGGCGGCTCCAACCCGGTGCTGCCCGTCGTGAGCGCCCTGCTCTCCCTGGGCGCGGTCTACGTGGGCCAGCTCATCGGCGTCGCGATGATCATGGCCGACGTGGCCAAGGTGTCCTTGAGCACCATGATCACCGAGCACTTCGACCTGGTGACCTCCGGCTGGAAGGAGACCGCCGACGCGATGACCTTCGTGTTCTTCGCCATCGGCGCGTTCGCCGCGTTCTCCGGCGCGAAGAAGGCCGCCTTGTAGGGACGGCCGCCTCGCAGGGGCGCGCACGGAAGGGGCCGCCCACCGGCTGGTGGGCGGCCCCTTCCACGTCGTACCCGCTACCGCCGGTGCACCGAGTCCGCCACCGTCACCTCGACGCGCTGGAACTCCTTCAGCTCGCTGTAGCCGGTGGTGGCCATCGCGCGGCGCAGGGCTCCGAAGAAGTTCATCGAACCGTCCGGGGTGTGCGACGGGCCGGCCAGGACCTCCTCGATGGTGCCGACCGTGCCGAGGTCGACCTTCTTGCCGCGCGGCAGCTCCTCGTTGACGGCCTCCATGCCCCAGTGGTGGCCCTTGCCGGGCGCGTCGGTCGCGCGGGCGAGCGGGGAGCCCATCATCACCGCGTCGGCGCCGCAGGCGATCGCCTTGGGCAGGTCGCCGGACCAGCCGACACCACCGTCCGCGATCACATGCACATACCGGCCGCCGGACTCGTCCATGTAGTCACGGCGGGCCGCCGCCACGTCCGCGACCGCGGTCGCCATCGGGACCTGGATGCCCAGCACGTTGCGCGTGGTGTGCGCGGCGCCGCCGCCGAAGCCGACCAGCACACCCGCCGCGCCGGTGCGCATCAGGTGCAGGGCCGCGGTGTACGTGGCGCAGCCGCCGACGATCACCGGGACGTCGAGCTCGTAGATGAACTGCTTCAGGTTCAGCGGCTCGTGCGAACCCGACACGTGCTCCGCGGAGACCGTCGTACCGCGGATGACGAAGATGTCCACGCCCGCGTCGACCACGGCCTTGGAGAACTGGGCCGTGCGCTGCGGGGAGAGCGCGGCCGCGGTGACCACGCCCGAGTCACGCACCTCCTTGATGCGCTGCCCGATCAGCTCCTCCTTGATGGGAGCGGCGTAGATCTCCTGGAGGCGACGGGTCGCGGCGTCCACGTCCAGCTCGGCGATCTCGTCGAGCAGCGGCTGCGGGTCCTCGTACCGCGTCCACAGGCCCTCGAGGTTGAGCACGCCGAGGCCGCCGAGCTCACCGATGCGGATCGCGGTGGCCGGGGAGACGACCGAGTCCATCGGGGCGGCCAGGAAGGGCAGCTCGAAACGGTAGGCGTCGATCTGCCAGGCGATCGAGACCTCCTTCGGGTCCCGGGTACGGCGGCTGGGGACGACCGCGATGTCGTCGAAGGCGTACGCCCGGCGGCCGCGCTTGCCGCGCCCGATCTCGATCTCAGTCACGTCTGTGGCCTTTCCCTCTGCGTTCAGCGTCTTCCAGTATCGCCGACGGGTACGACGAGGGCGGCCCCGGAGTACCCGGGGCCGCCCTTCGGAAGCCGGTGACTACTTGCTGCGGCTGTAGTTCGGGGCCTCGACCGTCATCTGGATGTCGTGCGGGTGGCTCTCCTTGAGGCCCGCGGACGTGATCCGGACGAAGCGGCCCTTGGACTCCATCTCCTCGATGGAGGCGGCGCCCACGTAGCCCATGGTCTGGCGCAGACCGCCGACGAGCTGGTGCAGCACGTTGCCCAGCGGGCCGCGGTAGGGCACCTGGCCCTCGATGCCCTCGGGCACCAGCTTGTCGTCGGAGGCCACCTCGGCCTGGAAGTAGCGGTCCTTGGAGTACGACCGGGCCTGGCCCCGGGACTGCATGGCGCCGAGCGAGCCCATGCCGCGGTACGACTTGAACTGCTTGCCGTTGATGAACTGCAGCTCGCCGGGCGACTCCTCACAGCCAGCGAGGAGGCTGCCCAGCATGACCGTGTCCGCGCCGGCCGCCAGCGCCTTGCCGATGTCTCCGGAGTACTGCAGACCACCGTCACCAATCAGCGGGACACCGGCCGGCCGGGCCGCGAGGGAGGCCTCGTAAATGGCGGTGACCTGCGGGACGCCGATGCCTGCGACCACTCGGGTGGTACAGATCGAGCCGGGACCGACGCCCACCTTGATGCCGTCCACGCCCGCGTCGATCAGCGCCTGCGCGCCGTCACGGGTGGCGACGTTGCCGCCGATCACGTCGACACCGACACCCGACTTGATCTTCGCCATCCAGCTCAGGGCGTTGCTGTTGTGACCGTGCGAGGTGTCGACGACCAGGAAGTCCACCCCGGCCTCGGCGAGCGCCTGGGCGCGCTCCAGGGCCTCGGGGCTGGCGCCGACGGCGGCACCGACGATCAGCCGGCCCTCGGCGTCCTTCGCGGCGTTGGGGTACTGCTCGGCCTTCACGAAGTCCTTGACCGTGATGAGGCCCTTGAGGACACCCGCCTCGTCGACCAGCGGAAGCTTCTCGATCTTGTGGCGGCGCAGCAGCTCCATCGCGTCCGAGCCGGAGATGCCGACGGTGCCGGTGACCAGCGGCATCGGCGTCATGACCTCGCGCACCTGACGGGAGCGGTCGCTCTCGAAGGCCATGTCACGGTTGGTGACGATGCCGAGCAGCCTGCCGTCGCCGTCGGTGACCGGCACGCCGCTGATGCGGAACTTGGCGCACAGAGCGTCGGCCTCGGCCAGCGTCGCGTCGGGGTTCACCGTGATCGGGTCGGTGACCATGCCGGACTCGGAGCGCTTCACGAGGTCGACCTGGTTGACCTGGTCCTCGATGGAGAGGTTTCGGTGCAGGACGCCGACGCCGCCCTGACGGGCCATGGCGATCGCCATCCGGGACTCGGTGACCTTGTCCATCGCCGCCGAGAGCAGGGGGATGTTGACGCGGACGTTGCGGGAGATGCGGGACGAGGTGTCGACCGCGCCGGGGAGCACTTCGGATGCGCCCGGCAGCAGCAGCACGTCGTCGTAGGTGAGCCCGAGGGTCGCGAATTTACCGGGCACTCCGTCGACGTTTGCAGTCATGACACCTTCCCCAAATGGCCTTGATCGGTGCGGATGTCCATGCTAACGGGAAGCAGCGGTCCCGAATTCCACGGTTCCGGGTGACTCCGGGCTTCGTATGTTCGTACGGAGGCGCCGCTCCGTGCGTTCAGGCACGGCGGTGCGTTCCCGCGTGACGGGCGCCTTCCGACAGGCGGGAACATTCAGGAACGGAAAACCATCGCGCCGCCTGCGGAAACCACTCACCGACCGCGCGAACCGGCGCTACTGCTCCGCCAGCGCCCGCAGCCTGCTCAGCGCCCTGTGCTGGGCCACCCGGACCGCACCGGGTGACATTCCCAACATCTGACCCGTCTCCTCCGCCGTCAACCCCACCGCGATCCTCAGCAGCAACAGCTCGCGCTGGTTCTCGGGGAGGTTGGCCAGGAGTTTCTTGGCCCACTCGGCGTCGCTGCTCAGCAGCGCCCGCTCCTCGGGGCCCAGCGAGTCGTCCGGCCGCTCGGGCATCTCGTCCGAGGGGACCGCCGTCGAGCCGGGGTGGCGCATCGCCGCCCGCTGCAGGTCGGCGACCTTGTGCGCGGCGATGGCGAAGACGAACGCCTCGAAGGGTCTGCCGGTGTCCCGGTAGCGCGGCAGGGCCAGCAGCACCGCGACACAGACCTCCTGGGCGAGGTCCTCGACGAAGTGCCGGGCATCACCCGGAAGGCGGGACAGACGGGTGCGGCAGTAGCGCAACGCCAGGGGGTGGACATGGGCGAGCAGGTCGTGCGTGGCCTGCTCGTCCCCGTCCACGGCGCGATGGACGAGCCCGCCGATCGCCCCTGGGGCCGTGCCCGCCTCGTCGTCGCGCATCGGTCCATGGTGCCTTGGCGGTGTGCGATCCGTGGCATCGCGCTGGTCGTTGTGCACCGAAGCGTTATGAGCAGGTGCGCCGGAACTCATCCCCTGCGCCCTCCCGTTCCGCTCGACCGACTTGTCCCCGAGGAACTCCACACCTCAAGGATGCGGCATCCGCGGCGAAACGAGCAGCGGGCGTCGATCCGCCCCCTGTGCCGCCCCCGCCCGCCTCGCAGCAGGCGGGGATTTTCCGACCCCCGCTACGACACACTGGGGCGCCTAGCGGACCAGGCCCCAGCGGAACCCGAGCGCCACGGCGTGCGCCCGGTCCGAGGCGCCGAGCTTCTTGAACAGGCGTCGGGCGTGCGTCTTCACGGTGTCCTCGGAGAGGAACAGCTCGCGGCCGATCTCGGCGTTGGAGCGGCCGTGGCTCATGCCTTCGAGGACCTGGATCTCACGCGCGGTGAGCGTGGGCGCGGCGCCCATCTCGGCTGAGCGCAGCCGGCGGGGGGCCAGCCGCCAGGTCGGGTCGGCGAGAGCCTGCGTGACCGTCGCGCGCAACTCGGCGCGGGACGCGTCCTTGTGCAGATAGCCGCGGGCACCGGCGGCGACCGCGAGGGCCACACCGTCGAGGTCCTCGGCGACCGTGAGCATGATGATGCGCGCACCGGGGTCGGCGGACAGCAACCGGCGGACGGTCTCGACGCCGCCCAGACCGGGCATGCGTACGTCCATCAGAATCAGGTCCGAACGGTCGGCGCCCCACCGGCGGAGGACTTCCTCACCGTTGGCCGCGGTCGTCACGCGCTCGACGCCGGGCACGGTCGCGACCGCGCGGCGGAGCGCCTCTCGGGCAAGCGGGGAGTCGTCGCAGACGAGGACGGATGTCATGGCCGCCCTCCGCAGCTGATGCACGTCACCTTGAGCCTCCAGGCTGGTACGAAATCGTCACCTGTGCGGTCGACCGACTCGGACACCTGCCCGAGCGTTTGTGTTTTCAACCGCCTCCGCACTCTCAACGACGGTCACTCGAAAGAGTTACGGGGCCGTGTGCCATCTTCGGCACTCTACGTGAGGGCGCGGACACAGAGCAGACACGCGCGGCGGACCCGCGACGTTTCATCACAACCCATGCCCCATTTAGACCCTTTTCTTCCCATTTTCTGGTGTCTGAGGCTAGATTCGCAATGTGTCATATTTTCATCTCCTTAGATCGTAGACGTACGGTAGTGGGCACCCGTATCCACTCAGAACGGCTGCAAGGGGTCACGCAATGGCAGATTTCTCCCGCCTTCCCGGACCGAACGCGGACCTGTGGGACTGGCAGCTCCTGGCCGCCTGCCGCGGGGTGGACAGCTCGCTCTTCTTCCATCCGGAGGGCGAGCGCGGGGCGGCCCGGAGCGCTCGCGAGAACTCGGCCAAGGAGGTCTGCATGAGGTGCCCGGTGCGCGCGCAGTGCGCGGCGCACGCGCTGGCGGTGAGAGAGCCGTACGGCGTCTGGGGCGGGCTGACCGAGGACGAGCGCGAGGAGTTGATGGGTCGGGCGCGCCACCGGCTGGTGTCGGCATCGGCGACCACCGGGGACAGCGCTTCGAACACTTGAAGGAACGTTTCTGCTCTCCGGGCACGCTCACGCAGCGTGCCCTTTACCTTTCTCCGGCGGCCGTTTCCACGTCTCCCCGGCGGGCTCCTCGCTGGCGGGCCGCCGCCCGCGTCAGGTGGTCCAGCGTCGCCGCCACCGCCGGCACGTGCGCCAGGTCGGGCAGCGTGAGCGCGACGATCTCCCGCCGCACCGCCGGTTCCAGCGACACGGCGCGGGCCCCTCGCGGCCGTACCGACTCGACGGCCAGCTGGGGCAGGACGGCGACGCCGAGCCCCGCGCCCACCAGACCCACCACGGCCGGGTAGTCGTCGGTCGCGAAGTCGATGCGGGGCGTGAAGCCGGCCCCCTCGCACACCTCGACCAGTTGACCGCGACAGCGCGGGCAGCCCGCGATCCACGGCTCCTCGGCCAGCTCTCCGATCGCGACGGAACCCGAGGTGCCGACGCGAGCGAGCCGGTGCCGTTCCGGGACGAGGGCGACGAGCCGGTCGGTGAGCAGGGGCCGTACGACCAGGTCGTGCCACTCCTCCGCGCCGGCGGCCCGCTCGTAGCGGAAGGCGAGGGCCACGTCGCAGTCGCCCTCGCGCAGGAGCTCGACGGACCGGGGCGGCTCGGCCTCCTCCAACGAGACGCGGGTGCCGGGGTGTTCGGCGCGCAGGGCGGCCAGGGCCGTCGGGACGAGGGTGGAGCTGCCGCTGGGGAAGGAGACCAGCCGGACCCGCCCGGCCCGCAGCCCGGCGATCGCGGCGACCTCCTCCTCGGCCGCGGTGAGCCCGGAGAGGATCCCGGCGGCGTGCCTCACCAGGGCCTCGCCGGCCTGGGTCAGCCGCATCTCACGTCCGCTGCGGATCAGCAGGGGCGTGCCCACCGAGGCCTCCAGGGCCTTCATCTGCTGACTGACGGCGGGCTGGGTACAGCCCAGTTCGCGCCCCGCCGCCGAGAAGGAACCGGTGGTGGCGACGGCGCGCAGCACACGGAGATGACGGGCCTCGATCACGGTATCGAGCATAAGCGGGCCTTGGGGCAGATGCCGAATAATGCGTCGACGCTTTTGTCGGCCGCCCCTTACCGTGCCGTCATGAAGCTTCTGTCTGTGAATTCTGGCCGTCCGAAGGCCGTGTCGTACACAGATGACCCCGAGGGTGTGACCGGCATCGACAAGCGGCCGGTCCAGGGGAGCGTGCGGGTGGCTGCGCCCGGCCCCAAGGGCGTCGGCGGCAGCGGGCTGGCCGGGGACGCGGTGTGCAAGCGAGCGCATCACGGCGGCGACGACCAGGCGGTGTACGCGATGGCGCGCGAGGACCTCGACGGCTGGGAGCGGGATCTGGGGCGGACGCTGCCGCACGGTTCGTTCGGCGAGAACCTCACCACCGAGGGCCTCGACGTGTCCGGCGCGTTGATCGGCGAGCGCTGGCGCATCGGCTCGGAGGTGGTGCTGGAGGTGACCTGCGGGCGGATACCCTGCGGAACCTTCCAGGGGCACCTGGGTGAGCGGGGCTGGGTGAAGCGGTTCACGCGCAAGGGCGCGCCGGGCGCGTATCTGCGGGTGATCCAGCCCGGGGAGATCAAGGCCGGCGATCCGATCGAGATCGTGCACCGGCCGGAGCACGACGTGACGGTCGCCCTGCAGTTCCGCGCGGTCACCACCGAGCGGGAGCTGCTGCCGCGGCTGCTGCCCGCGGGCCGGGCGCTGCACCCTGAGGTGCTGGCGGAGGCCGCCAAGTACGCGGACGCTCAAGGTCCCTGACGGGCGCTCAGTTATTTCCGGCAGACGGCAGTCGGGACGGTCACGCACGAGAACGCAGTCGGCCTGGTCCGCAGGCGTCCAAAGGCCCTGTGCGGGGGCGAGCCGCACGGCCCGGGTCACTAACCTTGCGTCATGACAACGGCTCTCATCACGGGATCGACCGCGGGCATCGGTGCCGCGTTCGCACGGCGGCTGGCTTCGGACGGGCACAACCTCGTCCTGGTCGCCCGCGACACCAAGCGGCTGCGGGAACAGGCGACCGAACTGCACGACCGGCACGGCATCGAGGCGGGAGTCCTCACCGCCGACCTCGCGACGGACGACGGCATCGAGGCGGTGGCCGACCGGCTCGGCGACCGCAAGAACCCCGTCGACCTGCTGATCAACAACGCGGGCTTCGGCAACAAGGGCCGCTACCTCGACGTACCCATGGCGGACGAGCTGGCCATGCTCAAGGTGCACTGCGAGGCGGTGCTGCGGCTGACGTCGGCGGCGACCGAGGCGATGCGGGAGCGGGGGCGCGGGGGTGTGGTCAACGTCGCCTCGGTGGCGGCGTTCATGCCGCGCGGGACGTACGGCGCGTCCAAGGCGTGGGTCGTGCAGTTCACCCAGGGCGTGGCGAAGGACCTGGCGGGCACCGGGGTACGGCTGATGGCGCTGTGCCCCGGGTTCGTGCGCACCGAGTTCCATCAGCGGGCCGGGATGGGGACGGACAACATCCCCGGCTGGATGTGGCTGGACGCGGACAAGCTGGTGGCGGCCGCGCTGGCGGATCTGGCGCGCGGCAAGTCGTTGTCGATCCCGGATCCGCGGTACAAGGCGCTGATGGGGTTGGTGAAGGTCACTCCGCGGTCGCTGCTGGGCGGGATCAGCTCGAAGACGGGGCGCAAGTACGGGCCCCAGTAGGTGAGCAGGTGGCGTCGCCCCTCCGGTGGGAGAATGGTCGGGACGGAAACCGGGTCCAGGGGGGCCGGAGGCGGCGTCATGACGTTCGTACAGCTCATCGACTGCAGGACCGACCGGTTCGACGAGATGAACCGGCTGATGGACACGTGGGTCGAGCAGACCAAGGGAAAGCGGACCGCGACGCACGCGGTGGTCGCCAAGGACCGCTCCGACGCGTCGCACCTCATCGAGATCGTGGAGTTCCCCTCGTACGAGGAGGCGATGCGCAACTCCGCGCTGCCGGAGACCGACCGGATCTTCCAGGACATGGTCGCCCTGTGCGAGGAGACGCCGACGTTCACCGACCTGGAGGTCGTGCGGGACGAGCAGTTGCACGCGGCGAACGTACGGCGGTTCTTCGAGACGCTGTCGACCGCGGGCGATCTGCCGCCGATGAACGACCTGCTCGACGAGGACATCCACAGCCGCGATCCGATCCACCCGCAGGACACGATCGGGCTGGACTCCGCCCGTGCCGAGTTCCGGATGTGGCGGGCCGCCTTCGACTTCACGTTCACGGTCGACGACCTCATCACCCAGGGTGACAGGGCCTGCGCGCGGTGGACCTGGAACGCCACCCACAAGGCGGACTTCCTGGGGATTCCCGCCACCGGGAAGCGGGTCACCATGACGGGGACGACCATGTTCCGGTTCTCCCCCGACGGGAAGATCGCGGAGACCTGGTGGCAACACGACCAGCTGGGCCTGATGCAGCAGCTGGGTGCGCTGGACGCGTTGGAGAAGTAGTCGGCCGCCTCGGCCGGGCGAATGACCCGCGAAGGGGAAGGGCCCCGTTCCGCACCTGGGTGCGGAACGGGGCCCTCTGCGAGCGGGGTGCCTCAGTGGGCGTGGCCGTGGCCGTGGCCCGCGGCGGCCGGCTCTTCCTCTTCCTTCTTCTCGACGACCAGGGTCTCGGTCGTCAGGAGCAGGGAGGCGATGGAGGCGGCGTTCTCCAGGGCGGAGCGGGTGACCTTCACCGGGTCGATGACGCCGGCCTTGACCAGGTCGCCGTACTCACCGGTGGCGGCGTTGAAGCCCTGGCCCTTGTCGAGCTCGGCGACCTTGGCCGTGATGACGTAGCCCTCCAGGCCGGCGTTCTCGGCGATCCAGCGCAGCGGCTCGACGGCGGCCTTGCGGACGACCGCGACACCGGTGGCCTCGTCGCCGGTCTTGCCGAGGTTGCCCTCGAGGACCTTGACGGCGTGGACCAGCGCGGAGCCACCACCGGAGACGATGCCCTCCTCGACCGCGGCGCGGGTCGCGGAGATGGCGTCCTCCAGACGGTGCTTCTTCTCCTTCAGCTCCACCTCGGTGGCGGCGCCGACCTTGATCACGCACACGCCGCCGGCCAGCTTCGCGAGGCGCTCCTGGAGCTTCTCGCGGTCCCAGTCGGAGTCGGTGTTCTCGATCTCGGACTTGATCTGGGCGACGCGGCCCTGGACGTCGTCGGAGTTGCCGGCGCCGTCGACGATCGTGGTGTCGTCCTTGGTGATCGTGACACGGCGGGCGGAGCCCAGCACGTCCAGGCCGACCTGGTCGAGCTTGAGGCCGACCTCCTCGGCGACGACCGTGGCGCCGGTCAGGATCGAGATGTCCTGGAGCATGGCCTTGCGGCGGTCACCGAAGCCGGGAGCCTTGACCGCGACCGCGTTGAAGGTGCCGCGGATCTTGTTCACGACCAGGGTGGAGAGCGCCTCGCCCTCGACGTCCTCGGCGATGATCAGCAGCGGCTTGGAGGAGTTGGTCTGGATGACCTTCTCCAGCAGCGGCAGCAGGTCCTGGATCGAGGAGATCTTGCCCTGGGTGATCAGGATGTACGGGTCGTCGAGGACGGCCTCCATGCGCTCCTGGTCCGTGACGAAGTACGGCGACAGGTAGCCCTTGTCGAAGGCCATGCCCTCGGTGAAGTCCAGCTCCAGACCGAAGGTGTTGGACTCCTCGACGGTGATGACGCCGTCCTTGCCGACCTTGTCCATCGCCTCGGCGATGAGCTCGCCGACCTGGTTGTCCTGGGCGGACAGACCGGCGACGGCGGCGATGTCGGACTTCTCGTCGATCGGGCGGGCGGTCGCGAGGAGCTCCTCGGACACGGCCTTGACCGCGGCGTCGATGCCCTTCTTCAGGGCGGCCGGGGAAGCACCCGCGGCGACGTTCTTCAGGCCCTCGCGCACCAGCGCCTGGGCGAGCACGGTGGCGGTGGTGGTGCCGTCACCCGCGATGTCGTTGGTCTTGGTCGCCACCTCCTTCACCAGCTGGGCGCCGAGGTTCTCGTACGGGTCCTCGACCTCGACCTCACGGGCGATGGTGACGCCGTCGTTGGTGATGGTGGGAGCGCCGAACTTCTTGTCGATGACGACGTTGCGGCCCTTGGGGCCGATCGTCACCTTGACCGTGTCAGCGAGCTTGTTGACGCCGCGCTCGAGGGCGCGACGGGCGTCCTCGTCGAACTTCAGGATCTTCGCCATGGGAGCGTGAGCCCTCTCGGAAATCTAGGTGAAATTAGCCGCGCCCCCGGCGCCCGGCTCATTAGTGATCGCGGGGGGCCAGGGGCGCAGCTCAATGCAAGGTGCTTCGCGGTGAGGCGAAGCGAGGTGAACTACTTCTCGATGATCGCGAGCACGTCGCGAGCCGAGAGGACGAGGTACTCCTCGCCGTTGTACTTCACCTCGGTGCCGCCGTACTTGCTGTACAGCACGATGTCGCCGGTCTTGACGTCGAGCGGAAGACGCTCGCCGTTCTCGAAGCGGCCCGGACCGACGGCCAGGACGACGCCCTCCTGGGGCTTCTCCTTGGCGGTGTCCGGAATGACCAGGCCAGAGGCGGTGGTCTGCTCAGCGTCGAGCGGCTGGACCACAATGCGGTCCTCGAGCGGCTTGATGGCAACCTTGGAGCTGGTGGTCGTCACGATCCGACCTCCCCCTTCGGAGATCTCACGGGGTTAACTGTCTGAGGTGGCGACCAGGTGGATCCGTCGTCGCGGGTGCCGGACCTGCCCGTCGCTAGTTGGCACTCTCCAGGGGGGAGTGCCAGGTCCGAGACTATGACCGCGATTAGCACTCGGTCAAGCGGAGTGCCAATCCGGTCGGCGCGCGGCGCGGATTTCGTCCGGCGTTCATCTTCCAGCGGGCCCGCGAACGGAGCAGACGCCGCCCGGACTCCCCTGCTCCCTTACAGGTAGTCCTCCAGCCGCCCCACCGTCAGACCCGCCCCCTGGATCTCCCGCAGCAGCCGTACCGTGCGCTCCCTCGGCGACCGGGCCGCGGACTCACCCGAGGCCACCGACACGATGTCCCCCGGGCGCAACCGGCTCTCGCCCTTCGCGAAGGTCAGCCGCTCGCCGTCCATGGACGCCCGCCACAGGACGACCGCCGTGACCGCGCAGTCGGTGGCCGCGCGCAGGGTCGTCGTGTCGTACGTGCCGTAGGGCGGGCGGAACAGGTGCGGGCGGACGCCGAAGCGGGACCTGAGTTTGTCCTGCTGGCCGCAGATCTCGGCGCGCTGGCCGGCGTAGGGCAGACCGCGCAGGGCGGCGTGGTCGAGGGTGTGGTTCTGGATGCTCGCGCCGACCGCCTTCAGGCGCGCGAAGTGGCCGTACCCCGGTCCGACGACGCTGTCCGTGAGGAACATGCTGACCGGCAGCCGCAGTTCGCGGACCAGGTCGATGAAGCGCGGGTCCCGCTCGGCGCCGTCGTCGTAGGTCAGGAAGACGACCCGGTCGGTCGTGCGGACGCGGTCCACCACGGGTGCGAGGCCCGGGCCCGCGGCGTGCGGGGCGGCGGGCCGGGCGGGTGGCCGTGGGGCGGACGGCAGGGGGCCCGCCAGTCCCCAGCGGCGGTACGCGGGCCGCCCCGCCGAAGCGGAGCCGTGCGGGCCGACCCGCTGGGCCGCCTTCTTCCCGAGCCGTTCGATGGGGTCGACGGACTGGGCGCAGCCGGCGAGCAGACACAGCGCCAGGACTCCGGCCGTCGGCGCCCACCGCCTCACCGCCGGCCCTCGGGCCGGCTCACGGCGTGCCCCTCGCCGTACCGCTCCTCCGTCACGTCCCGCATGCCGCGGATCTCACACGTCCGGCGGGCGTACGACAGCCCAGGCAGGCAGGGCTGGTGGAGGGTGTGGCTGGTGTGTACGACCCCTTGGCATGGTGCCGGATCCTCGCAGGCCACCGCCGTGAACCCGGGGTGACGTCGCCGCCGGGGGCGGACCGTCCACCGACTGGCTCACAATGAACGGGTGAACGACCTCGCTCCCCTCCTCGCCCCCGAGGGCCGCGCCCTCCTCGACGAAGTACGCGACACCGCCCCCGCCGACGAACTCGCCGTCGCCACCCGGCTGCGCCGCGACCATCCCGCCGCGCTGGTGTCGGCGGCGCTCGGGCAGGCCCGGTTGCGGCAGCGGGCGGCGGCGAAGTTCGGGGCCGAGGACGCCGGGCGGATGTTCTTCACCCCGAACGGGGTCGAGCAGTCGACCCGGGCGAGCGTGGCGGCGTACCGGGCCGGGTGTTTCCGGGCGCGGGGGGTGCGGTCCGTCGCCGACCTGTGCTGCGGGATCGGTGGGGACGCCATCGCCTTCGCGCGGGCCGGGATCCGCGTCCTGGCCGTCGACCGGGACCCCCTGACCTGTGCCGTGGCCCGCGCGAACGCCGACGCGCTCGGCCTCGCCGACCTGATCGAGGTGCGCGAGGCGGACGTGACGGAGGTCGACACGGCGGGGTACGAGGCGGTGTTCGTCGACCCGGCCCGGCGTTCCTCCAAGCGCGGCCGGATCTTCGACCCGGAGGCGTACTCGCCGCCCCTGTCGTGGGCCGTGCGGGCCGCGCTGAAGGCTCCGTACGCGGGCCTGAAGGTGGCCCCGGGCATCCCGCACGAGGCCGTCCCCGCCGCGGCGGAGGCCGAGTGGGTCTCGGACGGCGGAGACGTGAAGGAGGCCGTGCTGTGGTTCGGCGCCGAGCCGGGCGCCGTCCGGGCCACGCTGCTGCCGGGGCCCCGCACCCTGCTCTCCCGCGGTCTGCCCGACCCCGAGGTCCGCCCGGTCGGCCGGTACCTGTACGAGCCCGACGGCGCCGTCATCCGCGCCCACCTGGTCGCCGAGGTCGCCGAGGACCTGGGAGGCGGGCTGATCGACCCGACGATCGCCTACGTCACGGCCGACGAGCGGCGCCCCACCCCGTACGCGTCCGCTTATGAGATCACCGATCAACTCCCGTTCGGCGTGAAGAAGTTGAAGGCCCTGCTGCGGCAACGCGAGGTCGGCGTGCTGACCGTGAAGAAGCGGGGGTCGGCGGTCGAGCCGGAGGAACTGCGCAGGAAGGCCCTCCCCAAGCAGCACGGGCCGAACTCGGCGACGGTGTTCCTGACCCGGGTCGCGGGAGCTCCCACGATGCTCCTCGGGCATCCCGTCTGAGAAGGGCTCAGGACGCCTCGGCCGCCCTCCGCAGCAGCAACTCCCGTTCCCGTTCGTTGTGGGTCAGTTCCGCCGCCCGTTCGAACGCCGCCCGCGCCTCCTCGCGGCGGCCCAGCCGCAGCAGCAGATCCCCGCGCACGCTCGGGAGCAAGTGGTAGTCGCGCAGCGCGGGTTCGGCGGCGAGCGTGTCGACGATCTCCAGGGCCGGGCCCGGTCCGTCCGCCATCGACACGGCGACCGCGCGGTTGAGTTCGACGACCGGGGAGGGGGCGCGGGCGGCGAGCAGGCCGTACAGGGTGGCGATCCTGGGCCAGTCGGTCTCCTCGTAGGAGCCCGCGATCGCGTGGCAGGCGGCGATGGTGGCTTGGAGGGCGTAGGGGCCCGGGGCGCCGGTGGCATGGGTGTCGGCGCGGCCGAGGGCGGTGATGCCGCGGGCGATGAGCATACGGTTCCAGCGGCTGCGGTTCTGGTCCCTGAGGAGCACCGGCTCACCGGACGGGCCGGTGCGGGCGGCCGCGCGGGACGTCTGGAACTCCAGCAGCGCGGTCAGACCGTGGACCTCGGGCTCCTTCGGCATCAGGCCGGACAGCACGCGGGCCAGCCGCAGGGCGTCCTCGCACAGGCCCGGACGCAGCCAGTCGTCTCCGGCGGTGGCCGCGTACCCCTCGTTGTAGATCAGGTAGATGACGTCGAGCACGGAGCCGAGGCGGGCCTCCCGGTCGGGGCCGTACGGAACCTCGAAGGCGACGTTCTTGGTGGCCAGGGTGCGCTTGGCCCGGACGATGCGTTGCGCGACCGTGGCCTCCGGGACCAGGAACGCGCGGGCGATCTCGGGCGTGGTCAGGCCGCCGAGCAGCCGCAGGGTGAGGGCGGTGCGGGCCTCGGCGGACAGCACCGGGTGGCAGGCGGTGAAGACCAGCCGGAGCAGATCGTCGTCGATGTCGTCGGGGTCGGCGGGCTCCTGGGGCGGTGCCACGTCCGACAGGTCCCGGCCGATCTCGGCCAGCTTGCGGGCGTAGTTCTCCCGGCGGCGGATCAGGTCGACGGCCCGGCGTCGTGCGGTGACCGTCAGCCAGGCGCCCGGGTTGTCGGGGACGCCCTCCCGCGGCCACTGCTCCAGGGCCGCGACCAGCGCGTCCTGGGCGATCTCCTCGGCGATGCCGATGTCCCGGACGATACGGGCGACGCCGGCGATGATGCGCGGGGACTCCATGCGGAAGACGGTCTCGATGGTGCCGCGCGCGTCGGCGGAGGGCTGTGTGGTCACAGCCCTCCATTCGACACCCGCACGCCCGCCCGGCCAAGCCGCCGGGCCCGGGCGGGCCTAGTGAAAGGCCCCCTCAGCCCTCCGCGATCTCCCGCACCTCGCAGGTCACCGTCCAGTGTTCCTCGTGCACCTTCAGGAACCGCTTGGTCCACTCGATGGCCTCGGCCTTGTCCTTGCACTGCATGATCGCGTAGCCGCCCACGACCTCCTTGGTCTCGGTGAACGGCCCGTCCGTGACGGACAGCTGTCCGCCCTCCCAGCGCACCCGGGTGCCCTGCGCGGACGGCGCCAGCCCCTGGGTGTCCAGCATCACGCCGGCCTTGGTGACCTCCTCGATCAGCTCGCCCATCCGCTGCATCAGCTCGGGGCTGGGGCCCTCGGCGGGCGCGGTCTTCTCGTCGATCTGTACCAGCGACAGGTAGCGCGGCATGGTGACTCCTCGTGCCGTACGGGCCGGGTCGTTCCCGGCCTCTCACCCCTGCGTCGATCGGAAGACGCCGGGATCGACACGGGCGCGGAAATTCTCCGGGGATTTTTTTCCGGTCACCGCAGCGACTTCCACAGGTCGCTCGCCTCCGGCTGCTCGGCGACCACCCGGTTGGGGTCCGAGGGTGCGGGCACGACCGGCATGGTCACCGTCCGCACCTGGCCGGCGGACAGGCCCTTCAGGCTCTGGCCGAGGCTGATCAGCTCGGTCAGCGAGTCCAGACCGGTGTCGGTGGTGAGGCTGGCGGTGACCGAGTCGGCGACCTGGTACAGCTCCGTTGGGTCGGTGAGCAGGTCGGTCGCGGCGATCTGCTCCAGCAGGGACTTCACCAGCTTCTGCTGGAGACCTATGCGGCCGAGGTCGCTGCCGTCCCCGATGCCGTGCCGGGTGCGGGCGAGGGCGAGGGCCTGCTTGCCGTCGAGGTGGTGGGTGCCCGCCTTCAGGGTCAGATGGCTGTCGTCGTCCGCGATGTCCTCGTCCGTGGTGACCGTGACGCCGCCGAGGGCGTTCACCAGCTTCGTGAAACCCGAGAAGTCGATCTCGATGTAGTGGTCCATGCGGACGTCGGTGAGGGATTCGACCGTCTTCACCGCGCACGCCGGGCCGCCCACCGAGTACGCGCTGTTGAACATCGCGTTGTACGCCACCGCCGTCGACCCGCCCGACGGCAACGGACAGGAGGGCCGGGTGACGAGCGTGTCGCGCGGGATGCTGACCACGGTGGCCTTCGTCCGGCCCGCGTCCAGGTGCACGACCATCGCCGTGTCGGACCGGGCGCCCTCGCTGTTCCCGCCGCCGAGCGCCTGGTTCTCCTTGCCGCTGCGCGAGTCCGATCCCAGGACCAGGATGTTCAGGGATCCGGTGGGCAGCGGGGAGGCGGTGGCCCCGGGCGGTGCCGTCACCGCCCTGGGCGGACGGTCCGCGCCGAGCGCGCTGTTGATGTCGACGCTCTTGATGTTGCTGTTGAGATGCCAGTACGCCCAGCCGGCCGCCGCGATGCCCAGCACCAGCGCTCCCGTCAGGGTGAGACCGGCGGCCCTGAGCGCTGTCGACCGCCGGCCTCTTGGTCTGCCCGCGTCCCCGGCCCCGTCGTTCGCGTCGTCTCCCGTCACGGGGAAGAACGTACGTCCGAATTATTAGGGGGTTGTTAGGAACGGCGGCACTCGGCGGTTTTCTTCGGAAAATCTCACACTTCTCACCATGGACCCCGTCTGGACTTCCGAAACTTTCGGTCGGGCAACCGACTGGCTTCGGAGTGGTCCCGCTACACCCCCGCGGGCGGCCCCGTGCTGGCCCGCACCACCAGGCTCGTCGCCAGCTCCACCCGGGTCGCGGCGGGAGCACCCTGCGCCCGCCCGAGCTCCAGGACCAGCTTCGCGGCCGCCTCCGCCATCTCGGTCAGCGGCTGCCGTACGGTCGTCAGCGGGGGCCCCACCCAGGGCGCCACCGGCAGGTCGTCGAAGCCGACCACGCTGAGGTCCTCCGGGATCCTGAGCCCCAGTTCGCGCGCGGCCTCGTACAGCCCGAGCGCCTGGAGGTCGTTGCCGGCGAAGACGGCGGTCGGCCGGTCCGGGCGGCGCAGCAGTTCCAGTCCCCGCCGGTAGCCGGCCTCGTGGTGGAAGTCGCCGGCCGCGATCAGCTCCGGGTCCACCGGCAGCCCGGCGGTCTCCAGAGCCGCCCGGTAGCCGTCGATCCGGGCGCGGCTGCACATCATCCGGGACGGCCCGCTGATCGCGCCGACGCGGGTGTGCCCGAGTTCGACCAGATGCCGGGTGGCGGCGAGCCCGCCCTGCCAGTTGGTGGCGCCGATCGAGGGCACGTCGGCGCCCGGGTCACCGGCCGGGTCCATCACGACGAACGGGATGGACCGGCTGTTGAGCAGAGCGCGCTGGGACTCGTCGAGGCCGCTCAGCACCAGGATCACGCCGTGCGGGCGGCGGGCGGCGACCTGGTCGGCCCAGGTCCGTCCGGGGGTGAGCCGTCCGGCGCTCTCGCTCAGCACCACGCTCAGCCCGGCCTCCCGGGCCACGTTCTCCACGCCCCGGATGACCTCCATCGCCCAGGCGCTCTCCAGCTCGTGGAAGACCAGGTCGATCAGGGGCGAACGGCTCGCCTCGGCACGGCGGCGCCGGTAGCCGTGGGCGCGCAGCAGCCCCTCCACCCGGCTGCGGGTGGCCGGGGCCACATCGGCGCGGCCGTTGAGGACCTTCGAAACTGTCGGCGCCGAAACGCCGGCCTCTCGGGCGATCTCGGCGAGCGTCGCGGTCTGCGGGGACCGTCCGGTTGTCGGGGCTGTCGCCCGGGTTTCAGCGGGCTCCGGGGGTTTCATGGCGGCGATCGTATCCCTGCGCGACCTCTTGACGAACCCTTCTCACCGCCCTAGGTTCCCAAAACATTCGACTTGTACATCGAAACATTCGCTGAGAGGGCCCTCCACCCCGACAGGAGTTTCATGACCACCGCCCCCTGGCGTGACCCCGCCCTGCCCGCCGCCGCCCGCGTCGACGACCTCCTCTCCCGGATGACCCTTCAGGAGAAGACCGCCCAGCTGTACGGCGTCTGGGTGGGCGCCGACACGGACGGCGACGGGGTCGCCCCCCTCCAACGCGAAATGACCGCCGGCTCCTCCGCCTACGAGTGGGACGAGCTGATCACCCACGGTCTGGGTCAGCTCACTCGCCCCTTCGGCACCGCGCCCGTGGACCCGGCGCTGGGCGCGCGGGCACTGGCCCGCGCCCAGCGCCGTATCGTCGAGGCCGGCCGCTTCGGCATCCCCGCGCTCGCCCACGAGGAGTGCCTGGCGGGCTTCACCGCCTGGCAGGCCACGGCCTACCCGGTGCCGCTGGCCTGGGGCGCGACCTTCCACCCCGAGCTGGTCGAGGAGCTCGGCCGCCGCATCGGCGACGACCTGCGCTCGGTCGGCGTCCACCAGGGCCTCGCGCCGGTCCTGGACGTCGTACGGGATCCCCGTTGGGGCCGGGTCGAGGAGACCATCGGCGAGGACCCGTACCTGGTCGGCACGGTCGGCACCGCCTACGTCCGGGGTCTCGAATCGGCCGGGATCGTCGCCACCCTCAAGCACTTCGCCGGGTACGCCGCCTCGTCCGGCGCCCGCAACCAGGCCCCCGTGCGGGCCGGGATCCGCGAGTTCGCGGACGTGACGCTCCCGCCGTTCGAGCTGGCCCTGCGGGAGGGCGGCGCCCGTTCGGTGATGGCCGCGTACACCGACACGGACGGTGTCCCGGCGTCGGCGGACCCGGGCCTGCTGACCGAACTCCTGCGGGAACGCTGGGGGTTCACCGGCACGGTGGTCTCCGACTACTTCGGCATCGGCTTCCTGCAGACCCTGCACCGGGTGGCGGGCACCGAGGCGCAGGCCGCACACGCGGCGCTCACCGCGGGCATCGACGTCGAGCTCCCCAGTCTGAAGTGCTACGGCGATCCGCTGCTGAACGCGGTCCGGGCCGGCGAGGTCCCGCAGGACCTGATCGACCGGGCCGCCCACCGCGTCCTGCTCCAGAAGTGCGAACTGGGTCTCCTGGACGAGGACTGGCGGCCCGAACCGGCCGGCCGGATCAACCTGGACTCGGCGGCCAACCGCGCCCTGGCCCGCCGCCTGGCCGAGGAGTCCGTGGTCCTGCTGGACAACCCGGACGGCCTGCTCCCCCTGGCTCCGGACACCCGGATCGCGGTGGTCGGGCCGCGCGCGGCGGACGCCCTCGCCATGCTCGGCTGCTACTCCTTCCCGTCGCACGTCCTCACGGAGCACCCCGACGTACCGATGGGCATCGAGATCCCCACCGTGCTGGAGTCACTGCGCGCCGAACTCCCGGACGCGAAGGTCACGTTCGCCCAGGGCTGCGAGGTGTCCGACCCGGACACCACGGGGTTCGAGGAGGCGCTGGCGCGGACCGCCGAGGCGGACCTGTGCGTGGCGGTGCTCGGTGACCGGGCGGGCCTGTTCGGCCGGGGCACCTCCGGCGAGGGCTGCGACGCGACGGACCTGCGACTGCCCGGCGTCCAGGCCGAGTTGCTGGACACCCTGGTGGCGACCGGCGTCCCGGTGGTGCTGGTGCTGCTGACCGGCCGTCCCTACGCGCTCGGCCGCTGGCACGGCCGGCTCGCCGCGGTCGTCCAGGCGTTCTTCCCGGGGGAGGAGGGCGGCCCCGCGGTCGCGGGCGTGCTCTCGGGCCGCGTGAACCCGTCCGGACGCCTCCCGGTGAGCGTCCCGCAGGTCCCCGGCGGTCAGCCCTGGACCTACCTCCAGCCCCCGCTGGGCCTGCGCGCCGAGGTCAGCAACCTGGACCCGACCCCGCTGTACCCCTTCGGACACGGCCGCTCCTACACGGAGTTCGTGTGGGAGGACTTCACGGGGTCCGCGGAACCGGCGCGGATCGGCACGGACGGGTCGTACGACCTCGCGCTGACGGTCCGCAACGCGGGCGACCGGGCGGGGGCGGAGGTCGTCCAGCTGTACTTGCACGACCCGGTGGCCGGCGTCACGCGTCCGGACGTACGGCTGATCGGCTACCAGCGGCTGTCCCTCGAACCGGGCGGGTCGGCCCGGGTCACCTTCCGCTTCCACGGGGACCATTCGGCCTTCACCGACCGTTCGGGTCGAAGAGTGGTCGAACCGGGCGCGCTCGAACTGCGGTTGGGCGTGTCCAGCGCGGACGTACGGCACACAGCCCGACTTGACCTCACAGGTCCCGTACGGGAGTTGGGGCCCGACCGTCGGCTGCGCTGCGAGACGGAGGTGTCGCTCGTGGGGTGACCCGGCACCGGGGCATCGGAAACACGGGGGATGAGATGGTCCGGGGGGGGCGAACCGTGGAGGTTCGCCCACGCCCGGGTCAGTCCGACGCCACCGACTCGAACCGCCACCGGTGCACCGGACGGCTGACCAACTCCTCGTCCGGCTCCGGCAGTTCGGGCAACTCGGCGTCGTACGCCTCGTCCCACCAGGTGATGACCAGCACCCGGTCCCCCGGTGCCCGGAGGGTCTCCCGGCGCAGCGGCTGCCGCGTGAGGGTCTGCGCCCGTGCCCAGGCCAGCAGCTGCTCGCCCCGTCCGTCGACCGCCCGCGCCTCCCACATCAACGCGACCGTCACGAGTACAGGTTCTCCTTGCTGACCTCGTGGACATGGTCGTGGCCGGGGACATGCGGGTCCGTCACCGGCAGCGAGGAGTCCGCCGAGAGGTCCCAGCTGGACGCGGCCCGGTTACGGGCCACCATCTCCGCGCCCAGCGCCGCCACCATCGCCCCGTTGTCCGTGCACAGCTTGGGCCGGGGCACCCGCAGCCGGATCCCGGCGGCCTCGCAGCGCTCCTGGGCCAGCACCCGCAGCCGGGAGTTGGCGGCCACCCCGCCGCCGATCATCAGGTGGTCGACGCCCTCGTCCTTGCAGGCCCGCACGGCCTTGCGGGTCAGCACGTCCACGACCGCCTCCTGGAAGGAGGCCGCCACGTCCCGTACCGGCACCTCCTCCCCCGCCGCCCGCTTGGCCTCGATCCACCGGGCCACGGCCGTCTTCAGACCCGAGAAGGAGAAGTCGTACGCCGGATCGCGCGGCCCGGTCAGCCCACGCGGGAACGCGATGGCCGAGGGGTCGCCCTCCTTGGCGTACCGGTCGATGACCGGACCGCCGGGGAAGCCCAGGTTCAGCACCCTGGCGATCTTGTCGAAGGCCTCGCCGGCCGCGTCGTCGATGGTCGCGCCCATCGGCCGTACGTCGGAGGTGATGTCGGACGACAGAAGCAGTGACGAGTGGCCGCCGGACACCAGCAGCGCCATGGTGGGCTCGGGCAGCGCCCCGTGCTCCAGCTGGTCCACGCAGATGTGCGAGGCGAGGTGGTTGACGCCGTAGAGGGGCTTGCCGAGCGCGTAGGCGTACGCCTTCGCCGCGGAGACACCGACCAGCAGTGCCCCGGCGAGCCCCGGACCGGCGGTCACGGCGATGCCGTCGAGGTCCTTCGCGCTCACCCCCGCTTCCTTCAGCGCGCGGTCGATGGTCGGCACCATCGCCTCCAGGTGCGCCCGGCTGGCGACCTCCGGCACCACCCCGCCGAAGCGGGCGTGCTCGTCGACGCTGGACGCGATGGCGTCGGCCAGCAGGGTGGTGCCACGGACGACGCCGACGCCGGTCTCGTCACAGGAGGTCTCGATGCCGAGGACGAGCGGTTCGTCAGCCATGGGTCTCGGTTCCTTGTACAGAGGTTGGTCCAGCGGCGGAGCCGCTGTCGGATGCTGTGGTCAGACGCATCACCAGGGCGTCCACGTTGCCCGGCTGGTAGTAGCCGCGCCGGAAGCCGATGGCCTCGAAGCCGAAGCGCTCGTACAGCTTCTGGGCGCGGATGTTGTCCACCCGGCACTCCAGCATCACTTCGGCGCACTCGAAGGCGGTGGCGGCCCGCAGCAGTTCGGTCAGCAGCAGGCGGCCCAGACCGGTTCCCTGGCAGTCGCGGGCGACGGCGATCGTCTGTACGTCGGCCAGCTCCCCGGTGCAGGCCAGTCCCGCGTACCCGACGATCCGGCCGTCGGGGGTCTCGGCGACGACGTACCGCCGGTTCGCCTCGGCGCCCCGGGCGTGGGCCAGTTCGGACCAGAACATCCCGCGCGACCAGGCGTCCTCGGGGAAGAGGTCCCGCTCCAGTTCCAGCACGGGGTCGATGTCCCACCAGCGCATCTCGCGCAGTGCCGAGGTCACGGTCGATTCGGTCACTTGGGGGTGACCACCTTGTAGTTCTTGGGGACCTGCGCGTCGGGCCTGCGCAGGTACAGCGGCCGGGGCGCGGGGAGTTCCTCGCCCGCGCCGAGCCTCTCGGCCGCGAGGGCGGCGAGGGCGGCGGCGGAGACGTGCTCGGGCTCGTGGGCGCCGGGGAAGGTGTCCGGGTACAGCAGCGCGCCCGCGCCGACGGCCGGCAGCCCCGCGACCCGGTCGGCGATGTCGGCGGGCCGGTCCACGGCAGGGTCGGTCAGGCGCGTACGGGAGTCCGCGTACGTCGCCCAGTAGACCTCCTTGCGCCGGGCGTCGGTCGCCACGACGAAGGGGCCCTTCTCGATGTCGGCCGCGTAGGCGAGACCGTCCAGCGTGCACACACCGTGCACGGGGACGCCGAGCGCGAGCCCGAAGGTGTCGGCGGTCATCAGGCCGACGCGCAGTCCGGTGTAGGGGCCGGGACCGACGCCGACGACGATCCCGGTGACGGCGTCGAGTTTCAGACCGGCCTCGGCGAGCAGCCGGTCCACGGCCGGCAGCAGCAGCTCCCCGTGCCGGCGCGCGTCCACCTGACTCGAGGAAGCGATGACGTCCGTGCCGTCGTGCAACGCGACGGTGACGGCGGGAGTGGCGGTATCCAGAGCGAGCAAGAGCACGCAAACAGCCTACGGCTCCTGGGGCGCCGTGTCGGACGTCCCGGGCGGACGGTCACCTGCTGCTACCTTCGCGACGGGAAAAGGCGTACGACACAGAGGTGGACGAGCGTGACAAGCAGCAGCGCCGGATTCGTGGCCGGGCTCACCGTGGCCGCCGTCGCGGGCGTCGGCTTCCTCGCCTACCAGGCCTCCGCGACCGTCCCCGCCGACCTCGGCGGCGCGCACCCGGGCGGAAAGTCCTCGACGGGGGTCGCGAAGAGCGCCGCGACGAACCCCGCCGACCTGCCCGCAGCTTCCGGCAACGGCAAGCGGGTCGTGTACTCGCTGGGCAAGGACCGGGTGTGGCTGGTGGACGAGGACAACAAGGTCAGGCGTACGTTCAGGGTCACCCCGGGCACCCTCGACCCGGCGCCGGACAGCTACGCGGTCACGTCCCGGTCCAACTCGGTCACCGGCACCGACGGCACCCCCATCGAGCACGTCGTCCGCTTCACCGACGTGGACGGCGTGACCATCGGCTTCAGCGCGGCGGTGGGCAAGGCCACCTCGGCCCCCGGTCCGGGCGTCAGGACGGGCGGCATCCGCGAGTCCCGCGCGGACGGGAACGCGCTGTGGCGGTTCGCGACGCTCGGCGAGCGGGTCGTCGTCATCCGCTAGTACCGCGACGGCGCGAACGTTGCCCGTCGCGGCACCAGATGTCCTCCCGCCCGCGCCGACAACACGTCGGCAAGATGTTGCGCCGGGAGTCTCGCACGTGGTCACATGGTATCCAGCCCGTAGTTAGGCGTACCTAACCGCGCCCGCCCCCGAACTTCAGGAGGCGTCCATGTCGGCCACCGAGAGCAAGGCGCAGCCGCAATCGTACGCGGTCGCCGGAGTGTCCATGCGTGACCTGCTGGCGTCCTGTGCCGCCGCGAGCGCCGTCTCCACTCCGCCGCGTGTGCCCGACCCGCAGACGGTCCAGCGGCCCGCCGAGCCCCGTAAGGCCGCCTGACCGCCACCCGGCCCAGGACGTCAGGCGGACCGTCAGGCGGACAGCACGCTCAGGTCCACGGCCGCCCAACGCTCCCCGAGCCCGGTCACCGTCACGTGGCGCACCTCGTCCGTCTCCGCTGTCCGGGGGTTCGCCCCCTCGGCGGGCGCGGTCCCGACGGTCCGGTGGATGAGGATCTCCATCCGGTCGTCGGTCAGCTCCTCGACCTTGCCCTCGCCCCACTCCACCACGATCACCGACTCGGGCAGCGAGACGTCCAGGTCGAGGTCCTCCATCTCGTCCAGCCCGCCCCCGAGCCGGTACGCGTCGACGTGCACGAGGGGAGGGCCGTCACCCAGGGAGGGGTGCACGCGGGCGATCACGAACGTCGGGGAGGTCACGGCGCCCCGGATCCCGAGCCCCTCGCCCAGCCCCCGGGTCAGTGTCGTCTTGCCGGCGCCGAGCTCCCCGGTGAGCATCACGAGGTCGCCCGCGCGCAGGAGTTTGGCGAGCTGTCGGCCCAGCTCCCGCATCTGCTCGGGGGAGGTGACGGTCAGCTCGGTCTCAACCGGGTCGTGCGGCGCTGCTGGTGCTTCCATAGCCACTTACGGTAGCCCCTGTCGGGACGGCACCGGCGCGGGTGAGCAGGTCGGCGAGGCGGTCGGTGACCACTTCCGGGTGTTCCAGGATCACCAGGTGTCCGGCGTCCGGTACGAGGACCAGTTCCGCGTCCGGCAGCAGGTCGGCGATGGCCTCGCTGTGCTCGCTGGGCGTGACGAGGTCCTGGACCCCGGCCAGCACCAGCACCGGGACGCCCGCGAACTGGGCGAGCGCCTCGGTCTTGTCGTGGTCGTTGAACGCCGGGTAGTACTCGGCGACCACGTCGATCGGGGTGCCCTCGATCATCCGCTCGGCGAAACGGACGATGGCCGGGTCGACGTCCCGGGACGCGAAGGAGTACCGCTTGATGATCCCGGCGAACAGGTCGGCGGTGGCCCGCCGTCCCTTCTCCACCAGGGCCGCCTGCTGCCCGAGCGCCTTCAGCACGCCGGGCAGCACCCGCCGTACGACGTTCACGCCGGCCACCGGCAGCCCGAAGTTCACCTCGCCGAGCCGCCCGGACGACGTACCGACCAACGCGACCCCCACCACCCGCTCGCGGACCAGGTCGGGGTACGCGTCGGCCAGGGCCATCACCGTCATCCCGCCCATGGAGTGCCCGACCAGCACGATCGGCCCCTCCGGCACGGCGGCGTCGATGACGGTCTTCAGGTCGGCGCCGAGCTGCTCGATGGTGACCGGCGCCCCCTCCTCCGCCTGGGCCACGCCCCGCCCTGACCGCCCGTGGCTGCGCTGGTCCCAGTGCAAAGTCCGCACGACGCCCCTGAGCGCCGCGCGCTGGAAGTGCCAGGAGTCCTGGTTGAGGCAGTAGCCGTGGCTGAACACGACGGTGACGGGTGCGGGGTCCTTACGGCCGAAGAGCCGACGCCTGCGGGGCGCCGACCCGCCCTCCGGCTCCACCTCGTCGACCTCGTAGTACAGCTCGGTGCCGTCGTCGGCGTACGCCTTGCCGGGTGTGCCGCGCAGTGCGCCGTACGGGCCGGTCGAGTCCAGCGCGAGCCGTGCCTTCCTGCGCATCCCGCGGCCGACGGTGAGCCGCTCGATGGCGACGCCGGCGGCCGCTCCGGCGGCGACCACTCCTATCGCCGCGCCCGCGAAGCCGGTCGCCCTGCGCCAGCTTCCGGCTCCGGCCGCCTGCGTGGCGGCGGCGACGGCCGCGGCGGCGTCCACGACGACCTCCGCACCACTGCTCTCGCTCACGTACCGCTCCTCTTCGCCGGACCCGCTGTCCTCGCGCGCTCTGTGCGCCTACCCCGGTTGTCGTTCATTCACATGGACGTATTCATGTAGTCGTACTCACGTAGTCGTATTCACATAGACGCGGGGAACGCGTGTTCCGATCCGGGTGACGATCTCGTATCCGATGGTGCCCGCGGCCTGTGCCCAGTCCTCGGCGGTGGGCTCGCCGCGGTCGCCGGGCCCGAACAGCACGGCCTGCGTGCCGGCCTCGGGCTCGTCGCCGCCCAGGTCCACCACGAACTGGTCCATGGCGACCCGCCCGGCCACCGTCCGCCACTTGCCGTCGACCAGCACCGGGCCGGTCCCGGAGGCGTGCCGTGGGATGCCGTCCGCGTAGCCGACGGGCACCAGACCGAGGGTCGTTTCGCCCGGGGTGAGGTAGTGATACCCGTAACTGACGCCATGGCCTCCTGGGACGCGCTTGACCAGCGCGACGGACGCCGACAGCGTCATCACCGGACGCAGCCCGAAGTCGGCGGGGCCGCCCACTTCGGGGCTGGGCGAGAGTCCGTAGACCGCGATCCCGGTCCGGACGAGGTCGAAGTGGGACTCGGGAAGCGTGAGTGCGGCGGGCGAGTTGGCGATGTGCCGCACCTCGGGCCGTACGCCCTGGCCCTCGGCGTACGCCGTCATGTCCCGGAAACGGCTGAGCTGGGCGGCGATGGAGGGATGTCCGGGCTCGTCGGCGCAGGCGAAGTGCGACCAGAGCCCGGTGATCCGCAGCAGTCCGTCCCGCTCGGCGCGCAGGGCGGCGGCGACCAGTTGGTTCCAGTCCTCGCCGGGCTGGCACCCGTTCCGTCCCAGTCCGGTGTCGGCCTTGAGCTGTACGCGCGCGGGCGTGCCGGCCAGCCGGGCCGCCGCGGTGACCTCTTCCAGGGCCCACATCGCGCTGACGGACACGTCGAGGTCGGCCTCGATCGCCTCCCGCCATGGTCCGCCGGGGGTCCACAGCCAGCACATGACGCGGCCGGGCAGCCCCGCGGCTCGCAGCGCGAGGGCCTCCTCGGGCGTCGCGGTACCGAGCCAGCTCGCTCCCGCCTCGACCGCCGCGCGGGCACACGGCACCGCCCCGTGGCCGTACGCGTCGGACTTCACCACGGCCATCAGGGCCGCGCCCGGCGCATGGGCGCGCAGGGTCCGCACGTTGGCCCGCAGGGCGGCCAGGTCGATCTCGGCCCGGGCACGCAGGGGCGCGCTCCACGGGGCTGCTGTCTCACTCATCGCGCCCCAGTGTCTCAGAGTGGTCGGACAGACCTTCGGGACACCTGGGCCTGTGTGGCGGGTGTCGAGTCCGGCAGGGGGCAGCTCCGGCGGGAGTTGGGGCCGCTGCGGCGTCCGATCAGAGAAACGTGAGAGCGGTGCACACGGGGCGCGCCACGCGGCGGGGTCACCTGTTCAGCCCGCCCACTCCCAGCCCGCCCACTCAGCCCGTCCGGCGTTTGAGGACGAGGCCCCTAGGGGCCGAAGCGGGGGCCTGGGGGCGGCAGCCCCCAGAGACGGGACGGGAAGGGGCGGCGGGGGCGAAAACCCCGACGCGCACCCCCACCCGCACCCGACCACGCCTACCCGCCTACCCCGCTACCCCCACGTCCCGCACATCCCGCCACGCCCGAGGAACCGCCGCCGCCACATCATGCGCCCCCACCGGCGCCCCGCCCGCCGCGAACCGACCCGCCAGCCCATGCAGATACGCCCCCGCACTCCCCGCGTCCACCGCCGAAAGCCCCGCCGCCAGCAACGACCCCGTCAGCCCCGACAACACGTCCCCGCTCCCCGCCGTGGCGAGCCAGGACGTCCCCGTGGCGTTCACGCGCACGGCGCCGCCCGACGGTCCGGCCACCAACGTCGTCGACCCCTTCAACAGCACCGTCGCCCCGTACCGCCCCGCCAGCTCCCGCACCGAGGCGAGCCGCGCCGACTCGACCTCCTCCCGGGCCACCCCGAGCAGCGCGGCCGCCTCCCCGGCGTGCGGGGTCATCAGCGTCGGCGCGCTACGGGCCCGTACCGCACCGGCGTCCGCCAGCCGCAACCCGTCCGCGTCGATCAGCACCGGTACGTCCATCGCCAGCACCTCCGCCACCGTCGCGGCGTCGTCCCCCGCGCCCGGCCCCACGACCCACGCCTGCACGCGCCCCGCCTTCTTCGGCCCCCGGTCGGACACCAGCGTCTCGGGGAAGCGGGCGATCACCGCGTCCCCGGCGGGCCCCACGTACCGTACGGCCCCGGCGCCGGCGCGCAGCGCCCCGGAGACGGCGAGCACCGCCGCGCCCGGGTAGCGCGCGGACCCGGCGGCGATCCCGACCACGCCCCGCCGGTACTTGTCGCTCTCCGCCCCCGGCACCGGCAACAGCCGCGCCACGTCCGCGTGCTGAAGGGCCTCCAGCTCGGGTTCGTCCGGCAGCTCCAGTCCGATGTCGACGAGCCGCACCGACCCGGCGTACTCCCGGGCCGGATCGACCAGCAGCCCCGGCTTGTGCGTCCCGAAGGTGACGGTGAGGTCGGCCCGCAGGGCTGTCCCGATCACCTGACCCGTGTCCACGTCGACCCCGCTCGGCAGGTCGACGGCGACGACGGCGGCCCGGGACCGCTCGGCGGCGGCGGCCAACGGCACGGCGTCCGGCCGCAGCCCGCCCTTGCCGCCGATCCCGACGATGCCGTCGACGACGAGGTCGGCCCGCTCGATCAACTCCTCGGCCGCACCGGTCCCCGCGACTGTCCCGCCCGCTCGCCGCAGCGCCGCGAGGCCCTCCGCATGGGTTCGCTCGGGCGCGAGCAGCACGGCCGTGACACCGGCCCCGCGCCGGGCCAGCCGGGCCCCGGCATACAACGCGTCACCCCCGTTGTCGCCACTGCCGACCAGGAGCACCACCCGGCTGCCGTACACCCGCCCCAGCAGATCCGCGCAGGCCGCGGCGAGCCCGGCCGCCGCCCGCTGCATCAACGCCCCGTCCGGAAGCCGCGCCATCAACTCCCGCTCGGCCGCCCTCACCGTCTCCACGCTGTACGCAGTACGCATGTGATCGAGTCTGCCGCAGAAACCCCGCGGATCACGAAGGTCTCCGGCACGTCACGCGCATCCCAGACGTAACCGAGCAGTCAGAACCACGACCCCAGCGGTCGCAGGTGCCGCGCAAACTGTCACCGGAATCTCACGAATGAGCCTGATCCGATAACTTCCAGCCATATTCATCATCGTTCCGCACCCAAGAGTGAAGCGCTTACCAGCGGTAATAGGCCACGTACCGACATATGCCCGGACCTGGGGATGTCTCAGATGCCCCGTGCGCCACACAACACCCCTGGGCAGGGAGCTACACGAAACGCACACTTAGGACGTTCGGCGAGCGCGCGGCCGCAGTCGGGGCCGCGGCAGCCACCCATTCCGTTGAGGACTCTCCCGCGATGACCGATCCGGACATACCTGACAGACCCGTCGGCCCCCTCACCCGAGCCGTCCGCTACGCAGGACGCCTGCTGTGCTGGAGCCTGGGCGTCGGCATGGCCGCAGCCGCCGTCGACTTCATCGTCTCCCCCGACGCTCCCTGGTGGCAGACCATCTGGCCGCTGCCCTGGTACACCACCTGCGCGTCCGCCCTGGCCTGGGCCCTGCTGCGCGCCCGCGAGAAGTCCACCGGCGGCCCCGCCGACGGCGACGACGACCCGCGGACCGAGGAGGACGTCCACACGGAGTGGGACCAGGCGGCGTGAGCCCGGGCGATACCGGCCCCGCCCCGCACGTCACCCCTCCGCGATCACCACCGCCGACGCCACCCCCGCGTCATGACTGAGCGACACATGCCAGGACTGCACCCCGAGTTCCGCCGCCTTGGCCGCGACCGTGCCGGTCACCCGCAACCGTGGCTGCCCGCTGTCCTCGACGTAGACCTCGGCGTCCGTCCACAGCAGGCCCGCCGGAGCGCCCAGCGCCTTGGCGAGCGCCTCCTTCGCCGCGAACCGCACCGCGAGCGAGGCCACACCGCGGCGCTCCCCCGTCGGCAACCGCAACTCGCTGTCGAGGAACAGCCGCTCCACCATGGCGGGCGTACGCTCCAGCGACGCCCGGAACCGGTCGATCTCCGCCACGTCGATCCCTACGCCGATGATGCCCATGCCCCGCACCTTATGACGAGAACGTGAGGCGGGATCAGCTGACAGGACCCGGTGGGCCGGACGGGCCGGTCCACCGGATCCTGGGAAACTTCCCGCATCACGCAGGCATCGTGCGTCGGACAGGCTCCTCGCGGATCAGTCCGCGAACACCCTGCCCTGCTTCACGACGTAGTGCGTCGCCTCGGAGCAGCCGATGGACGGCGTGACCAGCAGACTCACGGTGAGCGGCGCGGGTTCCGTGCTCGCGGTCGAGAACTCGCAGACCGCGCCACTGCCCGTGAGCGGGTACCAGAACCACCCGTCGACGTCGCCCACGGTGACCCGGTCGGACTCCTTCCAGGCGCCACCGGTCTGCGTGTAGACCTGCAGCCGCACGGAGGCGGCGTACTCGTTCTCCGTCGACCGCAGCGCGGTCAGCGTGATCTTGTAGTCGCTGCCGAGGGTGGACGAGGCGATCTGCCGCGTCTGCGGCGGCACGGTGGCGGCGCCGGCCGCCCCGGCGGCGGCGGACCCGAGGCCGGCCGCCATCAGGAGGGTGACGGCCGCGGTCGCGGCGCGACGCGTGCGGTTGCGGTACTGGTTACGGACCAGACTCATGTGTTCCCCCGTTGGAACGAGTTGTCGAGTTGTACTGAAAGGTCGTTTCGAACCGTACGGTCGTAAAGACCCGTCACACGGCCCCGCGGTTGTACGGCGATTCACGCGTCAGCAGAAATCGCGGGCGATGAAGCTCTCCATCTCGTCGTTGCGCCACAGCTCGGGGATCCGCTGGTGTGGCGCGACGCAGCCCATGAAGCCGGTGAGGTTGTCGTTGTCGAACATGACGATGTAGAGGCCGGAGGCGTTGTCGACGCTGCTGATCTCGTTGTCGCCGTTCCACCCGTCGATGTCGTACGGCCCACCGGCGGTGACATCCACGTACCGGCTGCCCTCGTAGTTGCCGTCCTCCCACATGCAGACCCGTCCGGCCCCGCAGTAGCCGTCCGCCTGAGCCTGACCGGCGAACCCGACGGTCAGCGCGGGCACGGCCGACAGGGCGACGAGCCCCGCCTTCGTCCTGGTGCGCATGGCGTTCTCCTCCCGTTGCGGCCGCCCGCCCCGTTCCCCCCGGGGACCAACAGCGACCGTCCGACCACGCTCCCCCACTCCCGCCCCGCACGACACCTCAGAGGTCCTAGGTTGCGCGGGACCCCGGTCGAGCGGCGGCCCGCAGAACCTGAGCTGATCCACTCCCCCAGACCAACACCGCACCCCGTGACGCACCGCACTGCGTGACACACCCCACCCTCCGCCCCGTTCAAACTCCGTTAACAATGGACTGTGATCTCTCCGGTCTCCCCGATGCCCCGGAGCGCCCACCGGCACAGGCCGGAGGCGACTCCCTACGTCGACCTCACCCGAGCCGAGTGGAGCGCGCTGCGTGAGAAGACGCCGCTGCCGCTCACCGCCGCGGAGGTCGAGAAGCTGCGTGGCCTCGGCGACGTCATCGACCTCGACGAGGTGCGGGACATCTACCTCCCGCTCTCCCGGCTCCTCAACCTCTACGTCGGCGCCACGGACGGCCTCAGAGGGGCGCTGAACACCTTCCTCGGCGAACAGGGCTCCCAGTCCGGCACCCCGTTCGTCATAGGGGTCGCCGGGTCGGTCGCCGTGGGGAAGTCCACGGTCGCCCGTCTCCTCCAGGCCCTGCTCTCCCGCTGGCCCGAGCACCCGCGCGTCGAACTGGTCACGACGGACGGCTTCCTGCTGCCCACCCGGGAGTTGGAGGCCCGCGGCATGATGTCGCGGAAAGGTTTCCCCGAGTCGTACGACCGCCGCGCGCTCACCCGTTTCGTCGCCGACATCAAGGCGGGGAAGGACGAGGTCACCGCGCCCGTCTACTCCCACCTGATCTACGACATCGTCCCGGACCAGCGTCTGACGGTCCGCCGCCCCGACATCCTGATCGTCGAGGGCCTCAACGTCCTTCAGCCCGCGCTGCCCGGCAAGGACGGCCGCACCCGCGTCGGTCTCGCCGACTACTTCGACTTCAGCGTGTACGTCGACGCCCGCACCGAGGACATCGAGCGCTGGTACCTCAACCGCTTCAAGAAGCTGCGCGCGACGGCCTTCCAGAACCCGGACTCGTACTTCCGCAAGTACACCCAGGTCTCCGAGGAGGAGGCCCTCGACTACGCCCGCACGACCTGGCGGACCATCAACCGCCCCAACCTCGTGGAGAACGTGGCCCCCACCCGCGGCCGCGCCGCCCTCATCATCCGCAAGGGCCCCGACCACAAGGTGCAGCGGCTGAGCCTGCGAAAACTGTGACCGTTACGCTGCCGCCATGCTGCACCTGCGCCTCATCACCCCCTCCGACAAGACCGACGACGTGGTCCGCCTGATCGAGGAGACGGTCGGCACCACCCACCTCGTCGTACTGCCGGGCAGCGCCCGCAACCCCGCCGGGGACGTGGTGATGTGCGACGTCGCCCGCGAGGCCGGCGACGAACTCCTCACCGGGCTGCAGGCGTTGGGCCTCGACAGCACCGGCTCCATCGCCGTCGAGAACATCGACCTGTCGCTGTCGAAGCGGGCCGACCAGGCCGAGGAGGACGCACCCGGCGAGGGCGCGGACGCGGTCCTGTGGGAGCACCTCACCGACGCGACCCACGAGGAGTCCACCCTCTCCGTCACCTACCTGGCGTTCATCACGCTCGCCACGATGATCGCGGCCTGCGGTGTGGTGCTGGACAACGCGATCCTGATCGTGGGAGCGATGGCGGTGGGCCCGGAGTTCGGACCGCTGGCGGGCATCTGCACGGCGGCGGTCCAGCGAGCACCACGACTGGCGCTGCGCTCACTGACCGCACTGCTGGTGGGCTTCGCGACGGCGATGGCGGTGACCGTCGGCTTCAGCCTCTTCATGGACGCCGTCGGCCTGTTCACCCAGGCCCGGCTGGAGGCCGACCGCCCCAACACCGGCTTCATCTACGCCCCGGACTGGTTCTCGTTCGTCGTGGCGGTCCTCGCCGGAGCCGCCGGCACCCTGTCGCTGACGTCCGCGAAGTCCGGCGCCCTGGTCGGCGTGGCCATCTCCGTGACGACGGTCCCGGCCGCCGCCAACGCGGCCGTGGCGTTGGTCTACAGCGACACCAACCAGGCCTGGCACTCGACGGAACAGCTGTTGCTGAACCTGCTCGGCATCGTCCTGGCCGGCACGCTCACGCTGCTGCTCCAGAAGTGGCTCTGGTCCCTCCAGCGCAAACGAACGGCTCCGCGGAACGCCGGATAGGACCAACCACTGGCACGCCCTCAGGGGCGCGGGGCGCGGTCCAGGTGCGGCGGCTCCACCACGTGGCGCGACCGCCCGCCACACACGTGCGGCCCACCCACGACAGAGCCCCGGACCCCCGCCCCGAACCCGGCCGCCAACTACCCCAGCGCCGACTTCACCGCGTCAGCCAGCCGCCGCGCCACAGACCCGGCCTGATCGATGTCCGCGGCCTCGACCATCACCCGCACCAGCGGCTCGGTCCCGGAGGGCCGCAACAGCACCCGCCCGGTCTCACCGAGCTCCCGCTCGGCGTCCTCCACGGCCGCCGCCAGCTCCGGGGACGTACCGACCCGGGTCCGGTCCACGTCCGGGACGTTGATGAGAACCTGCGGCAACCGCTTCATCACGGCCGCCAGCTCCCGCAGCGAACGCCCGCTCTGCGCGACCCGAGCCGCCAGCAGCAGCCCGGTGAGCGTCCCGTCCCCGGTGGTCGCGTGATCAAGGATGATCACGTGTCCGGACTGCTCGCCGCCGAGCGCGTACCCGTGCTCCTTCATCTCCTCCAGCACATACCGGTCACCGACCGCGGTCTGGATGAGCGTCAGCCCCTCCCGCTCCAGGGCGAGCTTGAAGCCGAGGTTGGACATGACGGTGGCCACCACGGTGTCGGCCCGCAGCGCACCCCGTTCCTTCATCGCCAGCGCGAGGACGGCCATGATCTGGTCGCCGTCCACCTCCGCACCGGTGTCGTCGACGGCCAGGCACCGGTCCGCGTCCCCGTCGTGCGCGATGCCGAAGTGCGCGCCGTGCTCGACGACCGCGGCCTTCAGCAGGTCGAGGTGGGTGGACCCGCAGCCCTCGTTGATGTTGAGGCCGCTGGGCTCGGCACCGATCGTGACGACCTCGGCGCCGGCCCGCGTGAACGCCTCCGGCGACACCCGGGCGGCGGCACCGTGCGCCTCGTCGAGGACGATCTTCAGCCCGTCCAGCCGGTTCGGCAGCACACTCACGAGATGGGCGACGTACTGCTCGAACCCTTCCTCGTGCGTCCGCACACGCCCCACGCCCGCACCCGTCGGCCGGTCCCACGGCGCCCCGGTGCGGTGCTCCTCGTAGACGGCCTCGATACGCTCCTCCAGCTCGTCGTCGAGCTTGTGCCCGCCGCGGGAGAGGAACTTGATGCCGTTGTCGGGCATGGCGTTGTGGCTGGCGGAGAGCATGACACCGAGGTCGGCGCCGAGCTCGGCCGTGAGGAACGCGACCGCCGGGGTCGGCAGTACCCCCACCCGCAGGACGTCGACGCCCGCGCTGGCGAGGCCCGCGACCACCGCGGCCTCCAGGAACTCCCCGGACGCGCGCGGGTCCCGTCCGACCACGGCGGTCGGCCGGTGACCCTCGAACGTGCCCGCCTCGGCCAGTACGTGCGCCGCGGCGACGGAGAGGCCGAGGGCCATCTCGGCCGTCAGATCCGCGTTGGCGACACCGCGCACGCCGTCCGTGCCGAAGAGTCGTCCCACTTGTCCTCCTGAGGAAGCGTCAGTGACGGGAGAGGTTCCGTCCGATGCGGCTGTTCACGGCTCCCGCATCCCAGGCATTCCATGCCTAAACATTCGATCACACAAGTCTTTGAGCGTCTTGTGCCCTTATACGCCCAAGTATGTGATAAACGAACGCCCCGGCGGCACAGTGGCGTGCCGCCGGGGCGTTCGGAGTACGTACGGGCAGGCTCGTGAAAGGGGTACCTACGAGCAGGCCCGTAAACGTACGAGCAGGCAGCGAAGCTTAACGCTTGCTGTACTGCGGAGCCTTGCGGGCCTTCTTGAGACCGGCCTTCTTGCGCTCGACCGCACGGTCGTCACGCTTGAGGTAACCGGCCTTCTTGAGGGCGCCGCGGTTGTTGTCCACGTCGGCCTCGTTCAGCGCGCGGGCCACGCCGAGGCGCAGGGCACCGGCCTGACCGGAGACGCCGCCACCCGAGATGCGGGCGATGACGTCGTAGCGGCCGTCGAGCTCGAGCACCTTGAAGGGCTCGTTGACTTCCTGCTGGTGGACCTTGTTCGGGAAGTAGTCCTCGAGCGTGCGCCCGTTGACCTTCCACTTGCCGGTGCCGGGCACGATGCGGACGCGCGCGATGGCGTTCTTGCGACGGCCCAGGCCGGCGGCCGGCTGCGGGTCGCCGAAGCGGCCGGCGAGGGACTCCGAGGTGTACTCACCCTCGACGGGGACCTCGGACTCGGTGGTGTAGCTGTCGATGTCGACGAGCTCGGTCTCGGTCTCTTCGACCGGCTGCTCAACAGTGGTCTCGGCCACGATGCTCCTCAGATTCTTTTCTGTCTTAGGGGGTGGCCGGAACTACTGCGCGACCTGGGTGATCTCGAACGGCACCGGCTGCTGCGCAGCGTGCGGGTGCACGTCACCCTTGTAGACCTTCAGCTTCGAGAGCATCTGACGGCCCAGCGTGTTCTTGGGGAGCATGCCCTTGACGGCCTTCTCGACAGCCTTCTCGGGGTTCTTGTCGAGCAGCTCGTCGTAACGGACGGAGCGCAGACCACCCGGGTAGCCGGAGTGGCGGTACGCCATCTTCTGGATCCGCTTGTTGCCGGACAGGTGCACCTTGTCGGCGTTGATGATGATGACGAAGTCACCGGTGTCGACGTGGGGAGCGTAGATCGGCTTGTGCTTGCCCCGCAGAAGGGACGCGGCGGTGGTGGCGAGACGGCCCAGGACGATGTCCTGAGCGTCGATGACGTGCCACTGGCGCGTCACATCGCCGGGCTTGGGGCTGTACGTACGCACGGTTCGTAGCCTTCGCTTCGAGTGAATGGTCCTAGACAAGGTCACCGAAACGATCACGACAGCCTGGACCACACTGCGGCGACGCATACCGCGTACGTGGGTCGCTGGTCATCGGCCCGGTGGACCGGTGTAAGGGCCCGTCCCGTGAGAATGAGCAAGCCAATACACAACGAACATGCAGGATACCTGCGGCGCCCGTGCCGGGTCAAAACGAGTGTTTCGCAACCGGACAGGCCCGCTCACCAGTCTACGTCCACCCGATCGGCCCCCATGCCCTCGCGGAGCGACGCCCAGGCCAGGCGGGGTGAGCGGCCCGGGGCACCTCACACGGCGGTGCCCGACCGTGTCGGACGGAACACCCAGGGTCAGCGCGCCCCGGTAGGTCAGACACCGCGCGCCCCGCTCGCCGGATGCAGGACGTGTGGATCGTCATACGGGGAGCCACCGGCACCACGGAGGTTGGCTCGCCCTTCGTACCAACCACCCGGAGATGTCGCTTTTGCGGTCACTCACCGACCGAACGCCCGGGGTTTGAGAGCCTGTTGATGAGGACCGGCGCACCCCGTACCCCGTCTAAGATGCGCCCCATGAGCTTTGGGCAGCAGCAGGGACCACAGTCCCAGTGGGATCCCTGGAAACCACAGTCCCAGCAGCAGCCGTGGGACAACGGCACCGACCAGACCCCGGACTGGGCGGCCCTCGCCGAGGAGTCCGAGACGCGCAACAAGCGGCGCAGGCTGCTGTTCATCGGCGGCGGCGCGCTCGCCACGGTCGCGGTCGGTACGGCCGTGGCCATGGCGGTGGTCTCCGCGAACGGCGGCGACGAGGCGTCGGGCAAGCCGACCTCCCAGCTGCCGGCGTCCGGGGGTGTCGGGAGCGGCTCCGACACCGCGGCCCCGTCGTTCGAGCCGACCAGCGCCCCGCCCCCGCTGGACCCGAAGGACTTCGTCGCCAGCAAGAGCAAGGACACCGCGCCGTTCGGCCCGGAGATCATGTTCCCGGGCAAGCAGCTGACCATGGGCTCGACGGTCTACAAGAAGGGTCCGACGGCCGACACCAAGAGCTGCGCGGCGGCCGCCAAGGGCACCCTCCCCAAGGTCCTGAACGACAACGGCTGCACCCGCCTGATCCGCGTCACCTACACCAAGGACAAGATGGCGGTGACGGTCGGCGTGGCGGTCTTCGACACCGAGGCGAAGGCGGTCGCGGCGAAGAAGCAGGCAGACAAGAAGAGCATCGTCGCCTCGCTGTCCGGCGGCGGCGTCAAGGCCTTCTGCGACGGTTCCTTCTGCCGCTCCACCACCAACTCCTACGGCCGCTACGCCTACTTCACGATCGCCGGCTTCACCAACGGCACGGACGTGACGGAGAAGGACACGCCCGTCTTCACCACCGGCGACGACCTGGCCGAGTTCACGTTCCGCCAGATCCGCCGCCGCGGCGAGGCACAGGCGTCGGCCGCCGCGAACAACTAGGACGCGTCCGGGGGGCCGGTTCAGCAGCAGCCGGCCCCGGGCAGCGACCGCTTGTTCCGCGCCTCCTTGTTCCGCGCGGCCAGCAGCTCGTCGGCCGGGTAGCCGACCTCCTCCAGCGTCAGCCCGTGCGGCCGTACGACATGCACGGCCGAGTCCCGCACCCCGGCGGCCAGCACCTTCCCGGGCCACTCCGGCCCGCGGTGCCCGTCCCCCACGAACAGCAGCGCCCCGATCAGCGAGCGCACCATGTTGTGGCAGAAGGCGTCGGCCCGGACAGTGGCGGTGATGATCCCGTCCTCGCCCTTGGCCAGGGTCAGCTCCTGGAGCGTGCGGATCGTGGTGGCGCCCTCCCGCCGCTTGCAGTAGGCGGCGAAGTCGTGCTCGCCCAGCAGCCGCTCGGCGGCCTCGTTCATGGCGTCCACGTCGAGCGGCCAGTCGTGCCACAGCACATGGTTGCGCAGCAGCGGATCAACGCCCCCGGGGTTGTCCGTGACCCGGTACGCGTACCGCCGCCAGACAGCCGAGAACCGCGCGTTGAAGCCACTGGGTGCCTCCCGCAGCGCCCACACCCGCACATCCCGGGGCAGCCGCCCGGCAAGCCGCTTCAGCAGCTTCTCGTGGTGCTCCCGCCAGACCCCCTCCGGCAGATCGACATGGGCGACCTGCCCCCGCGCATGCACCCCGGCGTCGGTCCGTCCCGCCACGGTCAGCTCATACGTCTCGCGTGACCGCGTGACGGTCCGCAGAGCATCCTCGATCTCCCCCTGCACGGTCCGCCGCCCCCCGGCCTGCTTGGCCCACCCGGAGAACTCGGAGCCGTCATAGGAAAGGTCCAGCCGCACCCGCACGAACCCGGGCTCTACTTCGTCACTCACACAGAGATCCTCTCAGCAACACGAAAGCGGGCCCGCTCCTTGAAAAGGAACGGGCCCGCCAACACCCCTCCAGGGGCGCGGGGAACTGCGCGACAAGCCACGACGGCGCCGCAGCCGCCAACCGAACAGCACCCCGCAGGACGCTTACGCGTCCTTCGACTCCTCGGCGGGAGCCTCGTCGGCCTGGGTCTCCTCGACCTTGGCCTCCTCGGACTCCTTGACCGCACGCTTCGTCGCGGCCTCGGCCTCGCCCGTAGCCTGCTGCTGCACCGTCAGCGCCTCGACCAGCTCGATGACAGCCATGGGCGCGTTGTCGCCACGACGGTTACCGATCTTGGTGATACGGGTGTAGCCACCCGGGCGGTTCTCGTAGCGCGGGCCGATCTCGGTGAAGAGCGTGTGGACGACGCTCTTGTCCGTGATCACCTGGAGCACCTGACGGCGGTTGTGAAGGTCACCCTTCTTCGCCTTGGTGACCAGACGCTCGGCGTACGGACGCAGCTTGCGCGCCTTCGCCTCGGTGGTGGTGATGCGGCCGTGCTCGAACAGCGCCTTCGCGAGGTTCGCGAAGAGCAGCTTCTCGTGCGCGGCACTGCCGCCCAGACGGGCACCCTTGGTGGGCTTCGGCATGGTGTTTCTCCTTGGTGTCTGCCCCGGCCGTATCAGGTACCGGGGTCAGTGTCCGAGCAGGCGGTCACCTGTCGGAGATCCGGGAGCGGCCCCGAAGGGGCGCTCCCGGAAGGGGCGCGGGGCGGTGTTGATATGCGACTCCGTCGCGTGGGCGCGACAAGCCACAGTGCACCCGCACTCGAAAACGGACCGTCGAGCCCGAGCTCTCAGTACTGCTCGGTCTCCACGAACCCGGCGTCCTCGTCGTCCGCGCCGAACGCGTCCGCCGCGGCGGTCGGGTCGAATCCGGGCGGGCTGTCCTTGAGCGCGAGGCCCATGCCGGCCAGCTTCGCCTTGACCTCGTCGATCGACTTCGCACCGAAGTTACGAATGTCGAGGAGGTCGGCCTCGGAGCGAGCCACGAGCTCACCCACGGAGTGGATGCCCTCGCGCTTGAGGCAGTTGTACGACCGAACGGTGAGCTCCAGCTCCTCGATCGGCAGCGCCAGATCAGCGGCCAGGGCGGCGTCCGTGGGGGACGGGCCCATGTCGATGCCCTCGGCGTCGATGTTCAGCTCGCGGGCGAGACCGAACAGCTCGACCAGGGTCTTACCGGCGGACGCCATGGCGTCACGCGGACGCATCGCCTGCTTGGTCTCGACGTCGACGATCAGCTTGTCGAAGTCGGTGCGCTGCTCGACACGCGTGGCCTCGACCTTGTACGTGACCTTCAGAACCGGCGAGTAGATCGAGTCGACCGGGATGCGCCCGATCTCCTGACCCACCTGCTTGTTCTGCACGGCGGAGACGTAACCACGGCCACGCTCGACCGTCAGCTCCATCTCCAGCTTGCCCTTGCCGTTGAGCGTGGCGAGGACGAGGTCGGGGTTGTGCACCTCGACACCGGCCGGGGGCGCGATGTCGGCGGCGGTGACCAGACCCGGGCCCTGCTTGCGCAGGTACATCACGACCGGCTCGTCGTGCTCCGAGGAGACGACCAGCTGCTTGATGTTGAGGATCAGGTCGGTGACGTCCTCCTTGACGCCCGGCACGGTGGTGAACTCGTGCAGGACGCCGTCGATGCGGATGCTGGTGACAGCGGCACCGGGGATGGAGGAGAGGAGGGTACGGCGGAGGGAGTTGCCGAGGGTGTAGCCGAAGCCCGGCTCCAGCGGCTCGATCACGAACCGGGAGCGGAATTCGTCGACGACCTCTTCGGTCAACGAGGGACGCTGAGCGATCAGCATGTGTGGATCAGATCCTTTTTTCGTGGACGCCCGCTATTTGACGCCCGACGGACCCGCACCGACGAAAGTGCGGGGTACTGCAAGGGTACGGGCGGTACCGCCCCGAAGAGCCGTACCGCCCGCAACCTCAAGACAACCTGGCCTCAGACGAGGCGGCGCTTGGGCGGACGGCAGCCGTGCTGCGACCTTGTGGGGGATAACCCCCACACCCCCAGCCGACAGCCGAGCCGCCCTGAGCCGGTGCGTCAGACGCGACGACGCTTCGGCGGACGGCAGCCGTTGTGCGGGGTGGGGGTGACGTCCTGGATCGAGCCGACCTCGAGGCCGGTGGCCTGGAGGGAGCGGATCGCGGTCTCACGGCCGGAGCCGGGACCCTTGACGAAGACGTCGACCTTGCGCATGCCGTGCTCCTGCGCGCGGCGGGCGGCCGACTCGGCGGCCATCTGCGCGGCGAAGGGGGTGGACTTGCGCGAGCCCTTGAAGCCGACGTGGCCGGCGGAGGCCCAGGAGATCACGTTGCCCGAGGGGTCCGTGATCGAGACGATGGTGTTGTTGAACGTGCTCTTGATGTGCGCGTGACCGTGAGCGACGTTCTTCTTTTCCTTGCGGCGCACCTTCTTGGCAGCGCCCTGACGACCCTTGGGGGGCATCTATAACTCCTACGGGAGGTGGTCGGTCCTACAGCGAAGACCGCTGGTGAGCGTCCGCTGAGGACTACTTCTTGCCCGGCTTCTTCTTACCGGCGATGGCGCGACGCGGGCCCTTGCGGGTGCGGGCGTTCGTGCTGGTGCGCTGACCGCGGACGGGCAGACCACGACGGTGACGAAGACCCTGGTAGCAACCGATCTCGACCTTGCGGCGGATGTCGGCCTGGATCTCGCGACGGAGGTCACCCTCGGTCTTGATGTTGTTGTCGACGTACTCACGAATCGCGACGAGCTGCTCCTCGGAGAGGTCGCGAACGCGGGTGTTCGGGTCGATGCCGGTCTCGGCCAGCGTCAGCTGGGACAGGGTCCGGCCGATGCCGAACACATAGGTGAGGGCGACCTCCACACGCTTTTCGCGCGGGATGTCAACACCGGAAACGCGTGCCATTCAATGGCTCCAGTTGATCCTCGGAGGTCTTCCACAGAACCAGTCCCCAGCCGCCGGCCTCTTCGCTCAGAAGATTTGGTACGTCCGGGTCCCCGGCCTCCGAACCGGGGGTGTCAGGCGGCTGCGCCGCCCGGGTCCTGCGTATGAACATGTTCAGCTCGCGTCGCGCGAAGTTCTGCGAATCGCAGAGGGTGGGTCGTGCGTCAGCCCTGGCGCTGCTTGTGGCGCGGGTTGTCGCAAATGACCATGACCCGGCCGTGACGGCGGATCACCCTGCACTTGTCGCAGATCTTCTTGACGCTCGGCTTGACCTTCATGGGGTGAGGTTCTCCGGGTCAGTGCCACCACCCCGCCGGAAGCGGGGCAAGGGCAAGATCTACTTGTACCGGTAGACGATCCGGCCACGCGTCAGGTCGTACGGAGACAGCTCCACCACGACCCGGTCGTCAGGGAGGATGCGGATGTAGTGCATACGCATCTTGCCGCTGATGTGTGCCAGGACCTGGTGGCCGTTCTGGAGCTCGACCTTGAACATGGCGTTCGGAAGAGACTCGACGACAGTGCCCTCGATCTCGATGGCACCTTGCTTCTTGGCCACGCTTCGCCCTTCGAATCGACTACCTTGATCGACTCTCTTTGCGTCCCTTACGGGCGCATGCGGACATGCGGGTGCACGAGAGCCGACGAGTCAGTCTACGTCAGGGCACCCGGAAAGACGAATCGAGGAAGGATGCCCCGGGAGACAGATCTTTAAGCACGCACGAGAGTGCGGCACCCCGTCCGGGGCGCGGGACGCTGCGCGGGCGCCCCGCGGGCGAGGACGGGAATCGTCGGACAGGCCCTAGGTGTATTGATCACGAGCGTTGTTAACGCTGGCCGGGCTTGATCATGGCGAAGGCCTCCGTGTGTGGTGGAGGTGTCGAATCTTCACCGCACGGAGG
>NZ_JBEXRA010000015.1:0-110030 GCF_040612855.1 Streptomyces sp. NPDC006332
CCCTGCCTTCATGCGCGTACCGCCGAAAGATCACCCGACCAGGAACTCTGTTCGATCCACACGCTCCAAGATCGGTTGAGATACGGCTTCTAAGGGCAGCGGCGAGACCAGTGTGGCCGTGGCGGAGCAGCAGTGCCACCTGTTCCGACAGCGCGTGGTCGATCCAATCCGGGCTGATCAGAATATCGGCCAGGGCGTGGGCATGACGGGCCAGGGCCGAGTTCCGTAGGATGCCGTCCGCCCTCGCCAGGGACTTCGCGGTCAACGTCAGTGCCTCCGCCTGGTCAGCCGCTCGTGGCAGGAGATCAAGGGCAGCCAGTGCGCGGGGAGTTGAACCGGCTTTCGCCCATACGGTGGCGATCGGCGCGGCAAGGCGCGCAGCACGCGGAGACGAAGCCAAGTGCCCCACGAGAGATAGTGCTTTGTCATCCTCCCCGCGCTCGGCGAGACCTCCCGCGATGGCCGCGAGGACCTCCGCCCGGATCCAGTTCTGCTCAACGGTGTCGGCTACGGCGTCCGCCGCGTCGTCCTGCCCGTCCTTGGTGAAGGCCTTGGCAAGTGCGGCAAGGGCTGCTACGCGGTGGTCGCTTGACACGAGGGTCATTGGCGGTAGACCGTTCTCGATCTCTCGCATCTCCTGGATCAGGCTGGCCGCCACGCCCATGGAACCACGCCGGGCCGCCGCCGCTGCCACCCAGCCGAGCGCTTGTGCCCGGCGCCAGGGGTCCTCGATCGCGCGGGCGATGTCCGCGCCCTGGTCCGGCTTGTCGGAAACTGCCGCGACGGCGGCCGCTTTCCTGAGAGCCATGGCCTGCCCGTCCGGCTCGTCAATCTTCCGGGCGGCCTCAACGGCAAGGCCCGGAGCGCCCGCCCGGGCAAGGACCACGGCCAGTTCGGCGACGTGATGGACGTCGCCCCACCCGGTGTTTCCCCGGGTCGCGTCCGAAGCTTCCTGCGCCAGGACCTGTGCCCGCGCACGGTCTCCGGCCGCGAGGTGGGCGGCCGCCAGGTACGCCAACGCCCGGCTACGGCTGCGGGGAGAGCTCAAGCTGTGGGCCAGTTCAGTGGCCCACTCGAGATCGTCCGACATCTCTGCCAGTCCCCTCACCATGTCCGCCGCAGCGTCTTCCCGTGCCGCAGTCGCCGTAAGGGGAGCCAGCAATTCGACAGCCGACTTGTACTGTTGGGCCAGAGCCAGAGCGAGTGCGGCCATCGTGAGACCGTCGGCGCGCTGGTTGTCCGCGGTCACCTCATCCGCGAGGGCAGCGGCCTCGTGGGCCAGGTCCGCTGCTTCGCCGACCTCGCCGGAGGTGACCAGCAACGCTGCGACGCGAGCCAGGGATGTCATTCGCTTGTACGGGTCGGACAGCGACCGGCAGATCTCGGCTGCCCGCCTCGGTTCACCGGCATAAGCGAGGACGAGAGCAGCTGGGACCAGGGCACGCTCTCCTCCCTCCGCGAGGGCTTCGGCGAGGGCTTCCTCGGCCACGACGAGCGCATCGGTATGCCCGTCCTCGACCATCGCCGAGGCGGCATTTGCCAGCAACTCAGCCCGCAGGCCGCGGTCACGCACCGTCCGGATGACTGCCACAGCCTGCGGACAGTCGCTGTCCAGCATCATGGCCTGCGCCGCTATGACCGGCACTGCGTCGGGAAGGCTGTACCGCCTGTACCACCAGCAGACGAAGAACATTCTGTGTAGCTACTCCCCCAAAAAGCTTGGATTCTTCTAGAGAGCCAGGTCCGGATCGGCTGGAAGCCAGGAAGGGCGGCGGCGGTTGCGACCACCGCCGCCCGTCACGGCCGGACCGTCAGGAGTCCTCGATGGTGATGAAGGGGTCCCATTGGAAGTACCCCTTCAACTGCCGGTGCCGGTCGAGGATCTGGAAGTAGAAGTGGTACACGACCTTGCCGACGCTCTTCACCGTGGTGCGCCAGTAGTGGTCCTGGTACTTCTGCGTCACGAAATCCGGACTGCCCTCGCTGCCCTCCTGTGGCAGCGGATAGACGCCGTCGACCACCTCGATCTCCGGTGTCCTGATGAGGGTGTGATCGCGGTCGCTGCTCACGTACCGGTACAGCAGCGCCTTGTAGTCGCTGCCCAGCGACAGCGTCGTCTCCCGCCACCGGACGGTGTCCCCGGGCTCGGCCCGCAGGTTCAGCTCGGCGCCCGAAGTGCCGACGATGTGGTCGTGCCGCGTCGTCATGTAGATCAGGCTCTGGTCGACGTAGGTCGGCGCGTCGGGATTCCGTGACGCGTTGGGATTCTGTTCGACGATCGTGGCCGCGTCGAATGCGATCAGGACGTTCAGATCAGCCATTGCATTCCCCCTGGGAATTCGAGATTGTCTGTTGCGAGGATTTCGGGCACGAGAATTCCGGTCACGAGGTTGTCGGTCACGAGGTTTTCGGCACCTTGTACGCCATGGCCCGCGGATAGTCGTGCCGGTGCAGTCGGACGCGGACCAGGAGGGGTCCGGCGTTGACCGGGTCGCGCGGGTCGCCGAGTCGGGCCAGCAGGTCGTCCAGCTCCGTGGGGCGGGCGACACTGAGGCCGCTCGCCGGGGTGTCCTGGCCGGCGAAGACCGCCGTGAGGCGGTCGTAGTGCCAGGGGTGCAGGACGTTGTAGAAGTCCGGCTCGGCGGGGCCCTGTCCGGCGTAGTAGGCCGGGTGCACCAACATCTGCTCGATGCCGTAGAAGGACTCGTTGTCCAGGACGAACACCACCGAGCGCAGCCCGAGCCGGGTGTGCGTGGAGATCTCCTGGCAGGTCTCCTGGAAGGCGCCGTCGCCGACGAACACCATCGGGCGGGCGCCCGCGCGTTCCGGGGCGAGCGCGGCGCCGGTGGCCGCGCCGACCGACCAGCCGATGGACAGCCAGCTGACCTGGGACAGGAATCCTCCCGCGGACAGGGACAGGTTCATCGAGCCGATGAGGGAGAACGCGGCGTCGGACACGACCGTCCAGTCGTCCGTGGTCTCCTGGCCCAGGAAGTGGTTGACCCGATCGAACACGCCGTCGTAGGTGAGCCGTTCGGCGTCCCGGGACCGCGCACCGCTGACGCTCAGCGAGGCGCGGTACTGCGCCAGGCCGGCGGGGCGGTCGTCCCGCGCACCCTGGTAGCTGTAGGACTCGGCGTAGTAGTCCGCAAACAGGCCCTCGGAGCCGTAGGCCTTCACCAGCGCATCCTGGAGGGCGGGCAGCAACCGGGCGAGTTGGACGTCGGGGAAGTAGGAGGTGCCGACGCTGACGCCGCCGTGCGCCGCCATCACCCAGTCGGTGCCGACGCTCTGCTCACCGCCGAGGTTCTTCGACGTGGACCAGGCCCCGAGCCCGATCCGGCAGGTGGCCCAGTCCTTGAAGATCGCGTTCACGTCCGGATGGCTGGCCTTGCCGTTGTATACGCCGTGGAACTGCGGCAGGTCCTCGTCCACGACGGCCTTGGCGCCGACGGTCGTGCAGAACGGGACGCCGGTTGCCTCCACCAGGTCGACGAGTTCCCGGCCGAGCCGGTACCGGTCGATCTCCTCGCCGGCCCACACGATCGGGCGGGGCCTGCCGTCCGGGCCCGGGTGCTGCTCGATCAGGGTGAGGATCGCGTGCACGGCCTGGTCCAGCATGGTCTGGTTGCGCTCACTGAAAGGCCGTTCGCGGCGGACGATCGGCTCCGTCGGCTCGGGGCAGGGCTCGTCCCACAGGTCCTCCATGACCTCCAGGTAGACCGGTCGGCGCTCGGAGACGCAGGCGGTGAGCGCGGCGTCGATCTGGGCGGGCGCCAAGCCCGGGTGGGAGATGACCTGTGCGTCCACGGTGACCTGCCGGTAGACGTCCAGATTGCTCTCGGCACGGGGGCTCATGTGCGAGGTGAGCAGCCCGACGGCACGGAAGTTCTGCCACTGCTCGTACGGCGGGCAGGCGTTGACGGCGATGAGCGGGACCTGCTCGACGTACGCGCCGCCGCAGGCGTTGAGCAGGTTGAACGCGCCCACGCTGTACGTCACCGCCGCGGCGCCCACGCCGTGGATGCGGGCGTAGGCGTCGGCGGCCTGGCCGGCGCCGCCCTCGGTCGGAGTGCCGACCCACTCGATGTCGCCCTCGGCCCGCAGTGTGGTGAGGAACGGGCCGAGGTGGTTGCCGGGGACGCCGAACAGATGGGTGATGCCCAGCTCGGCCAATCGCACGGCGAGATAGCGGGCGACCGTGCAGGCAGGGGTGGTCGCGCTCACGAGGACTCCCCTTCCCGGTCCGCACCCGGGACGTCCTGGTCCGGGCCCTTCCTGTCGGTGACCGGCGGGGCCTGATGGACGGCGAGGGCGGCGCGGACGGCGCTCTCCAGGGCTCCCTCGATCCAGGCGTGCTTGAGGGACGTGTGCTCGCCGGCGAAGTGCACCGGGCCCTCGGGCCGGGAGACGTCCAGGTGGAAGCTGGTCATCTGGTGGGCGGTGTAGATGGCGGCCTCGCCGAAGGCGTACGGGTCGCGGGCCCAGCTCTGGGTGGCGCCCCTGCCGGTGAAGAACACCTCCACGCGACGGCCGTGTACGGCCTGGAGGTTGCGCAGCGCGTAGAGGTAGCGCTCCGCCTTCGGCATGGAGTCCCACCGCGCGGCGTCGTCGGACCAGGAATACGAGGCGAGGACGACGCCGCCGCCCGTGCTGTCCGCGATCGGGTGTGAGGGGTAGTACATGAACCGGTTGGGGTTGTCGGCGGCGGAGCCCCCGCCGAAGCAGTGGGTGGCGGGCCGGACGGCGGGGCCACGCAGCGGCAGACTCCCGTCGATCCGCCGCATCTCCTCGGTGACGAGGCTGTCCTTGACCGCGGCGCCGAGCAGCCCGGCCTCCGGCTCGGGCAGCGTGGGCACGGACAAGGTCCCGGTCTCCGCCTCGTGCCCGCGCCGGTAGTACTCGTACAGGCCGGGCGCGATGCCGTCCAGCGTGTCGCGCCACTCGTCCTCGGTGAACTCCCACCAGCGGTGGCTGAATTCGAGCAGCACCTTGGTGGCCTGGTCATAGTGGGTCTCGATGATGGCGCGACGCTTCTTGTACGACATCGAGGGGACGATCTCCACGAAGCGCAGCGCGGAGAACGGGATGGTGACGACCGCCAGGTCCGCCGTCCACAGTCGGGGCAATTCCTTCGGGTCTTCCTCGTCTACGGTCTGTACGGCCACGCCCCACCCGTCGGGTCCGACCGCCCCGGTGCCTTCGGGGTCGGTGTCGCGGCTGGGGTCGTGGTACTCGAGGCGGATCATGCGCTGGCCGAGCCGCACCTCGTCGCGCAGGCCCTGGTACAGCGCGTGCGGCAGGCGCCAACTGCCGCCGGGGATCTCCCAGTAGCGGACGGCCGGGTTGATGTCGGTGCGGCTCAGGAAGCTGTGGAAGAAGGAGAGGTAGAGCCGCGAGGACATGTTCTCCAGGGTTCCGACCGCCTCCACGGCCTCGTCGCTGAGCCCGGCGCGGTCCCGCAGGAAGGACCCCATCGAGTAGCCGTCGAAGTCGCGGATCACCCGCGCCCAGCCCTCGACCCACTCGTCGAACGGCTTGTTGACCCGCTTGCCGTCGACGACGTCGGAGTAGTAGTCACGCACGCTCTCCAGCGCCTCGTCCACCATCCGCGCGACGGGGGCGCGGACCTCGTCGTCGGTGAGGTGAAAGCCCTCGTTGATCCGCTCGGGTCCGGCGGCGTAGTCGGCGCGCCGCACCTGGACGCGGTTGGCGCGGATCCAGGAGTTGCCGCGCTTGTCGGGTTCGGCGAAGTCCGGGCTGTCGTCGCCGTACGTCCACGTCCGGCCGGTGAAGGAGGTGTACGTCACCGGAGGGACGGGCACGTCGGGGCCGCTGCCGGTGTGGGGATCGATGTCCACGTTGTAGAACTGGCGCCGGCCGAGCCCCAGTTTGTCGACCAGGGCGAGAACGAGCGGGTGGAAGTCGGGCAGCCGCATGGCACCGGCCTCGGCGTACTGGGCCGGGTCGGCGAACGGCTGGTGGTGCTTGGTGGTGCGGAAGGTCTTGATGCGTCCGCCGACACGGTTGGCGTTCGCCTCGAGGATGGTGACGTCGTGCCCCGCGTCCTTGAGGAGGCGGCCGACGACGAGGCCGGTGATGCCGGCGCCGACCACGAGGACCTTCTTGCGGGGGTGCCGGGTGGTACCGAGGCTGCCCGCGTCTATCAAAGCGTGCAGGTATTCGAGTTTGAGGTCTTTTCCGTCGGGTCCGACGAGGAGGAGTTCACGGGCGAGCCGGAGACAGGTCTGCCAGCGGGCACGGGTGGCGGAGTTGTCCCGTGGAGTGACGGTCATAGTCTGCGATCGTAGATATGCCGAAACGATTTCTCGGTTCAGCCGGAGGACAAAGTCCTGAAAGCACCGAGAGGACTTGGTGGCGCGATTTCCACTTGCCCGACTTCTCGACGAGGAAGCGGAAAATTCAGGAGGGACGGAAGGGAAGTCAGACGCAACTGAGCCAGTAATTCATTATGGAATGTGACGCTCCTGGGACGAGGGGGTGCCGGCCTCGCCCACCGATCCGACGGTAAACCGCCACCCACTCCCCCGACTGACCGTCAAATCAGAGACGTTGACCTATGCATCCGGCCAACGTGTACCTGCCTCAGCGACATAAACACCGGTCGGGCGGCGTTCTCGGTATTGGACATACGTTCACCGAACTTATATTCCCAAGGGGTCGTCCCCATGAACGCCGGCCCGGTCGGCCCAAGGGCGACCGGATACAGTGCGCAGGACGGCAGCCTGGTCAGAGGGGAAGCGTGACCGACACCCGCAACACCCGACCCGCCGACAGCGAAGCGCGGTCTCCGCGGCAGAGCCGACTGCACCGCCTGATGCGCTACCTCCCCCTGATCGCGCCCGTACTTCTGTGGACCGTGCCCTGCTGGGTGCTCGTGTACAGCGGCCAGCGCTGGCCGCTGCCCGTCACGCTGGTCGGCACCGCCCTGTTCGTCATCGGCCTCGTCGGGATGCCGCTCGCGATGGTGCGCGGCCACGGCCGGCGTCAGCAGGACCGGGCGGCGATCGTCGGTGACACCCTGCTGGGCACGAGCTGGGTTCTGTTCACGTGGTCCGTTCTGCTGGGCGTCCTCTTGCGGCTCGCCCTGACCGTGGCCGGCGTCGGCGAGAGTCAGGACCGGGCCCGCATCGTCACGTGGGCCGTCCTCGGCATAACCGCCGTACTGCTCCCCTGGGGGTACGCCGAGGCCCGCCGCGTGCCACGCGTGCGCCGACTCGACGTACAACTCCCCCGCCTGGGCGCCGGGTTGGACGGCACCCGCGTCGTCCTCATCACCGACACCCACTACGGCCCCCTCGACCGCGCCCGCTGGTCGGCACGGGTGTGCGAGACGGTGAACACCCTGGAAGCCGACGTGGTCTGCCACACCGGGGACATCGCGGACGGCACGGCCGAACGCCGCCGCGCCCAGGCCGTCCCACTCGGGACTGTGCGGGCCACCCGGGCCCGTGTCTACGTCACCGGCAACCACGAGTACTACAGCGAGGCACAGGGCTGGGTCGACCTGATGGGCGAGCTGGGCTGGGAGCCGCTGCGCAACCGCCATCTGCTGCTCGAACGCGGAGGCGACACCCTCGTGGTCGCCGGCGTGGACGACGTCACCGCCGAGTCCTCCGGCCTGGCAGGCCACCGCGCCCACCTCGCCGGAGCCTTGAACGGCGCCGACCCCGAGCTGCCCGTCCTGCTCCTGGCACACCAGCCCACGTTCATCGACCGGGCGGCAGCCGCAGGCATCGACCTCCAACTCTCCGGCCACACCCACGGCGGCCAGATCTGGCCCTTCCACCACCTGGTCCGCCTCGACCAGCCCGCCCTCGCCGGCCTCAGCCGGCACGGCACCCGCACCCTCCTCTACACCAGCCGCGGCACCGGCTTCTGGGGCCCGCCGTTCCGTGTCTTCGCGCCCAGCGAGATCACCCTGCTCGTGCTCCGCTCCCCACACCTGGCCACCTCGCCCTAGCTCTGGGCGGGCCAAGCCATCCGCTGGGAGCAGTCCACGAGTTGAGGGCACGCACTGCTCCAGCGCGAAGGAGTCGGCCAGGGCGAGTGCCTCGTCCTCACCGAGACCGCGGAAGAGTCCGCCCTCGCCGACGACGGCTACACGCGGGAAGCGCCGGTGAAGGCAGCAAGGGGCGAAGACCCTAAAGGCGTAGGAGGAGCTTGCCGCGGGGGTGGCCGGACTCGCTCAGCTCCTGGGCCTTGGCGGCGTCGGTGAGGGGGAAGCTCTGGGCGATGCGGACGTTCAGACCTCCCTCGGCGGCGAGGCGGGCGTACTCGGCGAGTTCGGTCCCGAACGGGTCATCGGTGCCGACCATGGCCACGCCCAGCTTCGGGGCCCCGAAGTCGGCGATCGTGGCGACGCGGTCGGTGGCGCCGCCCACCAGCTCGATGGACAGCTCCAGCACGCCGTTGCCGGCGGCGTCGTAGACGGCGTCGACGCCCTGCGGAGCGGCCTCGCGCACCCGGTCGGCCAGCCCGTCGCCGTAGGTCACGGGGATCGCGCCGAGGGAGCGCAGGTAGTCGTGATTGTTCCCGGCGGCGGTGCCGATCACGGTGGCACCGCGGGCCACGGCGAGCTGGACGCCGACGGAGGCGACCACGCCGGAGGCACCGTGCACCAGCAGCGTGTCGCCGTCGGTCACCTTGAGCGTGTCCAGCACGTGCCTGGAGGTCCTGGCGGCCACGGGCAGGGCGGCCGCCGTCTCCCAGCCCAGTCCGGCCGGCTTGAGCGCGAAGTCCTCGGCCAGGGCGTACTCGGCGTAGGAACCGGAGACGATGTACCCCAGTACCTCGTCGCCCACCGAGGCACCGGTGACCCCCTCCCCCACCTCGTCGACGACGCCGGCTCCCTCGGTACCCGGAATGTGGGGGAAGGACACGGGGATGAACTGCTGCATGTAGCCGCGGCGCAGCTTGGAGTCGAACGGATTGACCGCCACCGCCTTGACCTTCAGCCGTATCTGTCCGGGCCCGGCATGCGGCTCCTCCCTCTCCGCGAGCCGGAGTACCTCCGGGCCGCCGTACTCCTCGTACTGGATCGCCTTCACGGCTGTCACTTCCTTTCCTGTGTCGGACAACGATGGACACCGACCACGTCGGTGGGTGCAGCTACTTGAGCAGGAGTTCTGCGTGCTCCTCCAGCCACTCCCGCAGGGTCCGCGGTTTGCGGCCGAGCATGCGCTCGACGAAGTCGTTGCGGGCCCAGACGACCTCGTTCGCCCGCTCGTACTCGAAGAAGTTCCAGATCTCCATGAGCTTCGGACCGAACTGGGCGCCGTACTCCTTGGTGAATGCCTCCAGGCTGCCGTCGTGAGTGATCTTCTCGCCGAAGACCTCACTCATCAGATCGGCGACGTCGCTGTAGCGCAGCAGATCATGACCGTTGTTGAGCGTGTGGAACTGCCCGATGTGCCGGTGGTTGTCGGAGAGGAACAGACGTCCCGCGACTTCGGCTATCTCCCGTGGGTCGATCAAGGGAATGAGGCGGTTGTGCCAGATCAGCTTGCGCTCGCGGACCAGGCCGCCCTTCATCCAGAGGAAGTTGTCCATGAAGGATGCGCCGAGGTTCATGTAGGTGACCGGCAGATCGCTCTCGTCGAGGATCTTCTTCACACCGGGATGCTGCATGGGGAGCCCGAATTTCGCCTCCCGCACGGCCGGGGGGAGGCGCCGGTAGTTGGCCTCGGGCTGCAGACCGACCGTACGCAGAAGGTGAACCAGAGTGCCCTCCTTCTTGAGGGCGGTCACCAGGTTCGTCATGGCGATCTGCTCGTCCATCTCGGGTGGGCTGTTGACGAAGACGCCCTCGATCCCCTCCACTGCGGCATCGAGCGAGGAGAGATCCATGTAGTTCGCGGTGACCACTTCGGCGTAGGGGCGATCGGCGCGGAGCTTTTCGAGGCCTTCGGGCCTGCTGCTCACCAGGCGCAGCTTGATCTGCGGTGCCTCTCGGTGAAGAAAGTCCGCGAGCGGTCCGCCGATGTGCCCGGCCGCGCCGAAAATGAGAACGCTGCGCGGGATGGGCTTGTGGTTGTCGCTGCCTGTCATTGAGCCTCCCATGTGAGGTGGTGTGGGTCGCGCTTGTGCCTGACGCGGTGTGCTCGGGAGCGGTCATCGGCTCACTGCGCGTCGGCACCGATTTCGGTGACGTGCAGGTCGGTGTATTCCTCCAGGCCCCACGGCCCGTTCTCGACGCCGACGCCGCTCCACTTGACGCCGCCGAAGGGGGCCTCCGGCGACGGCAGGCCACCCCCGTTGATCTTGACTCGGCCGACTTCGAGGCGGGCCGCGACAGCGCGGGCCCGGTCGAGGTCGGTCGACCAGACCGAGCCGGCCAGGCCGTACATCGTCGCGTTGGCGCGCCGGACGGCCTCGTCGACGTCCCTGTAGGCGATGACGGGCAGGGCGGGGCCGAACTGCTCCTCGTCGACGATTCGGACGCCGTCCTCGACGTCGCCGATGATCGTCGGCTCGAAGAAGTACCCGTCACCCGGGAGGCGGTGCCCGCCGGCCGCGATGGTCGCGCCCGCGGCCTTCGCGTCCTGGACCAGATCCTCCACGTGATCACGCTGGAAGTGGGTGGTCAACGGCCCCAGTTCGACACCGGCTTCGAGGCCGTGACCGACCCGGGCGGAGCGGGCGCGGTCGGCCAGCGCGTCAAGGAGCTTGCCGTACAGGCGATCGGGAACATAGACGCGTTTGGTCGCCTCGCAGATCTGGCCCGAGTTGGCGAACGCCGAGAAGAACAACGGCTCGACGATACGGTCGATATCGGCGTCGTCCAGGACGATGGCGGCGTCGTTCCCACCGAGTTCGAGCGTGACGCGTTTGAGGTCGTGGGCGGCGGCGACGGCCACTGCCTTGCCTGTCGGGATCGAGCCCGTGAAGGCGATCTTGCGGGGGGTCGAGTGTGACACGAGCTGCTGGCCCAGGGGTTCGAGGCCGCTGACGATGTTGAGTACGCCCGGCGGCAGCGCGGCGGAGAACACCTGACCCAGCGCGAGGGTGGTAAGGGGCGTGTAGGGGGACGGTTTGAGGACCATGGTGGCGCCCGCGGCCAACGCGGGTGCGATCTTCCACATCGCGAGCAGGACCGGTGCGTTCCACGGGGTGATCGCCGCGACCACGCCGACCGGGCGGCGGGAGACCTCGATCGTCCGGTCCGGATAGGTGCGCACGGTCTTCGCGGGCAGTTCCAGGTCGGCGAAGTAGTCGAGCCAGTCGGCGGAGATCATGAGTTGTCCGACGGCCGCCTGGACCGGGGAGCCCTGCTCCTGTGTGAACTGCGGACCGAGCTCCGGGGCGGCCCGTCGCATGAGCTCGGCGGCCTCGTGCATGGCCTTGCGCCGCGTCTCATGGTCGGACGCCCATGACGTCAGGGCGTGTTGGGCGGACTGCATGGCGAGGTCGAGCTGGGCCGGCGAGCACTGCGGCGCCGCCCCTGTGGGGGCGCCGGTGGCGGGGTCGATGACCTCGAACGTGCGGTCCCCGGTGACGGCCTCGCCGTTGATGGTCATCACTGATTCGGTCATGCTGTGCCCCTTTTGGTGGGTTGGGTCGGCCATGTCAGTAGCCGGCCACCAGGTCCGTGTCGACGCCGATCCGACCGATGTCGCCGGCACCGCCGGGCGCTCCGACAGCGGCATCGCGACCCGGTAGCGGCTCGTCGAAGAAGCGGGCGTTGTCCGCGATGAAGGCGCGTTGGTCACCGGTGAGGAGCCGGTCCAGGTCGATGGCCTGCTCGGGGCAGGCCGGCTTGCAGGCGCCGCAGTCGATGCACTCCGCCGGGTTGATGTAGAGCTTCCGCTTGCCTTCGTAGATGCAGTCCACGGGACACTCGTCGATACAGGACCTGTCCATGACGTCGATGCAGGCGGGGCCGATCACATAGGTCATGTCGTCTCCTCGGCCGGGCCGGCCGGCGTGTCGGTGGAGTGCCCGGGGAAGACGGTCTCCTCGGGGTTGATGTGGACCGCCGCGTGGTTGACGGCGGTGGCCGCTTCGCCGAAGCCGACGGCGAGCAGACGTACCTTGCCGCCGTAGTCGGTGATGTCACCGGCCGCGAACACGCCCGGCATGGTGGTCCGCATGGCGGCGTCGACGCGCAGGTAGCGGTTGTCGGCGAGCTGGAGTCCCCAGGTGCGCAGTGGTCCGAGGTTCGCCTTGAATCCCAGGGCGGCGATCACGGCGTCCGCCTCCCTCTCGGTCTGCGTGGCGTCCGCGCCGGTGATCGTGACGCTCTGGACGCGGCTGTCCCCGTGCACCTTGGTGATCTGGGCGTCGGTGATGACGTCGACCGTCGAGCGGGTCAGTTGGCTGACGGTGTGGGTGTGGGCGCGAAAGGCCGCGCGCCGGTGGACGAGCGTCACGGTGCGTGCGATCGGTTCGAGGGCGAGGGCCCAGTCGCATGCGCTGTCCCCGCCCCCGACCACGACGACGTGCTGATCCCGGTGCAGTTCGGGATCGGGTACGAAATAGGAGACGCCGGAGCCGACGAGGTGCTGTCCGGCCTCCAGCGGGCGGGGCGTGAAGGTTCCTATGCCGGCGGTGATGACGACCGCGCGGGTGCGGAACGTCGTGCCGGCGTCCGTGCGCACATGCAGAGTGCCGTCGGTCTGCGGGCTCAGTTCCGTCGCGCATTCGGCCAGCACGTACGTCGGATCGAAGGGGGCGGCCTGTTCCATGAGGTTCTCGACGAGGGTCCGGCCCCGTACCGAAGGGAAACCGGCGATGTCGTAGATCGGTTTCTCCGGGTAGAGGGCGGTGACCTGCCCGCCCGGCTCGGACAGGGAGTCGACGATGGCGGTGCTGAGGCCGCGGAAACCGGCGTAGTAGGCGGCGAACAGGCCGACCGGCCCGGCGCCGACGACGAGCAGGTCGCTTTCGATGGGTGTCACGGGGCGCTCTCAGTTCAGGGAATCAGGACGGGCTTGACGACTCGCCCGCTCTCGGAGGCCTCGGCGGCTTCGTTGATCTTGTGCAGGGGGAAGCGTTCGATCAGCTTGTCGAACGGAAACACGTCGGCCTGCCACCACTCGATCATCTGGGGGATGAAAACGTCGGGGACGGCGTTGCCCTCGAGGACTCCGGTCAGCCTGCGCCCGAACACGATCGGCCATCCGGGCAGCCGCAGTTCGTCGGCGATCGCGGCCAGGGCACACGTGCCGCCCTGGGCCAACGCGTTGACAGCGGTCGCGATCACCGATGGCCTGCCGGTGGTGTCGAAGGCACAGTCCGCACCCGAGGTGATCTGCTGGAGCTGGTCGAGCAGATCGGGAGCGGCGCCGTCGAGGGCGTGTGTCGCGCCGACCTCCCGGGCCAGCTCCCGGCGCCCCTCGACCAGGTCCACCGCGATCACCGCGCTCGCCCCGCAGATCCGGGCGGCCATCACGGCGGCGAGTCCGACCGCCCCGGCGCCGAACACCACGAAGGACTGACCGGGGCGTACCTGAAGGACGTTGACGACCGCTCCGGCACCGGTCTGGAAGCCGCAGCCCAAGGGGCCCAGAATCTCCAGGGGCAGATCCGCGGCGACCTTGACCACGTTGTTCTGACTCGCGACGGCGTAGTCCGCGAAGGACGACTGTCCGAACCAGGAGTTGTTGACCGCTCGGCCCGCGGGGTCGGTCAGCGCGGCATGCTGACGGGACAGGCCAGGGCCGTTGTTCCGGTCGAACCAGGTCGCGCAGAAGTAGGGACTGCCGCTGAGGCAGTTCTTACAGGCGCCGCAGCTGTCATAGCTGATGACGACCGGGTCTCCGGCGGTGACCTTGGTGACCTGTGAACCGACGGCGGCCACCACACCGGATCCCTCGTGCCCCAGGACGATCGGGCGGAACGCCTCCCCCATGGGCCCGCGGAGCACCAGATCGGTGTGGCACATGCCGACGCCGGCGATCTTCACGAGCACGTCGAGCGGACCGAGTGGTGACAGTTCGAGCTTCTCCAGCGTGAAGTCCTCGTTCGTGTCCCGGACCACCGCGGCTTCGACCTGAGGGGGCAACTGAAACTGAGCAGACACCGTCGTCTCCCAAGCATTGCGGGCCAGTTACCGACACCGTACTGGAATGCCGCTCTAATATGGAAGACGTTACTAGTGCTACGTTCTAGAATTATTCTCACCACGAAGGGCTTGCCGGGGAAAAGCGAACCGGCGGCCCCGCCCGGCTGTTCACACAGCTGGAAGCGGGACCGCCGGAAAGGGATCGGCGACCGGTGGAACTGTTATTCGGCGCTGCCCATCTTGAGGATGAGCTCGGCGAAGTAGTCGATGACCGCGTTGGCGGTGCGCCGGTCCTCGATGTTCACCAGCTGCGTCGCGGCGCCGTACAGCAGCCCGTACAGGGCATACCCCGTCGCCTCGGGCAACGGTGGCTCGCCGATGGTGATGCCGAGCGAGCCGCGCAGGAAACGCGCCCTGTGCTCGCGCGCGTGGGCGGCCTCCGGGGCCGGACCTTCGAGAAGAATGCCGACACGGTCGATGTCGCGCTGCTTCCAGGTGTCCAGGAGATAGCCCTTGGCGCCGGCGACGTAAATGCGGAGCGGGTCCGTCTCGCCCGCGGCGATCGCCTTCTTCGTCGCGCGTTCCGATACTTCTCTGTGGCGGTCGAGCGACGATTCGGCGAGCGCGCGGAAGACCTCTTTCTTGCCACCGAACTGGTGGTAGATGCTGCCGACGCTGACCCCGGACTCCCTGACGATGTCGTTGATGTTGGTGTCGTCGTAACCCTTCTCGTTGAAGAGCTGACGAGCAGCGTCGAGGACGGCCTTCTTCGTCCCGGCCGACCGGCGCCATTCGCCCTTTCGTTCCCCGTTCCTGTCGGCCAGCTCGCCGGACGTTCGGGAAGTCGATGCGGGGCTCACGGTGAGGTCAGTCCTCCTTCAGGGATGAGGCGGTCGGCCCTGCCACCTGGTCTGACCGCTGGCCACCAGTTTACCCGTGGGCCATGCCGCCGGGGGGTGCCGCTCGTGCCCGCGGGCCGCGCGCACGGGCGGCGATTTCGGTCCCACGCGCTCACACCGTGACGAACAGCCCGTCGGACAGGATCCGCTCCCCTCGTTGGTTGTCGACGACGAACGGGTGCTCGGGACCGTTGCCCCACACCGAGACGACGAGGTCGTCGCCGGGGTAGGCCGGCGCGGAGAACCGGCCACGCAGGGCGGTGAACGCGGCCGGGTCTCCCTCGGCGAATTCGTTCAGCAGCAGTCGCCCTACGATCCCGTAGCCGCACAGACCGTGCAGTATCGGCCGGGAGAAGCCCGCCGCGCGGGCGTAACCGGGGTCCGAGTGCAGCGGGTTGACATCACCGGTCAGCCGGTAGAGCAGTGCCTGGTCGGTGCGCGTGGAGGCGCGCACCGTGCGGTCCGGCTTGTCCTCGGGCAGCGGGGTGCGGCCGCTGGGTCCGCGCTCGCCGCCCCAGCCGCCGTAGCCGCGGAAGAAGAGGGACTGGCGGCAGGTGACGTAGGCCTGGCCGGTCACCGCGTCGGCGGTGACCGCCTCGGTTTCGATCACGGCGGCCTTGCCCTTGTCCCAGACCGCGGTGATCTTCCCCGACGTGATCACCTGTGCCGCCGTCGGCAGCTCCCGGTGCTGCTCGACCTCCTGCGTGCCGTGCAGCATCCGTGAGAAGTCCACGCCGTCGATCTTGGAGACGAGGCCGACCCCGACCCGGCAGCCCTCGATGACGCCGAAGGTCGGCAGGACCCGCTGGGTGACCCCCTTGGTGTTCTCCGTGGTGAACTGCAGTTCCCGGCCGGGGTCCTCTCCGCCCGCCCCTACGGCCACCGCGTAGAGGCGGGTGTCGCGGTCGGTCCAGGTTCCCTTGGCGGTCTTTTCGAGACCGACCAGGTCGTCGTTGATCGGCATGGTCAGCTCGCAGGTGTCGGCTGGGGAATACCGGGGATGAACCCGGGTTCGTAGCGGTCGGGCCAGCCGCGCAGCGCGGCCGCCACCGAATCGACGGTCCAGTCCTCGTCGGCGTGCGCGGACTCGGCCGGCGTCCAGGCCGTGTAGCGGTGGATCTCACGTCCGAAGACGCCGTATATCTGGGAGTTGGAAGTGCACTCCGGGCTGAGCAGCCACGCGACAAGGGGCGAGATGTGGGCCGGTGACAGCGAATCGCCCATGGCCTCGGCACTGCCGGGGCTGCCCGTGGTCAGACGCGTCCTGGCGATCGGCGAGATCGAGTTGACGCGGACGCCGTAGCGCGCGAGCTCGCGGGAGGCGGAGACGGTCATCAGCGCGATGGCCGCTTTGGCTCCTCCGTAGTTCACCTGTCCCACGTTGCTGTGGAGTCCGGAGATCGCGGTGGTGGTGACCACGGAGGCGTTGACCTCCTCCCCTGCCTTGTGCCGGCCACGCCAGTACTCGGCGGCGTGCCGCAGGATGTAGAAGGTGCCGTACTGGTGGACCTTGACGATGTCGTCCCACTCGGCCTCGGACATGTTGACCAGCATGCGGTCGCGCAGGAACCCCGCGTTGCACACGATCCCGTCGAGCCGGCCGTAGGTCGACAGCGCGGTGCCGACGATCTGGGCCGCCGAGTCCCAGGTGGTCACCGAGTGCGAGTCGGTGACGGCCTGACCGCCGAGCGCGCGGATCTCGTCGACGACGTCGTGTGCGGGGCCTTTACCGTCCTCGTCGAGGTCGTTGACGACCACCGACGCCCCTTCGCGGGCGAGTAGGAGCGCGTGTTCCCGGCCGAGCCCTCGCCCGGCCCCGGTCACGACGATGACTCGGTCCGCCAAACTGCCTGACATGCTGTTCCTCTCGTGCGCGAGCGATGCGCGCGGATGGGCTTGGTGGATGTGAGGACCTGTCCCGGCGCCGTCCTGCCGGGCACGGCGGGTCACTGGGGGTAGAGCCGGACGGGCAGGTCCTTGATGCCGTGGAAGAAGTTGCTCTCGTTGAACACCGGCTCGCCGACGACGCTGTAGTCGGGGAACCGCTGCAGCAGTTCCTCGAACAGGACCCGCAGTTGCAGGCGTGCCAGCGGGGCGCCGAGGCAGAAGTGCGGTCCGCCACCGCCGAAGGCGAGGTGCTCGTTCGGCTTGCGGTGGATGTCGAACCGGTCGGGGTCGGGGAAGACGCTCGGGTCGCGGTTGGCGGCGCTGTAGTAGATGACGACCCAGTCACCCTTGGCGATGCGCTTGCCGCCGATCACCGTGTCCTGGGTCGCGGTCCTGCGGAAGTGCGACACGACGGTTCCCCAGCGCAGCATCTCCTCCACGGCGTCCTTGAGGAGCTTCGGATTTTCTATCAACTCGCGTCGCTGGTCGGGGTGTTCGGCCAGCGCGCGAACACCCGCGGTGGTGGTGTTGCGGGTCGTTTCGTTGCCCGCGGTCGCGAGGAGGAAGAACGTCTCCCGTTGCTGCTGCCAGTTGAGCCGCTGTCCTTCGATCTCCGCGCCCATCAGCTTGGACACCAGGTCGTCGGTGGGCGCGTCGGCCCGCAGCCGCTGCATACGTTCCAGGTAGGCGAACATCTCGGCCGTTGCCGCGGTGGCCTTCGCCGAGTGTCCGGTGCCCTTCTCGAAGTCGATGGTCATGTCGGTGAGATCGGCGACGCCGTCGGTCCACTCCGTCAGGAGGTGCTGGTCGCTCCGGGGGACGCCGAGTACGTCGCCGATGACGCGGATCGGCGTTTTCGCCGAAACCTCGTACACGAAGTTGAACGGGTCACGGCGTCCGGCCACCTCGTCCAGTACGGCGACGGTGATCTCCCGGATGTGGGGCTCGGATTCGCGGACCAGCCTCGCGGTGAACGCGGTACTCACGAGCGCCCGCATCCACCCGTGGTACGGATCGTCGGCGCCGAGCATCGAGAACGTGTCGAATTCGCTGATCCCCACATCAAGCGTGCCCTCGCTTATTCCGTGGGCCGAGGAGAACAACTCCGGGTGGCGCGAGACGTGGACGATGTCGCTGTGGCGTGTCAACGCCCAGAACGAGTGGTTGGCGAACGGGTTCGCCGGGTCGGCCTCGTGCCAGTGCACCGGGTCGTGTTCACGAAGGTGGTGCAGTGCCGGATGCGGGTCGCTGGTCCAGAGGTCGATATCGGTGAGGTCGATCTGGTCGGTGTCGAAGGCGTGGGTGTCGGTCAACGGACGGTCTCCTCGGCTCGGCGCGCCGCGTAGGCGCGGAGGTTGACGGTCGGGTCGGCCAGCAGTTCGCGAGCGATCCGCTCGCCGCGAAGGCTGGATGAACTCAGGAGCCGACGTGCCGCCATGTGGTCGGCGGTCGCGTCGATCGATTCGGCGGCGACGAGAGCCCCGTCGCGCAGGTGGAACGCCGTGAACGGGCCGCCGGCCGGATCGCCGCGCGTCACGATCTCCTCACCGTCGCCGTCACCGCTGCCGACCAGCCCGGCGATGGTGAGACGCCGGCCGGCCTGCTCGCTCCAGAACCACGGCACAGCGGTGTAGGTGGGGGCCGGTCCGCCCGCCAGCCAGGCGCCGATCGCGCGCCCTTGGTCTGACGCGTTCTGCACGGATTCCAGCCGCACCGAGGTACGTGCGGCGACATCGACGAGGCGCGCGCAGTCGCCGGCCGCTGCGACACACGGATCGCTGGTCAACAGGTCCGGCCCGACGATGATCCCGTCGGATGTCGGCAGCCCCGCGTCCGAGGCCAGCGACACGTTCGGCCGCACCCCGACGGCGACGACCACCAGGTCCGCGCGCAGCGACCGCCCATCGGCGGTGACCACGCCGCCGACGCGGCCGTCGGGTCGGGTCTCCCAGGCGCGCACCGACTCGTCGAGCCTGAAGTGCACGCCGTCCTGCTGGTGCGCCCGTTCGAGCACGGCCGCGACCACACCCGACACGCCCCGGCCGAGCACGCGGTGAGCCGCCTCCAGCACGGTGACCTGCTTGCCCAGGGCCCGCATCGTGGACGCGACCTCGAGGCCGAGGAATCCGGCGCCCACGACGACCACGTGAGTCGCCTCGGCGGCGATGGCCCGCAGCCGGTTCGCGTCCCGGAGGTGGCGAAGGGTCATGACACCCGAGGACGGGGCGGCGACCGGGAGTTCTCGTGGAGTGGCTCCCGTGGCCAGGAGGAGGCGGTCGTAGCGCAGCCGTTCGCCGTCGGCCAGGAGTACGTCGCCGACCGTGCGGTCAAGGGCGGTCACCCGGACTCCGGTGCGGACCTCGATGGACGCGTCGGCGTAGAAGCGCGGTGGGCGCAACGCCAGCCGACCGTCGTCCAAGCCGTCGCGAAGGTGCTCTTTGGACAGCGGTGGCCGCTGGTAGGGCGGCTGGGGCTCGGCTCCGACAACGACCAGCCGACCGCGGTAGCCGTGCTCCCGGGCAGAGGCCGCGGCCTGGATGCCGGTCTGGCCGGCACCGACGATGACGACTGTCTCCATCAAGCCGCGCCTCCTGACTGACGTCCGGCCGTGCGCTCTGCTCCCGTCCTGGGTGCGGGTGGTTTCAGAGCAGGTTGTTTCAGAATTGAATACTAGAATAATGCTCTAGTCAATCCATCGGCTCCGGGGACTGGAGCAGCCGGATCGCCTGGGACGGGCAGATCCGCGCCGCATACTCGGCCGACTCCCGGAGCTCCTCGCCCGGGTCCGGCTGCTTGACCACCACGACGCCGTACTCGTCGTGGCCGAACAGCGCCGGCGCCACCGCCGAGCACTGCTGTGACGCGATGCAGCTGTCGGCGTCGCCCTCGACGCGGTACCCGTTCACCGGGCTCCCGCACACTTCCGAAGCACGCAGGGCACCCCCTTTCCTCACGACTGAGTCAGTATTACGTTCTAGAGAATAGTTCTAGTAACACTCGGACCGTACCAGCTCAGAGCCTTGGTCGACACCCGTTGACGGCCTCACTCCGGGATGTCAGTATCAGAGCATCGTTCTAAAACTGGCCGGAGGGTGCCAATGAAGCCGCTCGAAGGACTCCGCATTCTCGACCTCACCGCCGGTCTGGCCGGTCGCCTCGCCGGCGGGCTGCTGGCGGACTTCGGCGCCGAGGTCATCCGCTACGAGGCGCCCGGCGACGATGCCGTACCGCAGCCCGAGTCCGTCTTCGCGGACCATGCCAAGACCGTCAGGCACCTGACGTCGTCCGGCGCGGTGCCCGCCGACGAACTCGCCGGGGCCGACGTCCTGTTCGTCGACCGCCCGGACGACGTGCCGGCCGGGATTCACGACCGTCTGATCGTGACCGTCACACCGCCCTACACGTCCGACCGGACGCCGTGGGCGGGCGGCCTGGAGTCGGCGGACCTGCTCCATGCGCACTTCGGGTTCGCCGCCGTCCAGGCGTCCCATTCCGGCAGGCCGGTCGACCACGTCTACCCGTACATCACTGTCGTCCAAGGCGTGTGGGCGGCTACCTGCGCGACGGCCGCGCTCCTCGAACGCGAAACCTCCGGACGCGGCCAGACCGTGGAGGTCGGCGGTGCCCACGCGGCCAACGTCTTCCTCGGCTTTCTCTACGCCCGGGACGAGGGCCCGGACCCGTCGCGCGCGATCGGCCCGGGCGGGCTGAACCCGCTCTACACGCGCTACCAGGCCGCGGACGGGCGGTGGGTGTTCGTCGGCGCTCTGGGCCCCAAGTTCGCCCGGGCCACCCTGGAAGTGACCGGTTCGCTGCACCTTTTGGACGACGGCCGCGTGGGCGGACGGCTCGACGCACTGTGGGGCCAGGCCAACTACGCGTGGGTGCGCAGGCACTTCGCCGACTACTTCGCGTCGAAGCCGGCCGACGAGTGGATCGCCCTCCTCGAATCGGCCGACATCCCCTGCACGATCGTCCGCAGCCGGGAGGAGTGGTTCGCCGGCCCCCAGCTGGCGGCCATCGGTATGGTCCGGGAGATCGAGCACCCCCGGCTCGGCCGTGTCCGCATGCCCAGCGTGCCGATCAGCTCGCTCCGGGAGCGCCGCGCCGATCCGGTCCCGCAGGCGGCGGTGTCCGGACGCGGTCCGCTGGACGGCGTACGGATCACCTCGCTCGGCACGTTCGTGGCAGGCCCCTACGCCGCCGCGCTGCTGGCCGAACTGGGTGCCGACGTCGTCAAGGTGGAGCCGCCGGACGGCGATCCCTGGCGGATGACCGGCTTCGTCTACAACCGGGCCACCCGAAGCCTCGCCGTGGACCTGAGCACGGCCGCCGGCCGAGCCGCGTTCGACGACGTGGTGCGCGGCAGCGACGTCCTGATGAACAACTTCCGGCTCGGGGTCATGGAGCGTCTCGGACTGAGCTTCGACCGGTTGGCCTCGCTGAACCCGCGCACCATCAGCGTCGGCGTGACGGCCTACGGCGAGAGCGGACCGCTGGCCGCGCGACCGGGGTACGACACGGTCCTGCAGGCGGCGGCCGGAATCATGACCGCACAGGGCGGCGACGGTGAGCCCGTGGTTCTCTCGCTGCCGGTCTACGACCACACGACCGCCGTGGTCGGAGCGCTCACCACGGTCCTCGGCCTGCTCGACCGGGCCCGCTCCGGCACCGTCCGCCAGTTGTCCACGTCCCTGGCCGCGACGTCCGCCTTCCTTCAGCTGTCGGCGCTGACCGACTACGCCGGCCGGCCCGCGCCCGCCACGGGTGGCGAGGACTTCACCGGACCGGACGCCGTGAACCGCATCCATCCGACGAGCGACGGATTCGTGCGCGTCCAGGCCGATCCCCACACCGTCGACATCGCCCCGGCGTCCTTCACCTCGTCCCTGGCCGACCGGACGACCGACGAGGCCCTCGCCTGGTGCACGTCGCACGGCATCGCCGCGGTGAAGACGCGCACGCCGGGCGACGTGTGCGCCGACCCCTACCTGCACGAGCACGGTCTGATGCACCGCGCCGTCAGCGCCTCGGGGAAGACCTACACCCAGCCCGGCCGGTTCGCCGCGTTCTCCCGCACCCCCCAGAGTCCCCACCCCGACGCACCCGGGCTGGGCGAGCACACGCGGGAAGTACTCACCGAAGCCGGCTGTGCCCCCGAGCGGATCCGCGAGCTGGAGAGCGACGGAGTCGTCGTCACCGGGGGCCCGCTCGACCTCGTGTTCTCCCCCCTCTACCGCTGACCCGACCCCGAGGAAGCCATGCCCAAGGCCCTGCCCCAACCGACACCCGAGACCCAGCCGTTCTGGGACGCCGCCGCACGGGGCGAACTACGCATCCAGCGCTGCGTCACCACCGGAAAGTTCTTCTTCTATCCCCGGCCGTACTCGCCCTACGCCTTCGACGGAGAGGTGGAGTGGGTCACCGTCTCCGGCGACGCCACGCTGTACTCGTACAACATCAACCATCGCCCGGCACGAGGGTTCGAGGACGAGACGCCGTACGCCATCGCCGTCGTCGAACTCGCCGAGGGCCCCCGGATGATGACCAACATCGTCGGCGTCGAGAACACACCCGAGAACCTGGTCCTCGACATGCCGCTCAAGGTGCGGTTCCAGGAACGCGACGGAATCACGGTGCCGGTCTTCGCACCGGCGGAGGTGACCGCATGAAGCCCGGTTCGATCGCCATCGTCGGCGCCGCGGAGACCGACCGCCTCGGCGTCCTGCCGGACCACTCCGCGCTGCGCCTCAACCTGGAGGCCGCGCGCAACGCCCTGCACGATGCCGGGCTGACGCCGGCGGACATCGACGGGGTCGCCAGCACCGGAATGTGGGCCGGCGAGGTCGCCGACTCACTCGGCATCCGCACCCGCTGGATCGACACCACCCAGGTCGGCGGATGCTCCTACTTCCTGCACGTGCGCCACGCGGCCGCCGCCATCACCGCCGGCCACGCCTCGGCCGTGCTCATCACACACGGCGAGTCCGGCCGCTCCCGCGTCGGGGAACCGCGGCTGAGCTTCCCCGCGACCAGCGGGATGGGCCAGTTCGAGATGCCGTACGGGACCGCGGGCTTCGTCACGATGTTCACCGTGCCCGCGCTGCGGTTCATGAAGGAGTTCGGGGTCACCGACGAACAGCTGGCGAGCGTCGCGGTGGCGCAGCGCAAGTGGGCCCGGCCCAACGAGCGGGCGTTCCGCCGTGATCCGCTCACCGTCGAGGACGTCCTCGCCGCCGAGACGATCTCGTACCCCTTCCACCGGCCCGAGTGCTGCGTGGTGACGGACGGCGGCGGCGCTCTCATCGTGACCTCCGCCGAGCGCGCCGCCGACCTGCCCTCCCGGCCGGTGTACATCCTCGGCACCGGTGAGAGCTCGACGCATTCGTCCGTGTCGCAGATGGAGGACTTCACGTCGTCGAGGGCCTTCCGCGACTCCAGCGCCGACGCCTTCCGCGAGGCCGGCGTCGGCCCGGACGACATCGACCACCTGATGGTCTACGACGCGTTCGCCCACGTCCCCCTCTACGGACTGCAGGACCTGGGCTTCGTCAAACCCGGCGACGCGGGCGCGTTCGTCGCGGAGGGCAACACCGAACCCGGTGGCCGCCTGCCCATGAACACCAACGGCGGCGGCCTGTCGTACACCCACACCGGCATGTACGGGATGTTCGCCATACAGGAGGCGGTACGGCAGGTGCGGGGCACCGCAGCCGTACCCGTCCCGGACGTCGAGCTGAGCTTCGCCCAGGGCGTCGGCGGCATGTTCTCCGCCGCGGCGTCGCTGGTGCTGGCACCTGACCGACCCTGACGGCCGCAGCGAATGACGACGACAGAACGCGGTGAGTCGGACGGGCAAATGATCGGGTAGCGGGTCATGGCTCTCGACCGAGGGGCGCAACCGCACCCTAAGCGGACTGCTGTCCGATACCCTGGGAAACGCATTGGACAGCAGTCCGCTCAGCTAGCGACTCAGGGGGCTCGGGGTGTGAACCCTCAAGGAAAGGGAGTGGAGTCTTGAGGAACGATGGTCCTCAGCGTTCGGACGCCCAGCGCAACCGGGAGCGCATCCTGGAGGTGGCGCTGGTCGAGCTGTCGCGTTCGGTGGATGTGCCGCTGAGTGTCATCGCCAAGAAGGCGGGGGTGGGGCAGGGCACCTTCTACCGCAACTTCCCCAACCGCGAGGCACTCGTCCTGGAGGCGCACCGGCACGAGGTGCAGCAGCTCACCGAGAGTGCGACCGAGCTGCTCGAGACCAAGGCGCCGGACCAGGCCCTGCGCGAGTGGATGGACAGGCTGGCCCGCTTCGCCGTCGCCAAGGCGGGGCTGGCCGAGGCGATGCGCCAGACCATCGGCACGTCAACCGCCACGGCGCAGCCGGGGTATGCGCTGGTGTTCGCGGCGATCACAGCTCTCCTCGACGCCAATCACGATGCCGGCACCATCCGCCCCGGCGTGACTGCCGACGACTTCATCCTGGCCATCGCCGGCATCTGGCAGATCGACGTTCACGGGGACTGGCACACCCAGGCCGCCCGGCTCCTGGACCTCATCATGGACGGCCTGCGCACGGGAGCGCCCGGCCCACGCTGACGGCCGAGTGGGCGCCCGGCGTGCTTCTAGCGGATGTTCTACCTGGAACTTCGGGGGCGCTCGGAAGGGCCCTTTGGGGTGGATGTCGGCGGCGTTGCCGCCCGCGGCGCGGTCAGGACCTGTACCTCGGCGAGTGCGAGTTGGTTGGTCCCGGCGAGCTGGATGCGGACGTATCGACCGGTGCGCCCCACGTCGATCGTGCTCGGCCTGCCGGCCTGTTCGCTCTGGTGCGTCCACCACACTCCTGGCTGAGTGAGGGTGTCGCTGAGCGAGGTGGAGGTGAACGGGGTGTCGGACACGAGGACGTAGTAGTCCGCGAGCCGGTCGGCGCAGCAGTCCGCCCGGTTGTGGACGGCGATCTTGTCGATCGGATAGTAGGCTCCCGTGTCGACCTGCCACCAGGGCTGCGCCTCGGTTTTGGTGCCCGCGTAGTCACGCAGGTCGTCGTCCACGGCATAGCTCGCGGGATAGTTGGCGGAGATGGTCGAGGACTGCTCGGCGGGTTTGCCCAGCGCGACGTCGGGCGCCGGAACCACGCCGGACGCCACGCCGGCGGGTGTCGTGACGGTCACCGAGGTCACCGTCGTGCCGGCGGGTGGGGTGGCGGTCAGGAAGGCCGGCGAGTGCACCGTCACGGACGCGGCGGGCTTACCGGCGAAGCTCACCCGGGTGCGGGCCGTGAACCCGTCCCCCGCCACGAAGACCTTTCCGTCTGCGGCCTGGGCGTAGCTGACCTGCGGGGCCCGGTCGGTCACGAGGTCCCGGAAGCCTTCCTGCAGGCCGGCGTCACGTATCGTCCCCGACGGCAGGTCGCTCGCCGTCGGCCGTAGGGGTAGCGCCTTGTTGTCCGTGTAGGTGACGTCGATGCCGCCGGCAGGCGTGCAGTGGTACTGGCCGATGGGCTGCGCGGAGTAGTTGCCCGTCACGTCGAAGTGTCCGGTGGTCTGGCAGCCGCCCTGGGACAGCTTGCCGTTCCATTCGACATTGCCCTCCCAGTTGATCCACTTCGCTCCCGCGTCGTCGTACCAGGTGAAGTTGACGTTGCCCTGGTCGTAGGCGACGTTGCCGGTGGCGTGCAGTCCGTGCGCGATGCTCGCGGCGCGGTCGACGGAGCCGTCGGCGGCGAGGACGGTCCGGCCCTGGTGGCCCTCGGCGTAGATGGCGCCGCCGTCGCTGAGTACCTGCATGAAGCCGTGGATCAGGTTGGCGCTGATCGTGTTGTCGCTGTTGATGTTCGTGGTGTTGTCGGGGTGGTCGACGTTGTCGACGTGTCCCTGGATGACGCCCGCGCTGATCCCGGTGTACGGCACGCCCCGGATGTCGTTGTGTGTCACCGCGGTGTGCTGGGTGAAGAACAGCGTGATGGCCGCCGCGCTCGGGTAGTCGGTGCCGACGTGCTCGATCAGGTTGTTGTCGATCGTGTTGTACGCGTTGATCTCCCGGTCGTCCGCGCCCACGTCGGAGGGGTGCGGGTCGGTGGTGTCGCCGAGGATCACGCCGTTGCCGGCGATGCCGCTGAACACGTTGCCCTGAATCGTGTTGTGCCTGCTGCCGTACTCGAAGACCAGCCCCGCCGCCCCCAGGCCGGTGAACGTGTTCCGTTCGAAGGTCACGTCGTGCGCGGCACGCCACTGCACATTGCCGGGCTGGCGGGTCAACGAGCCGAACGGGCAGGTGCCCGGCGGGGTTCCGAACGTGCACGTCCCCTGCGGGTGAGCGGGGTCGTCGCCGGTGAGCCGCAGGTTGTCCTGCACGTCGGCGAACCCGGCGGCCGAGCTCGGCTCGTTCCATGTCGCGTACGCGAACCCCAGCCCCTTGAACGTGATGTCGTGCACCGGCTGGTCGAGTGTGCCGGCACCGGTGACCAGCGCGGTCAGCCGCGGCGCCTCGATGTCGAGGCGGTTCACGTCCTGCCCCGGCAGCGGAACGTAGTTGAGCACATGCCGCTTCGGGTCGAGGTACCACTGCCCGGCGTGCAGGAACGGGTAGGCGTTCTCCATGCGGGTCGGCGCGGTGCCCGGTTTCATGTTGGGAAGGCTTCCGGATGCCTGGGTGAACACCGGGCGGCTGGTGATGTTGCGCCAGCAGGGCTGCTGCATCAGCACGGTGGCCCCACTGACGGAATCGACGCGGCAGCGCGACTCGGTCCAGTCCCCGTTCTTCCCCGTGTAGGCGAACTCCACTCGCGACATCGCGGCGGCACCGATCCGGTCCCGCAGTCCGGCGGCCCAGTCCGACGAGGTGGTGTAACCGCCGTCGGCGGCCGCGAAGGTGACGCCCTGCTCATCCGGAGTGGTCTGCGCGATCGGCGCCTGCTTGCCGTCGACGTAGATCTGCCGGGTGGCGAGGCCCGTGGGAATCGGAGCGGACCAGACGTTCTTCGCCGGATCGGTCAGCCGCCAACCCCTCACCCTCAGCGCGCCGTTCAGCACCGGACGAGCACCGGGTGCGGAGGTCCAGGTCACCCGATGCCCGTTGCGGCCGGAGTCGGCCGGCCCGAACCGCAGGGGCGCGGTGAGCCGGTACGTGCCGTCGGACAGCTCTACGACCACGTCCCTGCCCGCGCCCTGGTTTCCGGCCAGCACCTGCCGCACACGTTGCTGTGCGCCGAGCAGGGAGCAGGGCCGCGACAGCATGCACGCCGATCCGGATCCATCCGGTGCCGCGCGGAGCAGCACAGGGGGCGCCGCGGGCGCCGCGGAGGAGGAGGTCGCGGTGCCGAGAGCGCCGACGAGCAGTGTTGCGGTCAGGCCGGACACCAAACGAACTAGTCTATTCATCGGATCTCCGAGCGTCCGGCTGGCAACCACATGACCAGGGGTGGAATGAGCTCCTGCCCCCGGCCGTCGCACATCAGCCGGGGTGTTCTCACCGTTCGGATAGGACGTCAAGCCAATGTAGCTGCGGTGACGGGGTACGACGGGTGGGCGACGTGGACCATTGATCGAGCCTTCCAACTTCGCGAAGGCATCCGATGTTTGCAGCCGGAGCGTAGGCGCACGCCGCAACGGGGGTCAAGACGTGCGACCGTTGCTCGTCCGTCTGACGCGACCAGGCACTCAGACCAGGGTGGAGATGCAGAACGGGTGGCCTGCGGGGTCCAGCAGGACCCGCCACCGGTCCGGGTCGGGCTGGGACTCGGGCTTGACGGCCCCAAGGGTCAGCAGGTGGGCTTCGGCGGCATCCAAGTCATCGACGCCCACCTCGATATGGGCCTGCTTCTCCTGGGACGGGTCCGGCCAGGTGGGACGGCGGTAGTCGTCCAGCCGGTTGAACCCCAGTCCGGCCCCGCCCTCCTGGCCGAGCAGGACGAAGTGGTCCGTGGAGAACACCACGGGCAGGCCGAGGACCTCACCGTAGAAACGGGCCAGTGCGGCGGGGTCGGGGCAGTCGAAGGTGACCGCCGAGTAGCGAAACGCGGGTGTGGACGTGTTGTTCGTGGTCATGAAGAGGACCGTATGACGGGACCAGGACAGATTCGGTCCTGGTCATGTGGAACACTTCAGCACGTGATCAGCGCCTCCGCCCGCCTGCTGCGACTGGTCGCCCTGCTGGCCGCCCGGCCGAGCTGGACCTGCGCCGAGCTGGCCGGGCGGATGACGGTCACCGACCGCACCGTGCGGCGGGACATCGCCAAGCTCCGGGAACTCGGCTACGCCATCGAATCCGACCCCGGGCCGTGGGGCGGTTACCGTCTCCGCGCCGGATCCCGGGTGCCGCCGCTGATCCTCGACGACGAGGAAGCGCTCGCCGTCGCCATCGGGCTGCGCGAAGCGGCACTGAGTGGCGCTCTCGGCGGCGACCAGGCCGCACTGTCGGCGCTGCTGAAACTGCGGCAGGTTCTGCCGCAGCGGATCGCCCACCGGCTGGGCGAGATGGACGCCGCCTTCGTGCACACCCCCAGAGCCGACAAGCCGCAGATCACGCCCGGCCTGCTGCTGGAGCTGGCCGCCGCGTGCCGCCAGGGCGAGCGCGCCCGTCTGTCGTACCGCGACTGGGAAGGGAACGCCACGGTCCGGGACGTCGACCCGTACCGCCTCGTGCACACCGGACGCCAGTGGTACTTCGTCGCCCGGGACGTGGCACAGGGGCAGTGGCGCACGTTCCGGGCCGACAGGGTCGAGCGACTGCACCTCACCGGGCACCCGGTGGAATTCACCGACCCACCCGACCCGGCACTGCTCGTCTCCCGCTCCGTCTCGACCGGCCCCTACCGGCTCCAGGCGACGGTCCGCCTCCCGATGCCCATGGACCAAGTCCTGCGGCTCATCCCATCGACAGTCGGCGCCCACCGTCCTGACGGCCCCGACGCCACGATCGTCGACATCGGCGGCCCGGACGCGGACGGGCTCGCCACGTACCTCCTCGGCCTGGCCACACCCCTGCGCGTCCTGTCGCCCGAGACGGTACGAGAGGCCTTGCTGCGCCGTACCCGGGAACTCCTCGCGTACAACGCGAACGACCAGCCCGAGCAGCGCAGTTGAGGGAGACGGCACGCGGCCGAGGCCGCCGCCCGGTCTCGCCCCCGGGTCACAGTGCCGTGAAGGTCCACAGCAGGTTGGTGCTGCTGCCGTACGTCCACTGCTTGGTGACGGAGCCGGAGGAGACGTTGCCGCCGCCGTCCAGGACGAGGCCCGAGGTGCGGTTGGCGATGGAGTAGCGGCCGTCTCCGCGGTGGGTGATCGTCCACTGCTGGTCGGCGTCGCCGTTCCAGGCGGCCTGGCGGGCGGCGGAGCCGTCGGTGGTGGCGCCCCAGCCGTCGGCGACCATGCCGTTGGCGCGGTTGACCAGCTTGTAGTAGCCGCCGCCGACCTCGATCGCCTGCCACTGCAGGTTGGGGCTGCCGTCCCAGGTCCACTGCTTCAGGTTGGATCCGGAGGCGACGTCGCCGCCGCCGTCCAGGGACAGGCCGTCGGTGACGTTGGTGATCCGCAGGTACGTCGAGGGGTTGAACTGCACCTTCAGCGACGCGATCGCGTCGTTGTTGCCGGTGACCCGCAGGTCGGGGTTGTCGGCTGTGAAGGTCCAGGAGGTGCCGGTGAAGTTGTCCCCGGAGTAGCCGATCACCTGGCAGCCCGCGGCCGGCCGGACGGAGGAAAGGGTCCGTGCGCCCAGTCCGGCTGACGTCAGGGCGCTCGCGGTGTAGTCGCCGAGGGCGAGCACGGCACCGGTGCCGGCGTAGTCGACGTCCGTGAAGGCAACGGCCCCGGTCAGTGGCCGCTGGCCGGGGATGTGTCCGGAGAAGGCGAGCTTCAGGACGTAGGCGTGGGCGCTGAACGGCGCCGAGGACGGCAGGGTCACCGTCAGACCGGTGGAGGTCTGTGTCGGCGCCGGCAGACTGATGTACTTGCCGGCGGTCGAGTCGAGCAGCTTCACCGAGGTCAGCGAGGAGAGATCGATCCGGTTCGAGTCGAGGCTCTTGATCGTCACCGAGCTGCCCGGCCAGCCGAGGACGGTGGCGTACAGGACGTTGTTCGCCTTGTTGCGGGTGAAGCGGATGTCCTGCGCGGTGCCGGCCGTCGGCTTGGTGAACGCTCCGCCGCCCATCTTGGTCGGGCCCTCGCCGTACGTGGTCCACGCCCGGGTGCCGTACACCGACTCACCGAAGCGCTTCAGGTGGTCCCCGATGCCGAGCAGGATGTCCTTCTGCGCCTGCGGGATCGTGCCGTCGGGCATCGGCGAGATGTTCAGCAACATGCTGCCGTTCTTGCTGATCCGGTCGAGGAACGAGTGCAGCATCTGCGGGATGGTGTAGTAGCCGATCCCTTGGGTGTAGCACCAACTGGTGCTGGAGATGCTGTCGTCGGTGAGCCAGTAGGGGGAGGTGAGGTCGGCCGGGCCGCCGCGTTCGTAGTCGAAGACCTCCCCCTTGCCGTTGAGGCCGTCCTTGTAGGTGGCGACGACCTCTTTGCCCCAGCTGTTGGCCTGGTTGTAGTAGTACGACAGGAAGTTCAGTCGCTGGGTCTCGTCGACGGCGTCCAGCTTGAAGTCCTGCCAGAGGATGTCGGGCCGGGCGCGGTCGATGACCTCCTTGAGCTTGTCGTACCAGAGCTGGTTCTCCGTCGCCGTGTCCAGCTGCCCGTAGAGCTTCTTCAGGCTGGGGTCGGTCTGGGCGGGGGCGTACTCGTAGTAGCCGTTGTAGTGGTACGCGTGGTGCATGGCCACCAGCAGCTTGAGGTTCTTGGCCCGGATGGCCCTGGCGAACAGCTGCAGCAGGTTCAGCCCCGGGCCCTTGTCGACCGAGTTCCACTCGTTGACCTGGCTGTCCCACATGGAGAAGCCGTCGTGGTGCTCGGCGACCGGGCCGGCGAACCTCGCACCGGCGTCGACGAACAGCTGCGCCCACTCGTCGGGGTCGAAGTTGCCGCCCGCCGACTTCAGTTTCGGGGCGAACTTGACCGGGTTGCCCGCGAGGTCCTGTGCTCCGTCGATGAAGTTGTGGAACGGCCACGCCGAGGGTTGGCCGTAGGTCGCGACGTGGTGCTTGTTGGCGTCGCTGCCGCTTTGGTACATGTTGCGCGGGTACCACTCGCTGTCGTAGGCGGGGACGCTGAAGGCGCCCCAGTGGAAGTAGACGCCGAACTTGGCGTCCTTGAACCATTCCGGGGCGGGCGGGTGCTGGTCCACCGAGTTCCAGTCGGGCGTGTACGTGCCGGGCGCGGCCTGGGCGGGGCCCGCGCCGAACACACCTCCGGCCACGGTCGCCGCGGCCACACAGGTGGCACCGGCCAGGAACTGACGTCTGTTGACCGAACTCGACATGGAGACATCCCTGATACGGAGTGGGGGGCAGCGCCACTCACCGAGCCCGAGGCGCCGGCGGTTAGCACGAAGATCGACCATGTAACCCGGGATGTCAACGGGTATCAAGGGATGAAAGAAGCCAAGCGACAGACGTTTTGCCGGTTTCTTCCCCTTGTTTGCACCTTGAGACCGTCCAGACATTCCATGTCTGCGAGACGCTTCATGGTCGTCCCTGTCGGATCATGAGGCACACGGCACCAGCCTGCCGACCGCCGTGGTCGCCTTCCTCCACACACGTCCGTCTATCATCGAGGTCACCCTCGGTATGCGGAATCCGGAACAGGTCAGGTCGGACATGCCCGAGTGGCACGCTGAGGGAGGGGGTCACGTTGTCTCTGACGGACAAGGCCATCGAGCAGATCCGTGAACTGATCCGGACCGGCGCCCTGCCCCCCGGCTCGAAGCTGCCGCCCGAGCCCGACCTCGCGGCCCAGTTGGGCCTGTCCCGCAATCTCGCGCGTGAAGCGGTCAAGGCGCTGGCCGTCGCCCGGGTCCTGGAGGTCCGCCGCGGCGACGGGACCTATGTCACCAGCCTGCAGCCGAGCCTGCTCCTGGAGGGCCTCAGCGGGGCGGTGGAGCTGCTGCAGGGCGATTCGGCAGCGCTGCAGGACCTCATGGAGGTACGGCGGCTGCTGGAACCGGTCGCCACCGCGCTGGCCGCCACCCGGATCACCGACGAGCAGTTGGCGGAGGTGGAACGGCACCTGGACGCCATGCGCGAGGCCCGCGAGGACGTCGAGCGGCTCAACGCCCACGACGCCGCCTTCCACCGCGCGGTCGTCTCGGCCACCGGCAACGAGTCGCTGCTCACCATCCTGGAAGGCATCTCCGGCCGTACCCTGCGCGCCCGTATCTGGCGCGGGCTGATCGACGCCCAGGCCGCGAGCCGCACCCTGGCGGAGCACGAGGCGATCTTCAACGCACTCCGCACCAGGGATGCCGCCCTCAGCCAGGCCGCCGCCCTGCTGCACGTGAGCAACACCGAGCACGGGTTGAGAGCACACCTCCGCTCAGGTGACGCGCACTCCTTCGGAGTGCCAGAGAGCGAATGAGGGTGCAACACCCCTCGGTCGACCGGCTCACGGCTCCGTGAGGAACAGTTCGACGACCGGCACCAGCACGTCGGGGCGGGTGACGGGGAGCGTCAGGGTCAGGGTGTCGGCGGCCTGCGGCAGGGGGGCGAGGTGGGCGTGCGGCTGCGGGGTGCTGTCGAGGAGGCTGAGCCCGACTTCGCTGCCGTCGTTCAGCAGTTGGGCGTATGCCACCCGGCCGGCCAGGCCGGACAGGTGGACGTGTTTGAACGGCCAGGAGAAGAGGTGCAGATAGAGGCGGTTGCCGCGAAGGGTGTAGACGCCGTGGGCGGGCGGCGCGAACGGCGCGGGACCGGCGCCGTGGACGGCGCGGGCGTGCAGCCGCATCCAGTCACCGACGCAGCGCAGGATGGCGCGGGCCCGGGGCTCGATGTTCCCGCGGCCGTCGGGACCCACGTTGAGGATCATGTTGCCGTTGTTCGAGACGGACTGGACGAGCATGCGCACCACGTCCCCGGGGTCCTTGAACTCCAGGTTGTCGCGGTGGTATCCCCACGATCCGTTGAGGGTCTGGCACGCCTCCCACATCACCTCGACGCCGTCCTGGGTCAGCGGACGGTCGGGCTGGTACTGCTCGGGGGTCACGTAGTCGCCCGGGACACCCAGGCGGTTGTTGACCAGGATGCCGGGCTGGAGGGCACGGGTCATCGCCAGGAGTCGCGGTGAGTCCCAGTCCTCGGGCCCCTTGCCGGGCATTCCGCCGCGCTCCCAAGGAAACGTGAAGTCGTAGAACATCAGGTCGACGGGGCCGTACGAGGTGAGCAGCTCCCGGACCTGGGCGTGCAGGTGGGTGCGGTATCTGCCCATGTCCCGGACCGAGTTGAGGGCTGACACGTCCGACGCGCCGCGCAGTGGGTGGATGCCGTCGATCACGTAGTCGGGATGGTGCCAGTCGATGAGCGAGTGGTAGAAGCCCACCTTCAGCCCCTCCGTGCGGACCGCGGTGACGAACTCGGCGACGAGGTCCCGGCCGCAGACCTTGGCCGAGGTGTAGTCCGTGACCGCCGAGTCCCACAGGCAGAAGCCGTCGTGGTGCTTGGTCGTCAGGACGACGTAGCGCATGCCGGCCGCGCGCGCCGTACGGGCGATGTCGGCGGCGTCGAACAGGTCGGGGTCGAAGTGGTCGACGTATCGCTGGTACTCGGCGTCCGGGATCTCCTCGTAGCTGCGCACCCATTCATGTCGCGCGGCCATGCTGTAGACGCCGAAGTGGACGAAGAGACCGAACCTGGCCTCGCGCATCCAGCCGGTCGCCGAGCGCGTCTCGTGCATCTCCGTCAATTCATTGCCCTCCGCTTCGACTGGAGGCCATTCTTGCCCTCCCCGGCACCGAATGAAAGACACCTACGACATACGAACCAGGTTCCATTATGTTGTGGAACCTGGTTCGTATGTCGAGGAATTCCACGCTTTCCTTGACAGCCGGCATTTTCCACTCACAGAATGCGGCATCCGAGAACGGGAGGTCAGTCGTGCGGCTCAGATGGTCCGTCAGAACCGGTCCGGCAGCGCTCGCCGTGGTGATGAGTCTGGCGCTCACCGCCTGCCAGGACAGCGGTTCCACGAGTTCAGGCAGCGGCTCGATGATGATCAATTACGCATCCGGAAAAACCGTGCTGCAGCGCAACTTCAATCCGCTGACCAGCACCGGTGACGCTTCTCCGGGAACCAGAATCTATATGTATCAATCGCTCATGGGGGTGAATGTCCTCAAGGGGGGCGCATTCGAACCGTGGCTCGCCTCCGGGCAGAAACTGTCGTCGGACGGTCGTACGCTGACCGTGGACATCGACAAGAAAGCCACCTGGAGCGACGGCAAACCGGTCACCGCGAAGGATGTCGTGTTCACCTTCCAACTGGTGAAGAAGACAGCGGCGCTCAACTCGTCCGGCATCTCGTTCGCATCGGTGGCCGCACAGGGCGAGAAGAAGGTCGTCTTCCATTTCGACAAACCCGCCTTCACCCAGGTCGCGTCGATTCTCCAGCAGTACATCGTCCCGGAGAAGTACTGGACGGGAAAGAACCCGGTCACCTTCACCAACCCCGATCCCGTGGCCAGTGGACCGTACACACTGAAGCGGTTCGACCCGCAGCAGATCTCGCTGGCCCTGCGCGGCGACTACTGGCGCGGCAGGATCCAGGTCAAACAGATACGGCTGCCCGTGGTGAACTCCGTCACCGAGATCTCCCAGCTGACGAGCGGCCAGGAGGATCTGAGCGGCGGCGCCATACCCAACCTGGAGAAGCAGTACGTAGACAAGGACCCGGCGAAGAACGGCTATTTCTATCCGACCTACGGATCTTTGATCCTGGTCTTCAACCACGACCGGGGCGCACTCAAGGACGTCCATCTCCGTAAGGCGGTCGAGCTGGCGATCGACCGCAAGCAGCTCATCCAACTCGTCACCCAGCTCGGCGCCAACCCGATCAGCCAGACCGGCCTGGACGCCACGACGCAGGGCAAATGGCTCGACCCCGCGTACAAGGAGCCCGTCCAGACCGATCTCACGGCCGCCAAGGCCCAGCTCCAGCAGGCCGGTTACACCCTGAGCGGCGGCAAGGCGGTCAAGGACGGCAAGCAGCTCACCCTCAACTACATCGAGGTCGCCGACTTCGCGGACTCCGTGCAGCGGGCCCGGATCATCGCCGACCAACTCGGCAAGATCGGTATCAAGGTGAACGTGCAGCCCCTGGCAAGCGGCACCTACACCGACACCCGGGCGAAGGGCGACTTCGACCTCGCCTCGTACGGACTCGCGTACGGCGCTGTGCCGTGGCAGATCTACAACCCCCTGCTGAACAGCGAGTTCGCCGGCAAGCCGAACGGCGGCACGGCGCAGACCAACAACTACCTGCGCTGGCGGGACAAGACCACCGACGACCTGCTGAACCAGCTCGCCAACACCGGCAGCGAGCAGACGCAGATCGATCTCACCCGGAAGCTGGAGAAGATCATCGTCGACCAGGTGCCGTACGTGACGCTGTCGAACATCACCGCCGGCTGCGCGTGGAGTGCCCGTAACTGGACCGGGTTCCCCAGCAAGGACGACCCGTACGACATCTGCGCGCCCTGGAACGGCGGGCCGGCGTTCGAGAACGTGCTCGCCCATCTGAAGCCGGCACAGAAATGATCACATCCAAGGAGTCCGCCCGATGACGGCGACGACGCTTCCGGCCGGTGAGACACGGCCGTCGACGGCCGCGGACCGTCCCGCGCGCCGTCGCGGCGGCCGGGCCCGGGTCCTGCTGCGCCGTCTCGGGTTCTACCTCGGGACGGCCGCCGTGGCCATCACGCTGAACTTCGTCATCCCCCGGCTCATGCCGGGGGACCCCGCCTCCGTCATCCTGAACAAGCTGGCCCAGCGCTCACAGGTCACCCCGGCCACCGAGAAGTCCATCAGGGCGTTGTTCGGCGTCCCCGACCAGAATCTGTGGCAGCAGTACCTGCACTACCTCTCCCAGCTCGCGCACCTCGACTTCGGGGTCTCCACCGCGTACTTTCCGCAGCCGGTACGTGAGTTGATCTCGCAGGGCCTGCCGTGGACGCTGGGCCTGGTGAGCCTGACCACCGTCCTGGCGTTCCTGCTCGGCACCGGACTCGGCATCGTCTCCGGCGCCCGGCCCGGCAGCCGCCTGGACAGCGTGCTGGCACCGCTCGCGACCTTCCTCGGCTCGATGCCGTACTTCTGGGTCGCCACCATGCTGCTTCTGCTGCTGTCGGTGAGCCTGCCGGTCTTCCCCTCGCAGAACGGCTACGACCTCAACGTCGAACCGGGCTTCGGCCTCTCGTTCGTCACCAGTGTGATCGCGCACGGCTTCCTGCCAGCCGCGACCATCGTCATCTCCTCGGTCGGCGGCTGGCTGCTCGGCATGCGCAACATGATGATCACCACCGTGGCCGAGGACTACGTCAGTCTCGCCGAGGCCAAGGGGCTCAGCCGCCGGCGGATCCTGCTGGCGTACGCCGCCCGCAACGCCATGCTGCCGCAGGTGGCGGGTCTGGCCATCTCGATCGGCACGGTCGTCGGCGGCTCGCTGCTCGCGGAGGCGGTCTTCGCCTATCCCGGCATCGGTTACCTCTTCTACCAGGCGGTGGTCAACCTCGACTATCCGCTGATGCAGGCACTGTTCCTGATCATCTCGCTGTCCGTGCTCGTGGCCAACTTCATCGCCGACTCCGTCTATGTCCTGCTCGACCCGCGTACCCGGGAGGACGCATGACGCTCGCCGTCCCGCCGACCGCGCCGCTGGCTCCCGTGGCCGGCCGGCTGACCTGGAGCACGGCGCTGCGCCGGCTGGTCCCCGCCAACCGCAAGGCACGCACCGGGCTCGCGATCATCGCCCTGTACGTCCTGGTGGCCGCCGTCGGACCGTGGATCGTGCAGTCGCTGATGGGCCTGTCCCCCACCGAAGTCACCGGGGCGGTCCTGCAACCCCCGTCCGGGGCCCACCCGTTGGGCACCACCCAGGACGCCACCGACGTCCTCGCCCAACTCGTCGTCGGCACCCGGACGTCCCTGCTCGTGGGGGCCCTGGCGGCCGTCGTCTCCACCACGCTGTCGGTGGCCGTCGGGCTGATCGGCGGCTACTACGGCGGCCTGGCCGACTCGGTGCTCGGCGCCCTCACCAATGCCTTCCTGGTCCTGCCCGGGCTGCCCCTGGTCATCATCCTCGCCGGGTATCTGCGGGGGCGGGGCGGGCCCTTCGCGGTGGCGCTGGTCATCGGACTGACCGGCTGGGCCTGGGGAGCCCGCTCCAAGCGCGTGCAGACCCTGTCGCTGCGCAACCGGGACTTCGTGGTGGGCGCCCGGCTGCTCGGTGAGAGCAATCTGCGGATCATGCTCGTGGAGGTGCTGCCCAACCTCCTGCCGGTGATCTCGGCGACGCTGATGCTCTCGCTCGTCACCTCCATCCTCGCCGTCTCCGGCCTGGACTTCCTGGGCATCGGCGACATCAACGCCGTCAGCTGGGGCACCATGCTCTACTTCGCGCAGCAGCGGCAGGCGATGATCTCCGGTGCGTGGTGGTGGTTCGTGCCGCCCGGGGTCGCCATCACCGTGCTCGGCGCCGCCGCCGGGCTCGTCAACTTCGGCATCGACGAACTGACCAATCCGCGGCTGCGCGGCGCCCGCCGCAAGGCCGTGCGGGAGGGGGCGTCATGAGCCCGGACACCACGGGAGACCTGCTGCTGGACGTGCGGAACCTCAGTGTCGACTACGGCTCGCAGGCCGAACCACTGCCGGCCGTGTCCGAGGTGTCACTGCGGCTGCGTCGCGGCGACATCCTCGGCATCGCGGGCGAGAGCGGCAGCGGCAAGACCACTCTCGTCAACGCCCTCCTTCGACTGCTGCGCCCGCCCGCTGTCGTCCTGTCCGGCAGCGCTACGCTCCACCCTCGCTCGGGTGGCCCCGTCGACCTGCTGCACGCCGACGCCCGCGAACTGCGCAGGACACGCTGGGAGCACACGGCCGTCGTCTTCCAGAGCGCCATGAACGCCCTCAACCCCGTCTCCCGGCTGGGCGCCCAGTTCACCGACGTCCTGCGCGCCCACCGCCGTATCCCCAAGTCCGGGGCCCGTGAACGGGCCGCGCACATGCTCGAACTCGTCGGCATTCCCGCCGCCCGGCTGGACAGCTATCCGCACGAGCTCTCCGGCGGGATGCGGCAGCGGGCCACCATCGCGCTCGCCCTGGTCTGCGAGCCGGACCTGCTGGTGATGGACGAGCCGACGACGGCCGTGGACGTGGTGATGCAGCGGCAGATCCTGCGTCAGGTGAGCAGACTGCAACGGGAGTTGGGCTTCTCGGTCGTCTTCATCACGCACGACCTGTCACTGCTGCTGGAGATCGCCGACCGCATCGCCGTGATGTACGGCGGGCGGATCGTCGAGAGCGGGCCGGCCTCGGACCTGTACCGGGACCCGAGGCACCCGTACACGCGCGGCCTGCGCGACTCGTTCCCGCCGCTGCGCGGACCGATGCGCCAACTGAGCGGTATTCCCGGCAACCCGCCCGACCTGCGCGGCCTTCCGCCGGGCTGTCCCTTCCAACCACGGTGCCCGCATGCGACACCGGAGTGCGGGACGGCGCCTCCCGCGCTCACCGGGCACGGCGCGGACCGCGCGGTGGCCTGCGTGCACGCCGGCGACCTGCCCACGCCGACCGCTGGAGGGCGAGTATGACCGACGAGCAGAACCCGGCGCGTACGACCGCGGAACCGGCCCCCGTACTCGAAGCGGTGGACGTCACCGTTCACTACCCGGTGCACCGCGCGGGCGGGGCGATCGTGCACGCGCTGGAGCATGCCTCACTGCGCCTGCGTCCGGGCCGCACCGTGGCCCTGGTCGGGGAGAGCGGCAGCGGCAAGTCCACCTTCGCCCGCACGCTCGCCCTCGCCCAACAGCCCACCAGTGGCAGCGTCCTGCTGTCCGGGGAGCCGGCCTCCGCGCGCGGCCGACGGGCCCGCCGCGACTACGCCCGCCGGGTCCAGATGGTGCTCCAGGACCCGTTCGGTTCCCTCAACCCCTTGCACCGCGTGCGGTACCTGCTCGAACGACCGCTGCGGCTGCACGGCTCGGTCACCGATCGTGACGACATGGAGCGGCGGCTGCGGGCCCTGCTGGAACGTGTACGGCTCACCCCGCCCGAGCGTTTCCTGGACGCCTTCCCCCATGAGCTCTCCGGCGGGCAGCGGCAGCGCGTCGCGATCGCCCGCGCGCTCGCCGTCGAACCCGAGGTGCTGCTCGGCGACGAACTGGTGAGCATGCTGGACGTCTCCATCCGGCTGGAGATCCTCAACCTCCTCGCCACCCTGCGCGACGAGGAGCAGCTGGCCATGCTCTACATCACCCACGACATGGCCGGCGCCCGGTACTTCGCCGACGAGATCGCGGTGATGTACGCCGGGGAGATCGTCGAGTACGGCACCGCGGAGGACGTCACCCAGTCCCCCGCCCATCCCTACACCCGGCTGCTGCTGGACTCGACGCCGGATCCCGACCGGATGGAGTTCCTGGCCGGACGCACCGACCGCGGTGACGGCCTGGTGCAGGACACCACTGAGGACGACTACGGGGAGCCCCCGGACCTGGTCCATCCCCCGTCCGGCTGCCGCTTCCACCCCCGCTGTCCGTTGGCACGCGCCGCCTGCCACACCGCGCAGCCCCCGCGCGTTCAGGTGACGGACCGGCAATGGGCGCGCTGCGTGCTGCTGTCGGACCCGACCGAGGAGGTGTCCTCCGAGGTCACGGCGCCTGGTGATACGACCGCTCCGGAGATGACCCCGTGACCGCGCTGCCCGGTGATCTGGTCGAGGCCGCAAACCGCTGCCTCGTTGTCGGTTTCGACGGCACGACGCTCCCCGGCGAGCTGAGACGACTGGCCGACAGCGGACTGGGCGGGGTCATCCTGCACACCCGCAACGTCGCCGGGCGCTCCCAACTGCGGGAGCTCACGGACGAGTTGCGCTCACTACGGCCCGGCCTGCTCGTCACCGTCGACCAGGAGGGCGGCGGCATCAGCCATCTGGCCCGGGCCGGGGCGCCTCAGACCCCGGGGGCCTGGGCGCTCGGTGTCGCCGACGACACGGAGCTGACCGCCGCTGTCGCGGGTGCGCTCGCCCGGCACCTGGCCGAGTGCGGGGTGGGCGTGAGCTTCGCCCCGGTGGCCGACGTGCACCGGCTTGCCGCCAACCCCATCGTGCGCACCCGCGCCTTCGGGGCCGACCCCGGCCACGCGGCTCGGCATGTCACCGCCTGGATCGAGGCCACCCTCGCCGCCGGCGTCGCTCCGTGCGTCAAGCACTTCCCGGGGCACGGCTCGACCGCCGTGGACAGTCACCTGAGCGCCGCGCTCGACAGGCGGGAAGAGCGAGTCCTGCGCGAGATCGATCTGCTGCCCTTCCAGGCCGCGGTCGCGGCGGGCGTTCCGCTCGTCATGACGGCGCATGTCGTCTACCCGGCGCTCGACGCCGCCGCTCCCGCCACCCTCAGCCGCCGCGTCGTCACCGACCTCCTGCGAGGCGAACTCGGTTTCCAGGGCGTTGTTGTGACCGATGCGCTGGAGATGAAGGCGATCGCCGACGGGGTGGGCGAGGCGGCCGGAGCGGTCGCGGCGATCGCCGCGGGAGCCGACCAGGTCATCATCGCGCGCCCGGATCCCGAACTGTGGCTGCGCTGCCGGGACGCCCTGCTCGACGCGATGGCGTGCGACGCGCTCGACCCCGCCCGGGTGCTCGACGCCGCCCGCCGCGTCGACGCCCTGGCGGAGCGGTTCTCCCAGCCACCCGCCGCCGGCCGCGGGCCCGGTCTCGATTCCCGCCTCGATTCCCGTCTCGGCTCCGGCCTCGATTCCCGTCTCGATCCCGGTTCAGGGGACGTGGGGCTGCTCGCCGCCCGCCGGGCCGTCCGGTGGAAGCCGCTGCCCGGTCCCGTCCTCGATCCGTTCGTCGTCGACCTCCACCGTCCCCCGCACCCCGCACTGGAATGGGCCCGCACGGACCTCGTCACTCTCCTGCGCGAGGCCATGCCCGGCACCGACGGCGTGGTGGCCACGCGGGGCCCCGTGGACGTGGCCGGCATCCTGCGGCGCGCCCAGGGGCGACCGCTGCTGATCGCCACCGAGGACCCGGACCTGCATCCATGGCAGGCCGCGGCCCGCACCGCCCTGCTCACCGGCCGCCCCGACGCGCTCCTCGTCGCCACCGGCATGCCGGACGCGGAGACGGAGGCGGCGGGCGGGCTGTGCGCGTACGGGCGGGGGCGGGCCAACCTGAGAGCCGTGGCGGAGGCGTTGCTCTGAGAGGGTCGGCTCCGGGGCTCACACGGTTTCCAGGGCGTGCCCGTCGGCGGAGCCGGTCAGCGCCGCGACGATCGCCAGGCGGTACAACCCTGTCGGCCGGCCCTTGCGGTGGGTCTGGGCCCATCCCTCGGAGGTGACCAGGCCGTGCGCGTGGAGCTTGCGGACCAGGCGCCTGCCGCTGGGATCGGTGACGGCCATGGCGTCGGCGAGTTCGCTCGGTGTGACGGCCCGTCCGGCCACATCGTGCTCGATCGCGGCCAGCCTGGACAGCGTCGCCGGACTCAGCCCGACGGTGCGGGCGAGTTCCCGCATACGGTCGCCCTGTTCGCGGTGCGGCCGGGCGGTCGGCGGCCCTGTCCACTGTCCCGCCGACCGGCCACCCGGTCCACCCGGTCCACCCAGCCCGCCCGGCCCGATGGGCCCGAGGACCAGGCCGCTGTCCTCCATCAGATAGCCGCACGGCCGGTTCTCCGACTCCGCCCGGACGGCCGCCCGTTCGGCCAGCACCACCGAGGTGCGGGCCGAAGATCCCACCCCGAAGCCGGCTGACACCGGCACGTTCAGCGACTCCTGGGCCCGGTCCAGCACCGGGGCGACGAGCCAGTCACGGCTGAGGCGCTCGAACAGTGTCCGGCGCCCGAGGACCACCACACCGCGCCGACCGCGGTTCTCGATCCAGGCGTCGGTGAGTTCGGGCGTGGCCCGCAGCAGGTGCAGCAGGTCCATCCGGCTGCGCTCCGGGTCACCGGGGCAGCCGTGTCTGCTGACGCAGAAGACGCCCGCGGCGAAGCCGGCGGCGCCCGCCCGCTCGGACCGGATGCGCAGCAACAGTTCGCGCAGTTCCGAGCGGATGCTGGACGGTGTGGGCGAACCGTTCAGCACCCGCAGGTCGCCGCGCGACTGCCGTAGCACCGCGGTGCGTGCGGTGATGACGTAACCGTCGCCGTCGTGGAGGGACCGCCGGTGGAACGCGCAGATCTCGTCGACGCTCTGGTCGTCGGCGTACGGGAGGCAGGTGACACGGGTGCGGTCGAGGTGCAGCGACTCCGTCACCTCGCAGACCACCTCGTGGTCGAAGGTGTCGATGCTGACCGGAACCGCCTGCCAGCCGCGGGCCTGCGCCTGGCCCAGCGCCAGCGCCAGGTCGAGGGCGGAGTTACGGGTGACCGCGACGGGGAGTGTGCGGGGCAGGACGTCGCGGCAGGCGCGATAGGGAACGGCACCCACCAGCAGTCCGTCCAGGGCATGCCCGTCGACGAGGCTCTGGACGTGCGGGCGGATGTCCCGCTCGTGCCCGTAGGTGACCCACTTCAGCGAGACTCCGGACACCGGCTCGACGGCCTCCTCGAAGACCCCGCGGCGGCTCGCGTGCACGACGAGTCCGATGGACAGACTCACGACGCCCCCACGACCGTGACGGCGATCGGGTAGCTGCCGACCCGGATCGGCGGGCCCGTCTCACCGTCGGCGGTCAGGACAGGTACCACGGTGCCGTCGGCGCCCACCGCGGCATACGCCACCGTCCCGTCGGGGGTGTAGGCGAGCTGAGTGGGCTGCTGGCCGAGCAGGACGCTGTCGCGGACCTTGCCGGTCGCGAGGTCGACGAAGGCGGCGGTGTAGGTGTCGTTCACGCCCACCGCGAGGGTCTTGCCGTCCGGGCTGACGGTCAGCCCGAAGGGTGAGCCGCCGACGTCGATCGGGGTGCCCGGGGTGTGCGTGGCGGTGTCGATCGGCAGGATCGTCTTCGCCGTCTGCTGCCCCACGTACACCGTGCCGCCGTCCTGGCTGACGGCGATGCCGAACGGGCTGTTCGGCACCGGCACCGCGGTGCCGGCCGTACGGGCGGCGGTGTCCACGGGGACGACCTGGTTGCCGGTGCGGCAGGCGACCCACAGGGTGGTGCCGTCCGGGCTGACGGCGAGGTTCTCGGGTCCGGCGCCGACGGGGATCTCCGGGCCCGCCGTCAGGGTGACCAGATCCACCGGCTGCACGGCGTTGTCGCTGTACGCGGAGACCCACAGGGTTGTGCCGTCCGGCGACAGCGCCAGGCCCGCCGGGGTGGTGCCGACCGGCACCGTGGCGGTGACCTTGCGGGTGGCGGTGTCGATGACACTGACCGAGGCCGAGCCCTGGTTGGCGACGTACAGGGTCGCGCCGGAAGGGTCGGCGACCATCGTGCCGGGCAGCTTGCCGACGGTGATGGGGTCCTGCGGGGTGCCGGTGGCCAGGTCTATCGGGGTGACGGTGCCGGAGACGAAGTCGGCGTCGAAGGCGGTGGCGCCCTTCAGGCTCGTCGCCGTGGTCATCACCGAGCCGGTGGCGCCCTGGGTGGCGGAGACCGCCCGCAGTTGGGCGAAGCCGGTGGCCGCGTCCGGCGGGGCCGTCGCGGTCCACTTCAGGGTGGCGGTGGCACCCGCGTCCAGCCGGGCCGGTGGCGTGCCCTGGGGCTCGGCCGTCCAGCCGTCGGGGGTGTGCAGCGACACGTCCGGCAGGGCGACCGGGTGGCTGGAGTGGTTGGTGAGCGACACGGTGACGCCGGTCCGTCCGCCGGCCGGGACGACCGGGGCGCCGATGGTCAGGGCCCCCGTCAGCTGTGAGGCTGCGGGCGCCGCCGTCCACCGCTGGCCCGTGCCGCCGGTGTCGTACCGCTGGACGAGCGCCGTCCCCGCCCCGCCGGAAGGCGCGGTGAGCACGCGTCCGCTGAGGGCGGAGCGCACCACCAGCCCGTCCGCCGTCGGTTCGGCCAGCCACTTCTGGGCGTCCGAGTCGGTCGCGCAGTCCGCGGTGACGATGCGGGCGTTCTGCGCGTACGACTGACCGGAGACCTCGGCGCAGCGTCCGTCCGCCTGCGCACGCAGGGTGTACACACCGTCGGTGTCCTCCTTCAGCAGCCAGCCCCCGCCGGCGTCCGCACCGGTGCCGGTGACGAGCGATCCCGTACGATCCCCGGCCCCGGCGGCGACGGCGTACACGCCGTTGCCCGCCCGCAGGGTGTACACGCGGTCCCCGGGAAGCGCGCCCGCGCTGTCGTAGCCGGGGGCGTGGCCGACGGCCTGCTCGACGGGCTGGAAGTCCGCGTACGAGGAGACGAGCGCGGTGCCACCCCAGTTCTTCTGGGCGAGCGCTCGCAGTGGCCCGAACAGGCCCTGCTCGACGGAGTGTTGGGTGTCCCCGTAGGCGGCGGGCCACACGCCCATGGCGGAACCCAGCAGATGGGGGTCGTCGGCGGGCAGGGTGAGGCCGCCACTGAACAGGGACGGGGTGAACGTCTCGTAGATCCACTGGGCGTTGGGCGGGCCGCCGCTCGCGTAGTACAGGGAGTCGGAGACGTTGACGAGGGCGTTGCCGTTGGCGGCGATCTCGGTCGGGGTCGTCCGGCCGTCCTGGTGGATCCAGTAGTCGACGACGACACCCGGGTCGAGCTTGGTGGGCAGCCCCTCGTAGAGCTGGTCGTTCCAGACGTGCAGGGTGCGGCCCTTGCTCGCGACGTAGTCGTGGACGCGGTTCTGCCACAGCACCCAGGAGTCGGCGGCGGGAGCGTTTGAACCGGCCTGCTCCTGGGCCCACTTCACCAGTGAGGGGTACTGCTCGTAGCCCGCCGCGGAGCTCAGGTACTCGTCACCGCCGCCGTACCAGACGCCGCCCGGGAACTGCGGCATCTGCTCGTCGAGGAGGGACTTGACGTACGGCAGGGCCTTCGGGTCAGCCATGTCGAGGTTCGACCCACTGGCGGCCCCGGAGGAGTCGACGGCCCGCAGCTCCGGGTGGGCGGCGAGATAGTAGTCCATGTGTCCCGGCGTGCCGACCTGTTGGACGACCTGTACGTGGTAGCGCTTCCCCGCGCTGACGATCTGGCGCACCTGCGCGGGCGAGTACACCGGGTCGGTGGCGGAGTTGTTCTCCGGGTGCGCGGTACTGGCGATCCGCATCTCCAGGTGCAGCTGGTTGTACTTGAGGTACGACATGTCCTTGATGAGCCGGACCAGCCAGGGCACCGAGAAGAACTTCGCGCAGTTGCACAGGGAGATGCCGCGGTACGGGTAGTCCGGCCAGTCCTTGCCGGTTCCGGCCGGGAGCGTGCGTTTCTGGGTGAGCATCTGGAGCACGGAGCGGGTGCCCCAGAACACCCCGGTGCCGGTGGCGCCGCTGACCACGGTGGTGGCGGCGACGGACAGGCGGTATCCCTCGGCCTCGGGCCGCACGGACGGGTCGGTGCGCAGGACGACGTCGTGCGGCCTGGCGGGACCCGTGACGACATCGATGTCACGGCCGAGCAGGGCGCCGAGGTCGGTGGCGAAGGTGCGGGCTGTGGCGGTGAGTTGGGGATCCCCGGTCACCACGCGGGTCGAGGCGTCGGCGGTGAAGGCAGGGCCGGCCGCGGTGGTCCACTGCTTCAGTGCGGGAATCGTCCAGGGTCTGCCGGCGCCCGCCGCCACCGCGGGCGGCGCGGCTGACAACACGCCCAGTACCAGCCCGGAGGCGACGAGCAGTGGCAGCAAAACACGGCGGATCGTGCTCATGCGGAACTCCTGCCCGAGGGTGACCTCTGGTTCTCGACCGGCGTCCTGATGATAGAAGCCACCCATTCGCGATAACAAGATGAATCGTTGAACCAGCACAAGACATGAACCGGCTCAGGGACAAGTCAGGGACATCTCCGATCGGCCGCCGTCCCCCGCTGCCTATAATCGCGGGGACCGCACGCGGCGGAGGAACTCCAGGGAGACCCGGGTGATTGACCGATACGTCGCAGAGCTGGAGCAGGCCTTGCGCGGCCCACGGTCGGTCAAGGCGGACATGCTCGCGGAGGCTCGCGACAGCCTCCTGGACGCGAGCGATGCGTACGAGGAGAACGGTCTCGACCGCGTGCGGGCCGAGCGGTGCGCCGTGGACGACTTCGGCCCCGTACGGGTCATCGCCCCCGAGTACCAGGTGGAGTTGGGCCTCGCGCAGGGCCGCCGTACGGCCCTATTGATCTGTGCCGTCCTGACCATCCAGCCGGTGGCGTGGTGGGGACTGCTGCGCTTCGCCGGACAGGGCGCGGACGACTCCGGAAACACCGGCTACGAACTCATCAACTCCTTGGTGCGGTTGGCCGGCGCCGGCGCCATCGCCATGGCGCTGGCGGTGGTGATCGCCACCGGCGCCGGGGGACGCCGCCTGGGACCGCGCCCTCGCCTCGTGCGGGTCGTCGGCGTGTTCGCCTACGCCGTCAGCGTCGTGTTCGCCGTTCTCGGGCTACTGCTGACCCTCTACAGCCCGGCCACGGGCTCGCTCCTGGGGCTCACCGGGCTGCCGAGTACCGCGCTCCTGCTCGGCGTGCCCCTGATCGGTGTCGCCCTGGCGGGGCGCCGCTGCCTGAGCTCGGCGTAACCGCCGGGCGAGGCGGGCCAGTTCACGCCCCGCCCGCCGCCACTCGTCCCGGCCGTCGCAAGCGGGGCGGGGTCCCGGCCGTCAGGCCGTCGCGGGGCCCGGGCGCAGGACGCCCTCGACCATCGTGGCGAAATCCCGCCACTTCGTACGCTCGGTGGCCAGCGCGCGACTTCCCGCGGCGGTGAGCTGGTACGTGCGCCGCCTGCGGCCGCTCACCGTGCTCCACTCACTCTCCACGAGCCCGGCCCGCTCCAGTCGACGCAACGCGGGATACAGCGAGCCCGTCGGCAGGTCCAGCGCCCCGCCGCTGCTCACCTGAAGAGCCTCCATGACCGCGTACCCGTGCAGGGGCTCCCGTTCGAGCACCGCGAGGATCAACGCGCCCAGATGGCCTCGCAGCGCTTCAGACATCATGTAGGCAATCTACATCAGGTGCGGTTTGCCGCATCCGAACATGTTGCCTTTCTACATGTAGGCTATCTATATTCAAAAGGCGGTGATTCTGGTCCCGACGTCGGCCGATTCGGCGCTCGCACCGCGCGCCAGAAATGGGGAGCAAGCGTATGGCCATCAAGGAGCCGACTCCGAATGACCTGCGCGAACTACCGTGGATCACGATCGTCGCACTGGGCGCCTTCGCTCTCCTCCGCCCCGTGCTGAGCATCGTCGAGGCCTATGACGACGGACCGCTGAAGAAGCCGACAGGCCCGTTGATCTTCACCGCGCTGATCATCGTCGGGTGGATCGCCACCGCCGTGGTACGCCGGTTCCCCCGCCCGGTGGAGACGCTGACGTTCACCGGCGTGGCCTACGCCGTGCTGGCACTCCTGCTGAACATCTCGCTGCAACCGTTCCTGGACAGCGCGGAGTTACCTCCGGTGCCCGGCATGATCGGCATGATCATCTTCAACGCCGCGCAGGGTGCCGTCTGCGGTCTGATCGCTCTGGCGCTGCTGCGTCTGCGGCCTCGCTCCAACGGGGCATGATGACCGGATGCCCGGCGTTGTGCGTGCGACGTGATGACGCGGTGGTTCAGAGGTAGCCGGGGAAGGCCTGTTCCATTCCCAGCAGGCTGAGGGCACCGGTGGGCTCATCGGCCGACGCGTGGTCCAGCAGCACGTCGAGCGTCTCCTCGTGAGCAGTCTGCTGCCGGCCCAGACACACAACTACACGGAAGCGCTGCACCGTCCGCAGCCTCCCGCCCACCCGCGGACGGCACGCAAGGCCGTCGAACTGATCGACACCCGGCCCGAGACCCCCTTCACCGTCGGGGACCTGGCCCAGGCGGCGGGCGTCAGCGCCCGACGCCTCCAGGACGGCTTCAGCGAGTACGTCGGCGTGACCCCGATGACCCATCTCCGCAACGTCCGACTGGACCGAGTCCACGCCGAACTCCTGACGGGCGCCACGGCGGTCACCGAAACGGCCGGGACGGGCTGCGGGTGCGGACCCGGGTCAACGGCCAGACCGTAGCGGCACCTGTTCGGCGTCGTAGCCGTAGATCCAGCCGTTGCCCACCAGAGGGTCGGACCCGGCGAGTGACGTGTCGCGGGCCTGTTGTTCGGGGCCGTCGGGCAGGTGGTTGATGTCGCGGCGGGCATGGCTGATCTGCTGGAGGCGCGTGGTGCGTTCGATGCGCGCCGCCTCGTACCGCTTCAGCGCCTGCTCGGGGTCGTCAATGGACTCGGCCAGGCAGCGCGCCAGCACCGCGGCGTCCTCGATGGACTGGGCCGCGCCCTGGGCGAAGAAGGGGAACATGGGATGGGCGGCGTCCCCGAGCAGGGTGGCCCGGCCATGGCTCCAGTGCCGCAGCGGCGCCCGCTCCAGCAGCGCCCAGCGGCCGGGCAGACCACCGGCGTCGATGAGGTCCGTCACCCTCGGGTCCCAGCCGGCGAACTCGGCGTGGAACTCCTCGATGGTGGCCGTCGCGCTCCATGACTCGTCGGTGTAGTCCCCGGCGGGGGCGAACGCGACGACGTTGACGGCCTGTCCGCCGTTGATCGGGTAGTGCACGAAGTGCCGTCCGGGTCCCAGCCAGAGGGTCTGCGCGGGTCGCAGGGCGAACTCGGGTGCGACGTCGGCGGGCACGACGGTGCGGAAGGCGCAGATGCCGGAGTACTCCGGCGGTGCGGGTTCGGCGACCGCGCCCCGCACCACGGAATGCACGCCGTCGGCGCCGATGACGATGTCCGCCTCCACGCTGCTGCCGTCGGCGAAGCGCAGCCGCAGGCCGTGCGGGGTCTCGTCCATCGAGGTGCAGCGGGCGCCCAGGCGGATCCAGTCGCCGGGCACGGCCGACTTGACGGTGTCCAGCAGGGCGGCCCGGTGGACGGCGTAGGTGCGCTCGCCGTAGAGCCGCTCGCACACGTCGCTCAGCTTCTCCACCGACAGCACGCTGCCATCCGCCCAGCGGCGGAACTCCCAGCCCCAGTCCAACGGCACCGCCCAGCGCAGGAGTTGCTCCACGACGCCGAGACGGCGCAGCAGCCGCACGGCGTTCGGAGCCACCACGAGTCCGGCGCCGACCTCGCCGAGCGCGGGCGCCTGCTCGTGGACGGTGGCGGTCAGCCCCGCGCGGTGCAGGAAGGCCGCGGCGGCCAGACCGCCGATGCCGCCCCCGATGACGGCGATCCGCGGACCGGACACATGGGTGGGCTTGGACTGGGTGGGCATGTGTCCACTCCTCTGCTTCAAGGGAGAGCGTCCTGCTGATCCGGATCCTCGCCGAGGCTCCGAGAGCACCGAAAGTGCTACGTTCATTCAATGGACAGGCCGTTCCGTGGCCACGTACGGGAGAGGGCCGATGCCGCGCACCAGTCAGCCCGGTCGCAGCGTGAGTTCGCGGCTGCTCGACGTTCTCTTCGCGTTCCGGCCCGGCCGGTCCCGCCTGTCCCTGGCCGAGCTGACCAGGAAGACCGGCCTGCCTCATGCCACGGTGCGCCGACTGGCCCTGGAACTCGTCGAGTCCGGGGCGCTGGAGCGGGCACCGGACGGCTCCTTCAGCGTGGGTATCCGGCTGTGGCAGTTGGGCACACTGGCGCCGCTGAGCGTCCCGCTGCGCACCCTCGCCCTCCCGTTCATGGGCGACCTGCACACCGCGCTGCGCCAGCACGTCCAGCTCGCGGTGCTGGAAGGCAACGAGGCCGTGCTGGTGGAGCGGCTGTCGGCGGGCAACGCGGTGGACGTCATGTCGAAGATCGGCGGGAGGCTGCCTCTGCACTGCTCCGGCGTGGGCAAGGTGCTGCTCGCGCACGCCGGCCCCGAGCTGATCGAGCAGGTCGTCGCGCGGGGTCTGCCCGCGTACACCGAACGCACGGTCACCGATCCGGCGCGGTTGCTGGAACAGCTGGACGAGTGCCGCGAGACCGGCGTGGCCGTCGTCCTCCAGGAGGCGACACCCGGCGCCGACTCGGTGGCCACCCGGGTCCTCGACGACGAGGGCAGGGTCGTCGCGGCCCTGTCGGTCGTGGTGAGCGCCGGTTCGGTCGATCTGCGGACGGTACGGCCGGCGGTCATCGCCTCCGGTCTGGCCGTGTCCCGCCGACTTGGCTGGCATCCCTCGGCGGGAGTCGGGCACGCGGGGTGGTCCGGGTCCGCATGACGGACCTGTCAGGGATCCGTGCGGAGCTGAGTACGAGGTAGGCGGCGCGGAGTTCGCGCGGGTGGGGCAGCAGGACGATCCCGCCGTCGCGTGGGGCACGGCCGCAATCGCTGGTGCCGCCGACATTCCGAGCCGCGCGGGCGTTGGATGCGCTCAGGTGGTCAGTCCCGCGTCGCGGGCCAACAGGGCCGCCTGGACCCGGTTGGTGACTTCCATCGTGGCCAGGATGCGGCTGACGTGGGCCTTGACCGTGCTTTCCCGCATGGTGAGTTGGGTGGCGATGTCCGCGTTGGTGTCGCCTCGGGCCAGCAGGGTCAGCACATCCCGTTCGCGGGGGGTGAGCCGGTCCAGTCGGGCCCGGGCTGCCGTGGCCTGCGGCTGGTTGGTGGCGTGGTAGCGGTCGATGAGGCGGCGCGCCGCGGTGGGGTGGAGCATGGCCGAGCCGGCGGCCACCAGGTGGACGGCGCGCACGATTTCGGCCGGGTCGGTGTCCTTGAGCAAGAACCCGTCGGCTCCGGCGGCGAGGGCGTCGTAGACGTATTCGTCGAGGTCGAAGGTGGTCAGGGTGATCACCTTCGGGGGGTGGGAGAGGGACCGCAGCCGGGTGGTGGCGGTGATGCCGTCCATGCGGGGCATGCGCACATCGACGAGCGCGACGTCGATGCGGTGTGCGGTGGCTTGCTCGATGGCCTGGAGACCGTCGGCGGCCTGAGCGACGACCTCGATGCCCTGGTCGCCGTCGAGGAGATCGGTCAGGCCGAGACGGACCAGGGCGTCATCGTCGACGATCATGGCGCGGATCATGTGCTGGTGCCGTTCTGTTCGGTGCCGACCGGGTGGGGGATGCGAGCGGTCAGTCTCCAGGTCCCCGCTCCGACGGGTCCGGCATCCAGATGGCCGCCGAGGGCGGTGACGCGTTCGCGTAGACCTACGAGCCCGTAGCCGGCACCGACCGTGTCCGTGCGCGCGGCGCCAGGGGAGTTGGTGACCTCGACCAGTGTCGCGGGCGGCCGGTAGTCGACGCGAACGGTCACCGCCCCGCCATCGGCGTGCTTGCGGGCGTTGGTCAACGCTTCCTGGACGATGCGGTACACGCCCAGACGATGGGTGGTGGGCGCCCGCTCGGGAGGGCCGTCGACCGTCAGCTCTATGCGTTGCCCGGCTGCACGGGCCTCGTCGACCAGTTCCCCCACCTCTCTCAGGACGGGTGCGAGGCTGCCATCCGTCGGTGTGGAGTCAGGGGCGCGCAGAACACCGAGAACGTCACGCAGGTCGGCCAGAGCCTCGGTGGATGTCGTTCGCAGCAGGCCCAGGCGTTCGGCGACCGGCGCCGGCAGTGTGTCGCTCTTAGTGGCCAGGACACCGCTGTGCAGAGCGATCAGGCTCAGGCGGTGGGCGAGCACGTCGTGCATCTCCGCGGCGATACGGGACCGCTGCGTGGCACGAGCGGCTTCCACCCGCAGGTCCGACTCGACCCGCAGGTGCTCCACCTGGGCGGCCAGCGCCCGAACAAGACGCCGCCGATTGCCCCGCCACAGGCCGACGACCACGGCCAGCAACGGCACGAGCACGGTGGAGGCGTACCGCTGCGCTCCCCACAACGCGGTTGCCGGGTAGCTGAACAGGTTGGCGCCCAGCGCGGCGACGGCACATCCAGCCGCCACCCGCGCCCGGCCGTCCACGGCCAGATCGAACAGGGCGACCGCCAGCAGCGGCAGCAGGGGCCACCCCAGCCACGCGGTGGCCACGGTCACCAGCAGCGGCGCGACCGTCTCGCGCAGCCCGGGCACCAGCAGGCCGACTCCGCACACCAGGGCCGCGCCGGTGACCGGGGCCAGATGGTGACCGCCGCGGATCGCCGCACCGTTCAACACGGCGACCAGCACGAGTACCGCGACGAGCGTCACACGCCCCCAGGCAGCCCACCTCGGGCCTTCGCTCCAACTCACCCTGGCCATCCTAGGCAGGCCGGGCTGTCTCCTGACCCGACGATCCGCTACGCCGACCCCCTACTTTCGTAGGGGGAAGCCGTCGTACAACGACGGATTCGATGGTGGGCGCGGATTTCTAGCGTCGAACCATGAACGACTGGACCACCTCCCCCGACCCTGTCCTGGCGCGGCGCCGTACCGAAGGCTGGATGTTCCTGACCGAAGCGGCCCGCGATCTGCGGACCACCGGAGCGATCGCCCCCAGCGGCAAGGCACTTGCCCGCGCTCTGACCGACCCCCTCCGGGCCACGGCCCGCCCGTCGGCCGTCCTGGAAGCGGGCGCCGGAACCGGCGCGGTCACCCGTGTCCTGATACCCCAGCTGTCCCGGGGCAGCCGTCTGGACGTCGTCGAGGCGAACCCGCGCTTCGCCGGGCGACTGCGCCACCTCGTCGCCACGCACCCCCACCTGGAGGGCCTGCCCGGGCGGGCTGCCGTGCACCAGACGTACGTCGAACACCTCAGCAGCGAGCAGCGCTACGACGTGATCGTCTCCGGGCTTCCCCTGACCAACTTCACCCCGGTGCGGGTCGAGCGCATCATGGCCCGGTACATGGAGATGCTGCACCCCGGGGGCACCCTGACCTACTTCGCGTACCTCGGCACCCGCGCCGCCCGTGCGCTGACCGCGTCACGAGCGGAGGCACGCCGGCACGCCGAGGTGAACGAGGTCATGGCCGCATATCAGCGCCGCTACGCCACCGGCCGCTGGACCGTGTGGACCAACCTGCCCCCGGCGCACGTCTGGCACCTGCGGCGCCCCCTCGCCCCTCCCCACGGCCGGGAGAGCCCCCGGGTCGTGGCGGGTCGGTGAACGCGCTCTCCGACATCCTGGGCCGCCTGTCCCCTGCCGCTGTCTACGCGGTGGTGGCCCTGGCCGTGCTGGCCGAGTCGATCCTTCTCATCGGTGCCTTCGTCCCCACGCTCACGCTGCTGCTGACCGCGGGCGCGCTGGCCCGCACGGGCCACGTCAGCCTCCCTGCCGTCGTCGGGGCCGCGGCCGTCGCCGTGGTCACGGGTGACCTCCTCGCCCACCGCACCGGAAGGCTCCTGGGGCATCGATTGCGTTCGGGGCGCGCAGGGCGTCGTGTCCCCGGCGTGGCCTGGCGCCAGGCCGAGGCGCTGATGACTCGCCATGGTGGTCGCGCCGTCCTCCTGGCTCGCTTCCTGCCCGTGGTCCGCACCCTCGCCCCTCACTTCGCGGGGGCCACCCGGCTGCCGTACCACCGCATCGCTCCCTACAGCGCCACCGCCGCCTGCCTGTGGGCCACGGCCGAAGTCGGCGCCGGATACGCCGCCGCGACCTTTCTTCAGCGCGTTCTTTTCCTGGGTGGCCCCGCCATCGCCCTGCTCTGCCTGTGCGCGATCGGTGCCGCAGTCCCCTGGGTGAGGAAGCGCCATGCCTCCTCATCACGCTGAAGCGGTCCACCAGCGCTCTCCCTCGAAGTGCCGGCGCCGACGGAGACAACAACAGCCTCGGGCAGGTGGCGCTCACCGTGGGTGCCGGGGACTGGACGCGTGACGGCCGTCGGCCCGTCCGGCGGCCTCCGGCGGCCGTGGCGTGCCGGAGGCCCCTTCCTGCCTGCCGCGGTCCTCAGGCCTCGGGTGTCTGCTCGAGCATCGCGAGGGTCAGGACGTTGCCGCCGATGCCCCAGCCGCCGTCGGCCACCTCCTCGACCAGGACCATGGTGTTGGCGCGGGCTCGTTCCCCGTAGATCTCCACGTAGAGCTCGGTGGTGCGGGTGACGATCTTCTCCTTCTGCTTCTCGTCGAGGGTGCCGGCGATGACCTTGAAGTTGGCGAACGGCATGGTGGTTCTCTTTCCTGGAATGGCGGGAGTTGTGTGCGGTGTCGGCGGCGTCCACGCCTCGGTCAGACGATGCCGCCGTTGGCGCGGATGACCTGGCCGTTGACCCAGTGGCCGGCCGGCGAGGCGAGGAAGGCGACGACCTCGGCGATGTCGGCGGGGGTGCCGAGCCGTTCCAGCGGGGGCTGGGCCGCCAGGCGGGCGACGGTCTCCTCGTCCTTGCCGTCGAGGAACAGGTCGGTGGCGGTGGGACCGGGGGCGACGGCGTTGACGGTGACGTCCCGGCCGCGCAGTTCGCGGGCGAGGATCATCGTGAGCGCCTCGACGGCTCCCTTGCTGGCGCTGTAGGCGCCGTAGCCCGGAAAGGCGAGGCCGACCACGGACGTGGAGAAGGTGACCATCGCCCCGCCGCTGCGGATCTTCCGAGCGGTCTGCCGGGCGACGACGAAGCTGCCGCGGATGTTGGTGCGGTGCACTGCGTCCAACTCGGCGAGGTCCAGGTCGGCGACCGGGGACAGGTACAGTCGGCCGGCCGCGTGGACGACCACGTCGACGCCGCCGAACTCGGACTCGGCGGTGTCGAACAGCGCGGCGACCTGCTGCTCGTCGGCGACGTCGGCCTGGACGGCGACCGCCCGGCCACCGCCGGCGGTGACCTCCTTGACGGCGGCCTCGGCCAGATCACGGTTGCCCGCGTAACCGACCACCACGGCGAATCCGTCGGCGGCCAGCCGACTCACCGTCTCGCGACCGATGCCGCGGGAGCCGCCGGTGACGATGGCGACGCGGGCGTGGTCAGCGCGATGGTCGGAAGGATGGCCTTCGGGGTGCGTGAGCGCCGTGTGACTCGGCGCGGTGTGACTGGGCGCCGTGTGACGGGGCGCCGTGTGACTGGGCGAGGTTTCCTGGGCTGACATGGGGGCTCCCGCGAGAGATGCCGGACAGGGACTGCCACGACGGGTCGTTCGTGGCGGCAGGGGGCGGTCGGCGTCCTCACCGGCCGCTCCCTGGCGTACGGCTCCAGCGTGGTCCTGCTCTGCCGCGCCAACCAGGGCTGCCTCTACCCAGGGGTTGCCACCCCCTGGCTCAGGCCACCGGCACGAGCGACGATGGGGAGCGTGAACCACTCCGAACTCGCCGCCTTCCTGAAGTCGCGACGCGCCCGCATCCGCCCGTCCGACGTCGGCCTGCCCTCCGGCCCGCGACGCCGGGTGCCGGGACTGCGACGTGAGGAGGTCTCCCAACTGGCGGGCCTGTCCGCCGACTACTACACCGAGTTGGAACGGGGACGCGGCGCCCAGCCCTCCGCTCAGGTGCTGGCCGCCCTGTCCCGGGCGCTGCGTCTGAACGGCGATGAGCGGGACCACCTGTTCCATCTCGCCGGCCGTCTCGTCCCCCCGGCCACGCACGGCCCGACCGCGCACGTGCAGCCGGCCCTTCTCGGCCTGCTGGACCAGCTCACCACCACCCCCGCCCAGGTCATCACCGACCTGCACGAAATCCTGGTCCAGAACCACCTGGCCGCCGCGCTGATCGGCCGGCCCCCGACGGCGAGCGGTCCCGAAGCCAGCCTCGTCCACCGCTGGTTCACCGACCCGGGCGCCCGCGGCATCTACCCGGTGGAGGACCACCCCCACCACTCGCGGGTCTTGGTCGCCGACCTCCAGGCGGTCGCCGCACGACGCGGCGGTGACACCGAGGTGCAGCGGATGGTGGCCGCGCTACGACGACGCAGCCAGGAATTCGCCGACCTGTGGGACACCCACGACGTCGCCCTGAGACGAACCGACCACAAACGCATCGTGCACGCCACGTTGGGCGTCATCGAGCTGGACTGCCACAGCCTGTTCAGCGAGGACGGACGTCAGCGTCTGCTGTGGTTCAGCGCCCCACCCGGCACCGAAGGCGCCGCCCAGCTGCAGCTTCTCTCTGTGATCGGCGCCCAGGACATGACGCCCAGCGCTCCCGAACTCGGACGCCCACAGGCCTGAGTCCGACGAGCGTAGGAGTATCGCGGCCACCTTGCGCCGCCGCGTCGGGTGTGGTGCGGGGCTACTGTCGAACGCATGGACAGCGACAACCTTCTGGGACAGTTCCTGCGAGCTCGGCGCGGACTTGTGCAGCCCGAGGATCAGGGCGTCCCCGTGATCGGCCACCGCCGTGTGGCGGGCCTGCGCCGGGAGGAAGTCGCCATGCTGTCCGGACTGAGCACCGACTACTACGTACGCCTGGAACAGGGCCGTGAGCGCAACCCCTCGGTGCAGGTGGTCGACGCGCTGGCCGGCGCGCTGTTGCTGGACGACGAGGCGACGACCCATCTGCACCGGCTGGCCCGGCCCGTGCCGGGGCGTTCCCGCAGGCACACCTCGCGTCAGCGGGTGAGCCCCGCCCTGGTGCGGATGATGAACAGCTGGGACGGCACACCTGCCGTGATTCTGGGGCGCTGCATGGACGTGCTGGCGCACAACCCCCTGGGCGGCGCCCTGTTCGCCGGCCACACCTACAGCGGGGACCTGATGCGGCTCGTCTTCCTCGACCCCGACGCCCGGGATTTCTACCCTGACTGGGACCAGGTCGCCGCCAACACCGTCGGCGGTCTGCGCGAGGCAGCGGGTACCGACCACGACGACCCGCGGATGGTCGAGCTGGTGGGCGAGTTGTCGCTCAAGAGCGAGGCGTTCCGCACGTTGTGGTCGCGTCATGACATCCGCCAGAAGAGACACGAGACCAAACGCTTCCGGCACCCGGTCGTCGGGGAACTCACCCTGGACTACGAGTCCTTGACCATCAACAGCGCGCCGGGTCAACAACTCGTCGTCTACCAGGCCGAGTCCGGCAGCCCCTCCGCCCACGCACTGTCCCTGCTCGGCAGCATCACCGCGACTGAAACGGCGCGGGCCTCGGATTCCGTGCAGCAGGACATCGCCACGGGCGACTGAATTCACCGCGGCCGTTCCCTTCCCTGGACTCCGATCCCAGGATCGCCGCGCCCACATCCGTGGCGTCTCACCCCATGCCCTATCCCATGCCCTATCCCATGCCGCACACCCCATGAAGGGACATATCCCCTATGTCTGTCGACGCGATACCCGTCTGGTTCATCACCGGCTGCTCGACCGGACTCGGCCGCGCCCTGGCCGACGCGGTGCTCGACCGGGGCTGGCGGGCCGTGGTCACCGCCCGCGATCCGAAGAGCGTGGCGGACATCGTCGCCCGCCACGGGAATCGGGCGCTCGGCCTGGCGCTCGATGTCACCGATACCCAGCAGATCGAGAAGGCCGTCGAGGCCGCTCAGGAGGCCTTCGGCCACATCGACGTGCTGGTCAACAACGCGGGCTACGGCTATCTCGCCGCTCTCGAGGAGGGCGAGGACGACGAGGTCCGCGCCCTGTTCGACACCAACGTCTTCGGCCTCGTCGATGTCACGCGCGGCGTCCTGCCGGGAATGCGCGCCCGCCGCAGCGGGCACATCGTCAACATCTCCTCGGAGGCCTGGCCGCGTTCGGCGCCACGGGTTACTACCACGCCACCAAGTTCGCCGTCGAAGGACTCTCCGAGTCACTCGCGGCCGAGGTGTCCCCGCTGGGCATCAACGTGACGATCGTGGAGCCGGGAGCCTTCCGCACCTACTGGTCCGGCCCCTCCATGCGCCAGTCGGCCACGCAGATCGACGACTACGCGGACACCGCCGGCGCCCGCCGCAAGAGCACCCTGGACACCTACGGGCACCAGCCCGGCGACCCCGAACGCGCCGCCGCGGCCATCATCGAAGCGGTGCGGTCCGAGAATCCCCCGCTGCGACTGCTCCTGGGCAGGGTCGCCCTGGACGTCGCCATGTCCCGGCTCGACACCCTCAGGACCCACTTCAGCGCATGGCGCGAGGTCACTCTCAGCGCCGACTACCCGACGGCCTGACGTCGGGCTTCTCCTCCGATCGCCGGCCGCCGGGCCGCTACGGGCGCTGCCGCGCGGGCCGGATGACCAGCTCGTTGACGTCGACGTCGGCGGGCTGGCTGATCGCATAGGAGATCGCGCGGGCGATGGCATCGGGCGGGATGGCGGCCGCACGGTAGGCCTTCATCGCCGCCGCGGCTCCGGGGTCGGTGATGGTGTCGGCGAGTTCGGACTCGACGACGCCGGGCGAGACGGTGGTCACCCGGATGAACGGCTCCGCCTCCTGCCGCAGCCCTTCGGTGATCGCCCAGGCCGCGTACTTCGTGGCGCAGTACACGGCGGCCGTGGGAACCACGGAGTAGGCGCCGACGGACGCGATGGTGACGAAGTGTCCGCTCTGTTGGCGCTGGAAGTGCGGCATGGCCGCGGCGATGCCGTGCAGCAGTCCCTTGATGTTGACATCGACCATCCGGTCCCACTCGTCCACCAGCAGGGCGTCGAGCCGCGACAGCGGCATGACGCCGGCGTTGCCGACCATCACATCGATGTGCCCCCGCGCGGTGACGGTCTCGTCGACGAACCTGGCCATGTCGTCCCGGTCGGTGACATCGAGACGGCGTACGTCGATGCTGCCGCCGTCGGCTCGGAGGCTCTCCGCCAGGTCGGCCAGCCGATCCTCTCGACGCGCACCGGCGACGACATGGTGGCCCTCCGCGGCAAGCCGCCTGGTGATGCCTTCGCCTATGCCGCTGGTGGCACCCGTGACGAGTACGACCTTCCGGCCGCCCTGCTCGGTGATGTCCGAGGTTGTCCCAGTCATCGCATCCTCCTCGCTCGGTCGGGGCGAAAACCCCGGCACGGTTCGTTCACCCGTGAACTTGCCGTGCTTTCGACTGCTGGAGAAGGCTGGGATCTTCCTAGGAGCGCCGCACCCTCCACGCCGGCCGACGAAGGTGGATGCGGTGGTGCCGGCCGAGGTGGGGATCACCCCTTCGCCGCGTCGTACTCCTCACGCGCCCTCTGGATCGCCGCCATCCGTCGATCCGTCCACTGCGCGAGGCCGCGGACCTGTTCGGCCGCCTCCCGGCCGAGGTCCGTGAGGGAGTAGTCCACGTGGGGCGGGATCACCGGCTTGGCGTCGCGGTGGACCATGCCGTCGCGTTCCAGGGTCTGCAGGGTCTGGGTCAGCATTTTCTCGCTGACCCTGCCGATCACCCGGCGCAGTTCACCGAAGCGGCAGGAGCGGTCCAGCAGCGCGATCAGCACCAGGGTGCCCCAGCGGCTGGTGACGTGTTCCAGGGCCACGCGCTGCGGACACATCGTGTCGCCGCCGGCCATCCGCACACGGTCCACGAATGTCGCCTCACTTACGTCCACATCCGTACCCTACTTCAGGAGCGGCACTTCCGAAAAGATAGTGCCCCTCCGGTGGAGCTGCCCGCCTCCGCACAGACGCCCCGCCTCCTCCCTCGGAGTCGGCCGCGGACCCTGTTCGGTTCCCGCCTCCCCGGGTGAAAGCGAAGCAGTGGAAGCGACCGAAGGAGCACCGGCGCACACTCGCCGCCCGGCGCGCTTCGCGCGCACACCGGCACCGCGCGTCCGCCTCGCCGCCGCCGGGTATCCCCCGGACAGACCTCGCGACCGTCGGCCCCGGACGCCGGCGCGACGCGACCCCATGCCCACGGAGGTGGAGCACCATGACCGACACCGGCGCACTGCGACCCGTCGCCACGTTCTGCGGAGAGTGCGACTGCGGCTGTCCCCAGCTCTTCGTCGACCCGAACGCCCCGGCCGAGCAGCGGATCATCCTGACCGACGACTTCGGCCAGCGCGTGCAGATGAGCTTCGACCAGTTCTCCCACCTGGTCGACGACGCCAAGGCGGGCAAGTTGGACGGTATCGCGCTGCCCTGACACGACGGGCCGGCGACTGTGACGCAGTCGTCGGGTCCGTGGGCGCTACGAAGTGGTAACGACACGCAACCGTGCGCCAGTTCGTATGGTCCAGTCCCCTATGAAGATCTCTTTCCTGCTCCACAACGCCTACGGAATCGGAGGCACGATCACCACCACCTTCAACCTGGCCCAGGCACTCGCCGAGCGCCACGACGTGGAGATCGTCTCCGTGCTGCGGCACCGCGAGCACCCGAGCTTCACCCTGGACCCGAGGGTCTCGCTGCGGCCGCTGGTGGACCTCAGGCAGGAGAAGGAGCACCCGTCACATCTGCGACCGGCGAAGGTTTTCCCCCGCTCCGAGTACCGGCACGGGCAGTACAGCGAGTTGACCGACCAGCGGATCGGGGAGTGTCTCGCCTCGATGGACGCCGACGTGGTGATAGGGACCCGGCCGGGGCTCAACGTGCATCTCGCGCTCCAGGCCCCGCGCCACGTCGCCCGCGTCGGGCAGGAACACCTCACCCTGGACAACCATTCGCCCCGGCTGCGGGGCGCGTTACGCAGCGCCTACCGTCGGCTGGACACGCTCACCACGGTGACCGAGGCGGACGCCGCCGCCTACCGCCGCAAGATGAGACTGCCCGGGGTACGGGTGGAGGCCCTCGCGAACAGCGTGCCGGATCCCGGGCTGTCGGCCGCGGACGGCACCGCGAAGGTCGTCGTCGCGGCCGGCCGGCTGGTCCCGGTGAAGCGGTACGACCTACTCATCGAGGCCTTCGCCATGGTCGTCGCGGAACGCCCGGACTGGCAGCTGCGCATCTACGGCAAGGGTGAGCAGCACGACCGGCTGCGGGAGCTCATCACCAGGCTCGGGCTGTACAACAACGTCTTCCTGATGGGTGCGGTGGCGCCCATGGAGGCCGAGTGGGTCAAGGGCTCGATCGGAGCGGCCGCCTCCAACTTCGAGCCGTTCGGGATGACGATCGTCGAAGCCATGCGCTGCGGTCTGCCGGTGGTGAGCACCGACTGCCCCTACGGACCCGGTGAGATCATCAAGGACGGCGTCGACGGCCGGCTGGTGCCGGTCGGGGACCGTGACGCGATGGGCGCGGCCCTGCTGGAACTCGTCCGTGACGACGAGCGACGCCGCCGCATGGGCCGTGCGGCACTGGAGAACGCACAACGGTTCGCTCCCGGCCCGGTGGTCGAGCAGGCCGAGCGTCTGTTGGCCGAGGCGGTCGCCGCGAGACGGGCCGGACGACCGGTCGCCCAGGAACGCACTCCCGTGCGCCGGGTCCTGGTCAGCAAGGGATTCGCCGCCCGCGACACCGCGATCACCGCCGCGGGCAGCGCGCTGCGCGTCGTACGAAGGGGGCAGCGATGAGCAGGGGCGCAGGAGAGACGGAAGGGACAGCGGTGGGCACGGAACCCGAGGCGCGGCCACGCGTCGGCTGTGCGGTCGACGCTGACGGCAGGATCACGTTCGACGTGCCGGCGCGGCCGGCGGAGGCCGGCCAGGTACTGCTGCGGCTGCGTCCGAAGAAGGGACAGCCGGAGAAGATCCTCCACGTCCTCGACCTGGAGCCGGCCGGCGACGGCCGCCGACGTGCCGTCCTGGACACCTGGCCCGTCCTCGCGGAAGGCCGGTGGGACGTCTACCTCCTCCAGGACCCCGACTCCCGGCGGCTGCGGCTGCTCCCGGGACCGCGCGACTTGCGGGTCCTCGTCGACGGTCACCTCCGTGACCGGCAGTCACCTCTCGCCGTCCGGATCCCGTACGTGACCAAGGACGGCCATCTGGCGATACGCGCCTGGCGACGCACGGCCCACGCGGAGGCCGCCGATATCGAGGTCACGGGCCGGTCGATGACCGTCGACGCCCGCCTGCACGGCGCCTCGCTCGGGGAGGGTGCCGTGGTGCGCCTGCGTCGGCGGGGCGGCGACGGTGCCGTGCGCACCCTGGAACCACGGGCCGGGGACGACGACCGGAGCTTCTCCTTCACCGTCGACTACGAGGAGTTGGCCACCGGGACGGACGGCGGGAGCGGCATCTGGGACGCCTTCGTGCTGCCCGCGCCGGAAGCGTCGCCCATCCGGATGGCCAGACTCCTCGACGATGTGGCCGACCGCAAGGAGGTCTTCGTCTACCCGACGGTGGCAGTCGCAGGGGCCCTCGTGCACCCCTACTACACCGTCGACAACGACCTCTCCGTGAAGGTCACGAAGGCCGGCTGAGGCCTGGGCGGCGTGCCCGTGACTACGCCGCCGCCCCGTCCTTGGACGCGATCTGCGTCACGTCGCCCGGCTTCTGCGCGAACTGCGTGTGGTACAGCTGCGCGTACCGTCCGTCCAGGGTCAGCAGGTCCTCGTGGGTACCGCGTTCCACGATCCGTCCGGCCTCGACCACCAGGATGAGGTCCGCGCTGCGGATCGTGGACAGCCGGTGGGCGATCACGACGGCCGTCCTGCCCTCCAGCGCCTCGGTGAGTGCCTCCTGCACGGCCGCCTCTGAGGTGTTGTCCAGGTGGGCGGTGGCCTCGTCGAGGATGACGACGCGCTGGCGGGCCAGCAGCAGCCGGGCGATGGTCATCCGCTGGCGTTCGCCGCCGGAGAGCCGGTAACCGCGTTCGCCGACCACGGTGTCGAGGCCGTCGGGCAGGGAGTGTACGAGGTCGTCCAGGCGGGCGCGGCGCAGGGCGTCCCACAGCTCCTCCTCGGTCGCCGTGGGGCGGGCGAGCAGCAGGTTGGCGCCCACGGTGTCGTGGAAGAGATGCCCGTCCTGGGTGACCATGCCGAGGGTCTCCCGAAGGGACCGCGCGCTCAGATCACGGACGTCGACCTCACCGACCCGGACAGCGCCCTCGTCGACGTCGTACAGCCGCGGCAGCAACTGGGCGACGGTCGACTTGCCGGCGCCGGACGAGCCGACGAGGGCGACGGTCTGTCCGGGTTCGGCGCGGAAGGAGATGCCGTGCAGGACCTCGTCGCCGCCCCGGGTGTCGAGGGCGGCCACCTCCTCCAGGGAGGCGAGGGAGACCTTGTCGGCTGACGGGTAGCCGAAGCGGACCTGGTCGAACTCGACGGCCACCGGACCGTCGGGGACCTCGCGGGCGTCCGGTTTGTCCTCGATCAGCGGCTTCAGGTCGAGCACCTCGAAGACCCTCTCGAAGCTGACGAGGGCACTCATCACCTCGACGCGGGCGCCGGCCAGCGCGGTGAGCGGGGCGTACAGGCGGGTCAGGAGCAGGGCGAGGGCCACCACGGCGCCCGGGTCGAGGGTGCCGCGCAGGGCGAACCAGCCGCCGAGGCCGTAGACGAGGGCCAGCGCCAGGGCCGACACCAGGGTGAGGGCGGTGATGAACACGGACTGGGCCATGGCCGTCCGTACGCCGATGTCCCGGACCTGGCGGGCGCGGACCGCGAACTCCTCGGACTCCTGTTCCGGACGGCCGAAGAGCTTGACCAGGGTGGCGCCGGGTGCGGAGAAACGCTCGGTCATGCGGGTGCCCATCGCCGCGTTCAGCGCCGCGGCCTCCCGCTGCATCCGGGCCATCCGGCTGCCCATCCGCCGGGCCGGGATCACGAACACCGGCAGCAGCACCAGCGCCAGCAGGGTGATCTGCCAGGAGAGCGTGAGCATGACGGCGAGGGTGAGGACCAGCGTGACCAGGTTGCTGACCACTCCGGACAGGGTGTTGCTGAAGGCGCGTTGGGCGCCGATGACGTCATTGTTGAGACGGGAGACGAGCGCACCCGTACGAGTGCGTGTGAAGAACGCGACCGGCATGCGCTGCACATGATCGAACACAGCGGTGCGCAGATCGAGGATGAGTCCCTCTCCGAGCGACGCCGACAGGCGTCTGCCGAGGATGCCGAGCGCCGCCTCCGCGACCGCGATCAGCGCGATGAGCAGGGCCAGGCGGACGACGGTGCCCTCGTCGTCGCCCGAGACGATCGCGTTCACGACCTTCCCGGCGAGGACCGGGGTGGCGACGGCGAGCAGCGCGGTCACCACCCCGAGCGCGACGAACCGCGCGATGCGGGGGCGGTGCGGGCGGGCGAACGCGCCGATGCGGCGCAGTGTCGCGCGGGCCAGGGGTCGTCGTTCCTGCTCGGCGTTCATGACACTGTGCAGTTGTGTCCAGGCCGTGGTCTCCATGCTCATAGGAAGGACCGTAGAGCCTCAAGCTTGCTTGAGGTCAAGGGAACCCCGCTGTCCGTCCCTGCGAAGGATCCGATGACCGTACGTAAGCCCATGTCCCCGCTTCCGCAACCCGCAGTTGGCGCAGGGTGGGAAACCTCTCCGACTGTGACAGCGGTACACCTCCCCGACATCCCCGACCGCCCCGACTTCTTGCCTGTCTGCGACGTCACCGACGTCTCCGAACTCGCTGACCTCTCCGAGCGCTCCGGCATCCCCGAGGGACGACTCCCCCGTCGCGTCCCGATCCGCCGGCTGCGCCAGATCCTGTGTCTGCTTCCGCTCCTGCTCGTCACCGTCGTCGCGGTCCAGCACCGGTCGGTGCTCGCCGAGGGCTTCGGTCATCTGCGGCACGCCCAGTGGCCGTGGCTGGTGGCGGCGATCGGGGCGACGTGTCTGACCTGGGTCGCAGCCGCCGTGACCCGGCAGGGTGCCGTCGTCGAGGCGTTGCCGAAGCGGCGGCTGCTGGCCACCCAGTTCGCCGCGGGCGCGGCCAACCATCTGCTGCCGACCGGGCTGGGCGCGAGCGCCGTCAACCTGCGGTTCATGACGGTGTGCGGGCTTCCGCTCGCCCGCTCGTCCGCCGCGCTGGCGCTGTACATGCTGGCTGAGGCGGTCGGCCGGCTGACCCTTCTGGCCGCGCTGCTCGTCGCCTTCCCCGACGCGCTGCGGCTGGGCCCCCTCCTCCCTGACGGGGCGGTCGGCCCGCTGCTGCTGGTGGTCGGCGCGGCCCTGCTGGTCGCCGCGGTTGTGCTGGCCTGTGTACGACGACTGCGTACGGCCGCGTGCTCCTTCCTGCGCACGGCTTTCGGCGAGGCGCGCTCGGTGCACACCCGGCCCGCGCGGGCGCTGGCCCTGTGGGGCGGCTCGCTCGCGTTCCCCGCGTTGCAGGCGTCCGTGCTGACAGCGGTGGGGCAGGCGCTGGGGCTGCCGGTGCCGCCCGCGCACATGGCGGTGGCCTACCTGGCGGCGACGGTGGCGGTCGCGCTGGTGCCCACACCGGGCGGCATCGGCTCGGTGGAGGCGGCCCTGGTCGTGGCGCTGGTGGCGGCGGGCGGCCCGGCCGCGGTCGCCACGGCCGTGGTCCTGGCCTTCCGGATCATCACCGTCTGGCTCCCGCTGGTGCCGGGGGCGTTGACGCTGGGCGCCCTGGTACGGCTGAAGGTGATCTGACCGGAGTCCGCGGCGGACCGACGCGGTCGGGGCCGGGGTCGGGGTCGGGCAGGTCCGGGCCCGGCGACGGGCGTGCGAGGGAAAATCGTCTGAAATCACTCCGTCCGGCCACCGTCCGGGTACGAACTCCTGTGCCGGATACGGCAGGATGAGCGGTCGCGCGGGCCACGGGGGGCCAGTTGGCCCGCACGATCGCACATCGGAATCGAGCAGGTGGCAACGTGACGCAACTTCACATCCGGCCGTCGGTGAAGGTCTTCGCCGCAGTCCTCCGTACCGGAGGTGACCGGTGAAGCGAGCCCTCACCGTGGACGACCTGGTCATCGCGGGAATCGCCGTGGCCGCGGGTCTGCTGGCGGCGTTCCTGCTGCGGATGCTGCTGCGCTGGCTCGGCAAGCACGCCGACCGCACCCGCTGGGGCGGCGACGACGTCATCGTGGACGCGCTGCGCACGGTGGTGCCGTGGGCGGCGGTCGCGGGCGGTGCGGCGTCCGCGGCGGCGGCCCTGCCGCTGATCTCCGCGGTCCAGCACACCGTCAACCAGATCCTGACCGTGCTGCTGATCTTCGTCGTCACGGTGGCGTCGGCCCGGGTCGTCGCCGGATTGGTGCGGACGGTGACGCAGTCCCGCTCCGGGGTCGCCGGGTCGGCCACGATCTTCGTGAACATCACCCGGGTGCTGGTGCTGGCGATCGGCTTCCTGGTGGTGCTGCAGACGCTGGGCATCTCCATCGCGCCGATGCTCACCGCCCTGGGGGTCGGCGGTCTGGCGGTCGCCCTGGCCCTCCAGGACACCCTGGCGAACCTCTTCGCCGGTATCCACATCCTCGCCTCCAAGACCGTCCAGCCCGGCGACTACATCAAGCTGAGCAGCGGCGAGGAGGGATACGTCGAGGACATCAACTGGCGTCAGACGACGGTCCGCGCGCTCTCCAACAACCTGGTCGTGATCCCCAACGGGGAGCTCGCGAAGACCAACATGACCAACTTCATGCGTCCCGAGCAGCAGTTGACCATCCTGGTCCAGGTGGGCGTCGCCTACGACAGTGACCTCGAGCAGGTCGAGCGGGTCACCTGCGAGGTCGTCACCGAGGTGATGACCGAGATCACCGGCGCCCTCCCCGATCACGAGCCGGTGGTCCGCTTCCACACCTTCGGCGACTCCAGGATCGGGTTCACGGTGATCCTGGGCGTCGGCGAGTTCAGCGACCAGTTCCGGATCAAGCACGAGTTCATCAAGCGGCTGCACCGGCGCTACCGCGAGGAGGGCATCCGGATTCCGGCGCCCGCACGGACGGTCGCTCTGCAACAGGGCACGGTGGTCATCCCGCAGCAGCGCGGCGTCACGGAGACCGAGCCGGGCGAAGTCGCCTCCACCCGGCTCGACTGAGCCGCTGCCCGGGCCGGGCCTCGCCCCGCCTGGGCCCTCACCCGCCTGGGCCGTCGCCCCGCCCGGGCCTTTACAGGGTGGCCGAGTTGTCGTGGTAGTGCCCGTTCGTCCGGGTGTTCGGCGCGACGAGCGACGCGGTCGCCGGAGTGACCGTCCAGTCCGGGTGGCCGGGCATCCGCGGGGTCTTCGTGCCGTACAGCCAGTCCCGCAGGAATCCGGACAGGTCCTGGCCGGAGACCTCGGAGGCGACGGTGATGTAGTTCTCCGTGGACGCCGCGGAGTTGCGGTACCGGTCCAGGAAGGCGCGCTCGACGGAGCCGAAGGCGGCCTCGCCGATCAACTGCCGCAGCGCGTACAGGACCAGGACGCCCCCGAGGTAGCGCTGGCTGTCGAAGAGGTTCGTCGCGTTGGGTGAGGCGACCGGACCGGAGGTTTTTCGCCACTGGTCACCACGCGCGTAGGTGTCCTTCATCCGGGCTTCCATGGTGGTCAGCCCGAGAGAGTCGGTCCAGCCGCGCTCGTAGCGGTAGAGCAGCCCGTAGAAGTCGGCGTGACCCTCGTTCAGCCAGAGGTCGGCCCAGGTGGCGGGGCTGACGCTGTTGCCGAAGTAGGAGTGGACCAGCTCGTGCATCATGTGCGAGCCGATCTTCGACTCGTCCTGGAGCAGGAAGTTCGGCTTGTAGAGGGTGAGGGTCTGGGTCTCCAGACCCGTGAAGTCGAAGGCGTTCGCGGCGTCGGAGTTGCAGGGCAGCAGCCCGTACGTCTCGAAGGGGAACGCGCCGAGCCGCTGCTCTATCCAGCTGATCTGCCCCGCGGTGAGGGAGAGCGCCGGTTCCAGGGAACTGGCGCGGGCGGTCGGCACAACGTCCCTGAGGGGCAGTCCGCCGGGGCCCTGACGGTCCTTGACGACGTAGTCGCCGACCGTGATCTGCACCAGTTCGGTGGCCATCGGCTCACGCGACCGGTAGGTGTACGCGGTCCTGCCGTCGGTGAGGGTCTCGGTGCGGACGAGGAAGCCGCTCGCGACCCCGCGCAGGCCGCTGGGCACGGTGACGCGGACGGTGAAGGCCGCCTTGTCCTGCGGGTGGTCGTTGCACGGGAAGACGGTGTGCGCCGAGTCCGGCTGGGGGCAGACCGCGAAACCGTCCGGTGTGGGGACCCAGGCGGTGTGCGCGAGGGACCTGCGCGGGTCGGCGGTGTACGCCACCACGACGGTGGCCGTGCACTTGTCTTGCAGGCTGCGCACGGGCGTGACCCGCAGTTTCTCTCCGACCTGCTCGAAGTCGGCCCCGTGGCCCGCGACGCGGACGGACGTGATGTCCAGGCCGAGGGCGTCCAGGGAGAAGCGGCTCAGGGCCTGCGTGGTGCGGATCTCCAGCGTCGCCGTGGCGGTGACGAGCTTGGTCGTCGCGTCGTACGCGAAGTCGAGGGTGTAGGCCGAGACGCGGTACCCGTCGTTGCCGAGGCTCGGGAAGACGGGGTCGCCGAGGGTCTCGGCGCCCGGGGAGGCGGCCGCCGGGGCGGCGTGGGCGGAAGACCCCACGGTCAGCGCCGTGGCGACGCCTATCAGGGCGGTGGCCGGTGCCGTCACTCTGGTGCGATATCTCATGGTCCGCTTTCGCTGGGACGGCCGGGTGGTCGGGTCCGGCCGTCGGTCAAAGGGCGATCACAGTGCATGACCACGAGTTCAGACGTCTCGGTTGCCTCAGAGGGCGATTTATCCGGCATCGCTGTGCTTTGTATAGATGTTCGTGCCGGACCTGGTGGGGGCGATGGGGTTCATGGGCCGCAAGAGAAGCACCGTCGGCCAGGCCCTCATCGAGACCTCGTCGAGCACGCAGCGACCCTCGGCATCGACATGGGCGCTTACTCCTCCATGACGCCATTGGGCGTTTCCTGCACCACGGTCACCATCCTGGTGAGTGCAGCGCGCATGTAGCGGATCCAGAGCTGCTTGAACGGCCCTGCGACGATCCAGCGGCGGCCTGGCAGCGGCCGGAAGTCGTACGTCCAGCGGATCGACGTGCCGGTGCCGTCGGGCAGGAACGACCACTCGCCGCGCACCCCGGAGACCAGCTTGGCCAACACGTTGGTGAAGCCACTCAGTTCATAGGCGAACCCGTGCCCCTCCGCGATCTCGGTGAGCCGCTCGTCGGCCTTGGAACCGTCGGTGAACCAGGTCTGGCGCGACGTCCCCGGTCGGTTCCAGGTGCCGGTCTGGTCGCGCACTTCCGCGACGCCGGGGAACGGTCCCCACGGCTTGAACACCTGGGCGAGGTCGATCGGCACGATGACCTGGTAGGTGTGGGCGGGGCTGGACGTTGTACGGGCGAAGACGGTGATCGGGACACTCGTTTTGGTCATGCCACGAGCATCGCGGCCGGCGCCTGCCCGAGGCAGACACCTGTGCTGTTCAACCGTGCCCAGCGCTGCCCACGGTGCACTCCTTCGGCACCTGGGGCGACGGGGTCGGTGTGGAGGTCGTGGCCGGTTGTCGCAGCAGTTGTTCGGTGAGGCGTTCCTTGGCCAGGGCGAGATGGCGCCGGTAGGTGCCGTAGGGCACTCCGAGCCGCCGGGCGGCAGCCCTGTGGGTACGCGCGGCCGTGATGTAGGTGGCGGTGAGAGCCTCGTGAGCCTTGACGCCCGCAGGATCGGTCTGCAGTGCGTCGAGCGCGGTGATGATGGCGCCGCGCAGGTCGGCGATCGGATCGGATGAGCCCGGCGGCACGAGATGGGAGTGCAGCAGGACGCTCGTCGCGAATTCGCGAGGGGCGTGCCAGGTACGCAGCGCCTCCAGAGCTCCTTCCTCGAACGCGACGCGCGACAGTTGGTCGACCGGGCCACTCGTGGCGGCGGTTGTGGGCCATGTCGCAACGGGCGTGACCGTGGTGCGAGCCCGGTGCTGCACCCACTGTTCCACTGTCTGCAGTCGCCAGTCCCGGCCGAAGACGTGCTGTCGCCGCTCGCCGAGGTCCACGGCCGCGACCTCCGGCATGCCGGCCTCGGCGAGGTAGCGTCCCCACCGGCCGGCGTCTTCGAAGACGGTGAAGGTCACGGCGCGTCCGTGGGCGCGCATCTCCTCGCCGATGGTGCGCCGGCTGATGAGCTCCATCAGGGGCGAGGGCCGCTGTCGCCCGCCGGGTTGCACCGCGAAGCGGCGGATGCCCAGGTGCTCGCCCGGTCTCAGGGGAGCGGCCGCCTCCACAAGGTCCCAGACTGCTGCGATCACCGGGTCCTCGGCACGGTCCTCGGGCAGGGGGGCGTCCAGTCGCAGGATGGCCATGAACGACACGGGTGCGGAGGAGCCCGCATAGCGGTGGACGCGGAAGGCCTCCGGCTGGCGGCGCACCCAGTGCGCGACAGCGGCCGCCGATGCCGGGCCTTCGGCTTCCTCGGCCATGCGCAGCACACCGGGCACGTCCTCGGGCCGCAGCGGGGTGTCTTCGATGTGCGGGTGCATTCGGTAGTTGTAGAGATTGTCCGGTCCGCCCTGGTGACGGAAGAGGAACATCCACTCCGCGACCCGTAAGGGCGCGTCGTCCTCGGTGGCGCCGCGTACGGCCCGCAGGCCCGCCAGCGAGATGTGGACGCGGATGTCGTCGTAGCGCTCGGGGTCCCGCCAGCGCAGGTCGGCCTCGAGGGTCGCTCGCACCGCGTCGTGCGGGTGCAGCCCCTCGGGGCCGGCCTCGATGTAGGGCAGCTGGCGCAGCCAGGAGAACACTGTGTCGGTGTCCTCGTCGCCCAGCACCGTGCGCAGCAGAGACTCGCGAGTGACGTAGGCCTGCGCGACGACCTCGAGGGCGCGCCGGTGGACGGCGCTGGGCAGGTCGCCCACCAGCCTCTCGACCAGGGTCGTCAGCACGTCGCCGGTCGGCTCCCACAGTGCGCCGAGTGCGGACGGGGGCAGGGAGGCGGCCAGCGAGAGAGCGAGCGGGCTGCCTCCCGCGAAGGCGACGAAGGCGCCCCGCTGCTCGGCGGGAACACCGCGGGCGGCGAGCAGAGCGTCGGACTGCGCGACGTCCAGCGGCCGCACGGCCAGCGCGGTGAACAGCTGCGCCCACCCAGGGTCCAGCGACCACTCGGCGTCGGGGGCGACCCTGCCGGCCACCACCACGATCGCATGGTCGGCGAGCCGCGGCAGGAAGCTCTCACGCAGCCACGCCTCAAGGGGCTGACACTGCTCGAAGGTGTCGATGAGCAGCACCGCACCGGGTTCGGCGCAGGCCAGGGCCGCGGCCTCCTCCAGCCGGCGCGGGTCGGCGTCGAGGAACCGTCCGTCCACGTGTACCACGCGGCGGCCGATGAGCTCGGCCTGCCGAGCGGCGTAGCGCACCAGCGAGGACTTGCCGATGCCTCCGGGACCGTGCAGGTACACCACGAGCGGAGCGTCCGGCGCCCCGGACAGCATCCGGTCGAGCACCGCCCGCTCCGGTTCCCTGCCCACCAGCGCACCGGCTCGTGCCGAGGCCAGCCGGTCCGCCAGTCCCACCGCTTGCAATCTGCGCTCCTCGGAAATAGCAGTAACAGTCAGCCTGTCAGCGGTCGCACCGCCGGACCGCCCACGCGATCACACCACTCAGCCCGGCCGCATCCGTGACCGGAGCAGGCCCGGGACCGGCCGGGCCCCCGGTCACGTCGGAGGCAGGCCGTCCCCGCGCGCCGCCCCTGTGGGCTAGGGCGTGTTGCGAAAGTCCCGCCTGCCTGGCGACGCCGGGCACGCTCCCCCACTGCCTTAAGGGCGTGGGAGGTGCCCCCACTCGCCGCACCGGGCGAAAGCCCGAGTACGTCCAGTACGAGGGCTTCCGCCCGGCACGCCGAGAGCACGCTCCCCCACTCTCGGCTGCGCTCGAGCGGGGGCCCCCATGACGCCGCCAGGCCCGCCCTCCGGGCGGACGACGGGACTTTCGCAACACGCCCTAGAGGAACTCGCTCCGGTAGGTCGAGGCCAGCTCGGCCGCCCGGCGGCGCCGCTCCATGAGCTCGTCCTCCGTCAGCTGCGGCGGCGGCGCGTCCTTGCCCGCGACGACATCGCCGATGCGCAGGAAGTACTCGTCCTGGCCTGCCGGGGTGCACATGCACAGCATGCGAGCCGGCGCACCCGAGATGTTGCGGAAGTTGTGCGGCGCGTTGGCCGGAACGTTGACCGTGGACCCGGCCCCCACGGTGTACTTCTCGCCGCGGAAGGTGAACTCGATCTCGCCCTCGAGGATCGTGAACATCTCCTCGAAGTCGTGCCGGTGCGGGGGCGGGCCGCCGCCGTCGGGCACACGCATGTCGATCAGGCAGTACCGGCCGTCGGTCTGCTCGCCGGTGACCAGCATGGCGTACGTGTTGCCCACCAGTGAGACGTATGTGGTGCCGGGGTCGTCCGGGTTGGCCACGGTCAGGGACCGGGACGGATCGTCATCGGGAATCATCGCGGTTGTCTCCTCGAAGGTCGGTCAGGTGGGGATCAGTGGTCGGCGGGACCACGACTTCGTCACCGGGGCAGTGGCCCCGCGGCGACGCCGGCCCGCACGGCGGCAGCCCGGTCGGCGGCACTCGCGGCCGGAAGATCGTCAACGGTCGGGGCGTAGCCAAGAGTAGGAACGGGTGTGCGAAGAAAGCGTGTACTTTTGCGACACGAGATGGGATCCCGGCGACAACTCCATCCGCGCGGAGGGCAGATGAGCGGCAGACCGAGCGCCAAGGTGGGCGCGTTCACCATCGACGTCGACTCCACCGGTATGGGGCGGGGAACGTGGAAGTTGTTCGTCGACACCTGGAACGCCCGCATGGGCGACCTGTATCCCCTGCCGGAGTTCAGCGCTTCCACGGTCGACGGCTTCGAGGGAATCATGCGCTCGGTGACCCTGCAGGAGACGGTCGTCAACGAACTCTGGGGCTCCTCATCCGTGCGCACCCAGGCGGTCGGTACGCATGAGCACGACCACATCAGGCTGTACGTCGGGCTGCGAGGTGTGACGACCCTGCGGGACCCGCACGACCAGGGCGGTGACGCCCACGTCTCGGCCGGCACCTATTTCATGCACCACGTCGTGACGGAGAACCACTTCCACACCACGCCCGAGATCGGCAGGCGTATCTTCATCTTCCCCGGTGACGCTCTGCGGTCACTGGTAGCCGGGAAACCACGCACCGGCCGGGCCACCTCGCCCGCGGCGCAGATCCTCATGGCACACACCACCATGGTCCAACGGACCGTGAGCGACCTCGGCCCGGCGGGCGTGCACGCGGCCCGCAACGCCCTGCTCGAACTGGCCAAGGGGCTGGTCCTGGACCACTTCGACGACCGCGAGCCCACCTTCACCCCGGCGCTGGCGCAAGCGGCCAAGGATCTGGCCGATGTCCGGCTCACCGACGCCGAGTTATCGCCGGCCGCGATCGCCGCGCACCTGCACGTCTCCGTCCGCACCCTGCAGCGGGCCTTCGCGAGTCTGGACGAGTCGTTCAGCGCCTACATCCGCCGCCGACGCCTGGAGGAAGCCGCCGCGGCACTCACCGCCTCCGGGTCGCGGCTCACCGTGTCCGAGGCCGCCGCGCGCTGGCACTTCACCGACAGCAGCCACTTCATCCGCGCTTTCAAGAAGCAGTACCGAGCGACACCGGCGCAGTTCGCACAACGGGCCTGACGACTCGGTCTGTCTCCGCCCGCGTTCCCGTTCACCGCGACTGCGGGCTGCCCGGCGTCCTGCCGTGTCCCGATCCGCTGCGGTCGCCGGGGCTCCGACGCCTGTCGAGTCCTTATGCTCCGCCTTTGCGGCGGCGAGACGCGGCCGAGCGGGGCGGCGTCGAGCGCATGTGCTCGCGCACCGGCGCCAGCAGGTCGGCGAGAGCCTTGACGTCATCGCGCGACAGCGGCTCGAACAGGAGGCCATTGACCACCTCGACGTGACCCGGCAGCACCTTCGCGAGCAGCACACGTCCGGCCTCGGTGAGGGTGACGGTGACGCTCCGCTCGTCGTCCAGTGAGGGAGCGCGGACGACCAGGCCTTCCTTCTCGAGCAGACCTACCTGGTACGTCAGGCCGCTGCGGCTGTAGACGACGCCGTCGGCCAGGTCGGTCATGCGGTGGCTGCCCGTCGGCGAGTCTCCGAGGCGGGCCAGCAGTTGGAACTGCACATAGCTGAGATCACCGGTCTCGCGCAGCTGCTGTTCGACCGCGTGCCTCAGCAGGCTGGTCACCTCGACGAGGTCGAAGTAGGCGCCGAGTTGCACGGGGTCGAGCGACGGCGATGAATCAGGCATGACGGCAGTCTACTGCTTCGAATTCGAAGAGAGTGGCTGCCGCCGTGCCGGCCGCCACGGGCGGAGCCGGAACTGAACTCCTCCGCGAACACCGGTGCCATCCCAGGTGAAGTGAGCCGGACGCGAGGGTCTCAAGGGCCCGATGTCGTGACCCCGCGAGCGCATGGCGTGGGCAGTGTTGGGCCCCACTGAGCACTCCAGAACATGGAGATCGGGCAATGCTGCGGCGCAGGGTTACGAGCAGGAGGACGGCGCCGCCGCCCACGGATCCCGAGGACCGGCCATGAGCATCCCCCACCTCGCGCAACGTGAGGACCAGCAGCAGCTCGAGTGGATCGGAGGGAGTGTCTTCAGCGTCCTGCTCGACGCCGAGGCGACCGGTGGGCATCTGACCGTCGGCTGCCTCGACGTCAGCACAAGCGAGGCGCCCGGCCGCAGGGAGAAGGCCATGAACGCGATGCCGGGATGAGCGCCGCCGCGTGGACTCCGGTGTCCTTGGCCGTCGTGAGCGCCGGTGTCGGCCATCCGCGTCCGACTCGCCGGCTCGCGGACTGGGTCGCGGAGGCGGTGTGCCGGTCGCTGGCGGCCGGCGGTGCGCGCGCCGAGGTGGAGGCGGTGGAGCTGCACCGGCTGGTGGCCGATCTCGCCCAGCACTCCGCCCAGGGCCGGGTCAGTCTCGACCTGCGGGAGGCGATCGCGGCGGTCGGGGCGGCCGACGGGCTGGTGGTGGCGACCCCGGTGCTCGCCGCGTCTCCGAGCGAGGTGTTCGACTCGTTCCTCGCCGCCCTCGGGCACGGAGTCCTCTCTCGCATGCCGGTGCTGCTGGCGCTCGACAGCAGTTCCGACCGGCAGCCACCCGACATCACACAGGTGATGCGCAGGCGCCTGACCGACATGCACGCCGACCCCGTGCCCACGCTCGTCGTCGCAGGCCCCGCCGACTGGCAGGCCACGGCCCACAGCGACGCGGCGCGGCTGCGCGCCTGCATCGACCGAGCCGCCGCGGAACTCGCCGCGGCGATGCGCGCGCACCGGCAGTAACCAGTACCACTTGCTTCGAATTCGAAGTAGAGGTACCGTCCTCAACAGTTACTTCGAATTCGAAGCAACTTGGATCACAATGAAGGTGAGAACAGTCATGAAGGCAGTGCGTTTCCACGAGTACGGCAACCCCGACGTCCTGGGCTACGAGGACGTGGAGCAGCCCGTCCCGGGGGCCGGTGAGGTCCGCATACGCGTCGCCGCCACGTCCTTCAACCCCGTCGACGCCAACATCCGCGCCGGCTTCATGCGCGGCCCCATCCCGGTGGACCTGCCCCACACTCCGGGCATCGACGTCGCCGGCACCGTCGACGCGCTGGGCGAGGGCGTGGACGGCATCGCGGTCGGCGACGACGTCATCGGCTTCCTGCCGATGGACGGGGCCGGAGCCGCCGCGGAGTACGTCCTCGCACCGGCCGAGGTCCTGACGCCCGCGCCCAAGAACGTCCCGCTGGCCGATTCCGCCGCGCTGCCACTGGTGGGCCTGACCGCGTACCAGGCGCTGTTCGAGCACGGCAAGCTGACGGCCGGGCAACGCGTGCTGATCAACGGCGCCGGCGGAGCGGTCGGCGGCTACGCCGTGCAGCTGGCCAAGAACGCCGGTGCCCACGTCATCGCCACGGCCGGCCCGCGCAGCAGCGAAGCGGTCCGATCAGCCGGTGCGGACGAGGTCATCGACCACACCACCACCGTGGTGACGGCGGCGCTGACCGAGCCGGTCGACGTGGTACTCAACCTCGCCCCGGTCGACCCCGCCGAGCTGGCCGCGCTGGTCACCCTGGTCCGTCCGGGCGGCGTCGTGGTGAACACAACGGTCTGGATGCCCGCCCCCAGCGACGAGGAGCGCGGCGTGCGCGGCGTCGACCTGTTCGTCCGCAGCGACACCGACCAGCTGGCGCAGCTGGTGGCGCTGATCGACGGCGGCGAGCTCCGCGTCGCCGTCGCCGAACGCGTGCCGCTGGCCGAGCTGCCGACGCTGCACACGCGGGCCGCCGAGGGCGCGGTGCACGGCAAGGTCATCGTCGTCCCGTCCATGGTCTGACGCCGCTCCTCCACCGAGAGGAAAGGGCCATGACATTAAAGAGGATGCACGGCGTCCCCGGAAGGCCGCGTCCAGTTCACAGGAGTGTGTCCGGAAGTACCCGAGGACCCCTGTCGATACCGGGTCGGCCACGAGATATCTTGATGTCGAGCAATGTTGCAGACGTGGAGCGGAGCACCCGGTGACTGACTCGACCATCATCTATACGCACACTGACGAGGCCCCGGCCCTGGCGACGTATTCCTTCCTGCCGGTGGTCCAGACGTACGCCTCGCAGGCGGGTGTCGCCGTGGAGACGCGGGACATCTCGCTGGCCGGGCGCATCATCGCGTTGTTCCCGGAGTACCTCACCGAGGACCAGCGGATCCCGGACGCGCTGGCGGAGCTCGGCGAGCTCGCCAAGACGCCCGAGGCGAACATCATCAAGCTGCCGAACATCTCGGCGTCGATCCCGCAGCTGAAGGCCGCGGTCGCCGAGCTCCAGGCGCAGGGCTACGCGCTGCCGAACTACCCGGACGACCCGAAGACCGACGAGGAGCGGGACATCCAGTCCCGCTACGACAAGGTCAAGGGCTCCGCGGTCAACCCGGTCCTGCGGGAGGGCAACTCCGACCGCCGTGCCCCCGCGTCGGTCAAGAACTACGCCAAGAGCCACCCGCACCGCATGGGCGCCTGGACCTCCGAGTCGAAGACGAACGTGGCGACGATGGGTGTCGACGACTTCCGCTCCACCGAGAAGTCGGTCGTGATCTCCGAGGCGGGCACGCTGCGGATCGAGCTGGTGGGCGACGACGGCTCCACCACCGTGCTGCGCGAGTCGGTACCGGTCACCGCGGGCGAGGTCGTCGACGCCTCGGTCATGCACGTCGCGCCGCTGCGTGAGTTCCTGACCGCGCAGATCGCCCGCGCCAAGGCGGAGGGTGTGCTGTTCTCCGTGCACCTCAAGGCCACGATGATGAAGGTCTCCGACCCGATCGTCTTCGGTCACGTGGTGCGCGCCTTCTTCCCGAAGACCTTCGCGAAGTACGGCGAGACGCTCGCCGCGGCCGGCCTCACCCCGAACGACGGTCTGGGCGGTATCCACAAGGGCCTGGAGTCTCTGCCCGAGGGCGCCGAGATCAAGGCCTCCTTCGACGCCGAGCTCGCCGAGGGCCCCGCGCTGGCGATGGTCGACTCCGACAAGGGCATCACCAACCTGCACGTGCCCTCCGACGTGATCGTCGACGCCTCGATGCCGGCCATGATCCGCACCTCCGGCCACATGTGGGGCCCGGACGGCCAGGAGGCCGACACCCTCGCGGTGCTGCCGGACTCCTCGTACGCCGGTGTCTACCAGGCCGTGATCGACGACTGCCGCGCCAACGGCGCCTACGACCCGTCGACGATGGGTTCGGTCCCGAACGTCGGCCTGATGGCGCAGAAGGCCGAGGAGTACGGCAGCCACGACAAGACCTTCGAGGTCGCCACCACCGGCACGGTCCGCCTCGTCGACCAGGCCGGCGACGTGGTGATCGAGCAGACGGTCTCCGCCGGTGACATCTTCCGCGCCTGCCAGACCAAGGACGCCCCGATCCGGGACTGGGTGAAGCTGGCCGTCACCCGTGCCCGCGCCACCGGCAGCCCCGCCGTGTTCTGGCTGGACGAGACGCGTGCGCACGACGCCAACCTGATCGCCAAGGTCAAGGCGTACCTGCCGGAGCACGACACCGAGGGCCTGGACATCCGGATCCTCAACCCGGTCGAGGCGACCAAGCTGTCGGTCGAGCGCATCCGCCGCGGCGAGGACACCATCTCCGTCACCGGCAACGTGCTGCGTGACTACCTGACCGACCTGTTCCCGATCCTGGAGCTGGGCACCAGCGCCAAGATGCTGTCGGTGGTCCCGCTGATGGCGGGCGGCGGTCTGTTCGAGACCGGCGCCGGCGGCAGCGCGCCGAAGCACGTCCAGCAGCTGGTCAAGGAGGACTACCTGCGCTGGGACTCGCTCGGTGAGTTCTTCGCTCTGGTCCCGTCCCTGGAGCAGTTCGCGACGGCCACCGGCAACACCCGCGCCAAGGTCCTCGCCGACACCCTCGACCGCGCCACGGCGACCTTCCTCAACGAGGACAAGTCCCCGACCCGTCGCGTCGGCGGCATCGACAACCGCGGCAGCCACTTCTTCCTGTCCCTGTACTGGGCGCAGGAGCTGGCGAAGCAGACCGACGACGCGGACCTGGCGAAGGCCTTCGCGCCGCTCGCCGAGACCCTCACGGCGAACGAGCAGAAGATCGTCGACGAGCTGAACGCCGTCCAGGGCAAGCCCGCCGACATCGGCGGCTACTACCAGCCCGACCCGGCCAAGGCAGCGAAGGTCATGCGCCCGTCGACCACGTGGAACGAGGCGCTGGCATCCCTGAGCTGACGCCGAGCCCACACGGGCACATCGCGTGACTCCGCCCCGACCGGCGACCAGCCGGCCGGGGCGGAGCCATGTACGCGGCACCGCGTGCACCGGGCGTGGGCACCGGCGAGGGCGGCGGTCCCACGCTCTCGTCACGCTCGCCACGGCCGCTGCCCGCCGGCCACGGTGTGGCACCGTGATCGTGCACCACACCGCCGACACCGTCCCCGGGAGCAGCCCCATGACCTCCGCCGCACCGTCCTTCGAGCTGCTGCCCGGCGCCGGTGAGTCACCGGTGATCCTTCATGTGCCGCACTCCTCGCGGGAGATACCGGCAGATGTGCGGGACGGCATCCTGCTCGGTGACGCGGAGCTGGAGCGGGAACTCGACCACATCGTCGACGCGCACACCGCCGAGCTCGCCGCCGCGGCGGCGAGGCTGTCCGGCGTCGTTCCCTGGCGGTTCGTCAACCGGCTGTCCCGGCTGGTCGTCGATCCGGAGCGGTTTCCGGACGAGCGGGAGGAGATGCTCGCCGTGGGGATGGGCGCCGTGTACACACGCACCACGCACCGCGCCCCGCTGCGGTCCGCGGACACCGACCCCGAGCCGTTGGTCGCGCGGTACTTCGAGCCGTACGCGCGGGCGATGACCGACGCCGTGGCCGGGCGGCTGGCGGCCGCCGGGCGGGCCGTCGTCATCGACGTGCACTCCTATCCGACCGAAGCGCTCCCCTACGAGTTGCACGGCGACGGGCCCCGGCCGCCCGTCTGTCTGGGCACCGACCCCTTCCACACCCCCGGCGGTCTGCTGGGCGCTGCCCGGGAGGCCTTCGCGGGGCTCGGCGAGATCGGGCTGGACAGCCCGTTCGGCGGGGCCTACGTTCCGCTCGCGTTCTACGGCAGGGATCCCCGGGTGAGCGCGCTGATGGTGGAGATCCGCCGGGACACGTACATGAGCGAGCCGGGCGGGCCCGCCGGGCCGGGTCTCGGCCGCCTCGCGCAGGCCCTGGCCGACCTCGTGGGGGCCGTGAGCGGCTGAGGGGACGTCACGAGGCCGCCCGTTCGCCCCGTACGTCGTCCGGGTGGGCGAGGCCGAGTTGGTGGCGCAGGGTCGGGCCCTCGTACTCGGTGCGGAACACGCCCTGTTCCTGGAGCAGCGGGACGACCTGGTCGGCGAAGGTGTCGAGGCCGCCGGGTGTGATGTGCGGGACGAGGATGAAACCGTCGGCGGCGTCGGCCTGGACGTAGTCGTTGATGGTCTTCGCGACGGTGGCCGGGGAGCCGACGAAGTTCTGGCGGTTGCCGGTCTCGATGACCAGGTCGCGGATGGACCAGTTGTTGGCCGCCGCGCGTTCCCGCCACTCGCGGGCGGTGGCCAGCGGGTCCCGGTACATCCGCACCTGGGCGCGGCCCTTGGAGATGTGGTTGTCGCTGACGTCCGGGTCGATGTCGGGCAACGGCCCGTCCGGGTCGTACGCCGACAGGTCCCGGTTCCAGACGAACTCCAGGTGCTTGATGGCGGTGGCCCCGCTGACCTGCTGCCTCCGGACCTCCTTGGCGGTCTCCTCTGCCTCGCGGTCGGTGTCGCCGAGCACGAAGCTCGCGGCGGGCAGGATCTTGAGCTGGTCGTGGCGGCGGCCGTACTTGGCCAGGCGCTTCTTGACGTCCGTGTAGAAGTCCTGGCCCTCCTTCAGGGTGGCGTACCGGCTGAAGATCGCGTCGGCGTCGGAGGCGGCGAACTCGCGGCCCTCGTCGGAGTCTCCCGCCTGGAAGATCACCGGTCGGCCCTGGGGTGAGCGCGGGACGTTGAACTGCCCGTGGATGTCGAAGTGTTGACCGGTGTGGACGAAGGACCCGGCCTTCGCGTCGCTCAGGAAGGCGCCGCTCGCCCGGTCGGCGAGGATCTCGTCGCCGTGCCAGGAGTCGAAGAGTTCGTTCGCGGTGGCCAGGAACTCCTTCGCCCGTGAGTAGCGCTCGTTCTGCGGGAGGAAGCCGCCGCGGCGGAAGTTCTCGCCGGTGAACGCGTCCCAGGAGGTGACCACGTTCCAGGCGGCGCGCCCGCCGGAGAGGTGGTCGAGGCTGGCGAACTGGCGGGCCACCTCGTAGGGCTCGTTGAAGGTGGAGTTGATGGTGCCGGTGAGACCGAGGTGCTCGGTGACGGCGGCGAGCGCGGCGAGGACGGTGAAGGTGTCGGGGCGGCCGACGACGTCCAAGTCGTAGATCTGGCCGCCCTGTTCGCGCAGCCGGAGCCCTTCGGCGAGGAACAGGAAGTCGAACTTGGCGCGTTCGGCGGTGCGGGCGAAGTGGGCGAAGGAGCTGAACTCGATGTGGCTGCCGGCCTCGGGGTCGCTCCACACGGTGGTGTTGTTGACGCCCGGGAAGTGGGCGGCGAGATGGATCTTCTTCAGTGGCTTGCTCATGGGAACTGTGGGGTCCTTCCGGCTCAGGCGGCGGCGTAGCGGTTGGCGGGGCGGGCCAGGCCCAGCAGTCCGCGCAGGGTGTCGGCCTCGTAGGCGCGACGGAAGGCGTCACGGCGCTGGAGCTCGGGGACCAGCCCGCGGGTGATCGCCGGGAGGTCGTGTCCGACCACGGCGGGACGCAGCCGGAATCCGCTCAGCCCGGCTGCCTGCAACTCCTGTAGCAGGTCGGCGAGTTGGGCTGGGGTGCCGGTGAAGACGCGGGCGTCGCTGATGTACGGCTGTCCCGCGAGGGTGTCGAGCCGGTCCCGGCGTGCCGAGGCCTCGGCCGGATCGTCGTCGAGGAAGACCACCAGGTCGCCGAAGATGTGCAGGGTCTCGTCGGCGCGGCCGGCCCGCTCCTGCTCTGCGCGGATCTCCGCGACGATCGCGCGGGCCTGGTCGGTGTCGTGCGGGGTCACATGGCCGACGTCGGCGGCCCGGGCCACCAGACGGTAGGGCACGGTGTCGTGTGCGAGGGCGCTGACCAGCGGCTGGCCCTGGGGCGGGCGGGGCGTGATGGAGGGCCCCTTGACGCTGAAGTGCCTGCCCTCGAAGTCGATGTAGTGCAGCTTGTCCCGGTCGATGAAGCGGCCGGTGGCGACGTCCCGGATCTCCGCGTCGTCCTCCCAGCTGTCCCAGAGACGGCGTACGGCCTCGACGTGGTCGGCGGCCTCGTCGAAGAGGTCGGTCACCAGGTCGCGGGTGTCGGGGCTGTCGTAGGCCGTGATGCGCGGGAGGGTGCGGCGGCCGAAGTGGGCGGCCTCGTTCGGGCGGGCGGTGATCTGCACCCGTACGCCCGCCCGGCCGGTGCTGACGTAGTCGAGGGTGGCGATCGCCTTGGAGAGGTGGAAGGGCTCCGTGTGCGTGACCACCGCGGTGGGGACCAGGCCGATGTGCCGGGACAGCGGGGCGATGCGCGCCGCGATCAGTACGGCGTCCAGACGACCCCGTACCTGGTCGGTGCGCTCGTCCGGGTCGAGGAAGTGGGAGGACTGCGGGCCGAGGCCGTCCTCGATGGTCACGAAGTCGAGCAGGCCGCCTTCCGCCTCGGCGACCAGGTCGGCCCAGTACCCGGCGGTGAGCAGGTCACGGGGCCGGGCCACCGGTTCGCGCCAGGAGGCCGGGTGCCAGCCGGTGCCGTCCAGGGCGACGGCGAGGTGCAAGGAGGGAGCAGGAGATGGGGACACGGGTGGGTGCCTTCCTGGAGGTCCGTACGAGATCACCGGCCCGCACGAATGGGGGCACGGCGGCTGGGCGTCGAAGGTCGGACGGGGTTGTCCGACCGAAGGCCTGGGGGGAAGGTCAGGAGCGACAGAGCGCGCCGGCCACGCGCTGGAGGTCGATGTGCGGCCGGGAGTGGAGGTGGACGGAACGGAGAACGCGCGTCACGTCCGCCACCTCCTCCTTCTCGGCGCCGGTGGCGCCTCGCGGATCTCGTCGTCAGTCACAACGCGCCCGTCCCGCCCGGTGTTCCTGGGCTGCGGACCACGAGGACGGGTGATCGGCGGCGCAGCGTGAAGCCGATCGACTCGTAGAGCCGGATCGCGGAGGCGTTGTCGGCGGCGGCGTGCAGGAACGGGGTGTCCCCGCGTCCGCGGATGCCCACGGCGACCGCGCGTACCAGCCGGGTGGCCAGGCCCCGGCCGCGGTGTTCCGGGGCGGTGCACACCGCGCTGATCTCCGTCCAGCCGGGCAGCCGCAGCCGCTCCCCCGCCATGGCGATCAGTCGTCCCCGCTCCCTGATGCCGAGGTAGGTACCGAGTTCGATGGTGCGCTTCAGGAACGGGCCCGGTCGGGTGCGGGCGACCAGGTCGAGGATCTCGGGGACGTCCTCGGGCCCGAGTCGTACCGCCTCGGGTGCGGGTCGGGCTCGCAGCGCGGTGTCGACCAGTTGGACGCCCACCCCGCCGCCGACCACCTCCCAGCCGTCGGGAACCTGCTCCACCGGCTTGATCCGTACGACGGTCCCGGCGCCGACGAGTGTGTGCAGGTCGGCCCAGGCGGCCGGGTCCAGCGGATCCTCGAGGGCGGCGAAGGCGTAGACGTCGGTCGGGTACCGGGCGGCTCTGCCCACTCGCTCGGCCAGGTGGGCGTGCGGGCCGTCGAGCGCCGCCCACACGGCGTTGTCGAGGGGGGAGGTGTCGAGGACGGACGTGTCGAGCGCGGGAGGGACTCCGCCTCCGCGGACGTCGGTCTGTGGGGCCACGGAGACAAAGTCCCTTCTCGTGCGACTGGCAGGTGACACCGCTGATGTGACGGTTGATCAGGAGTTGTCGAGCGGCAGTCCGGGCGGGTTGACCTCGGACTTGGCGACGGCCTCGCCGGAGAGGTTCCAGGCCTTGAGCCACTTGGCGTACTGGCCGTGTTCGATCAGGTAGTTGATGGCGTCGGCGAGGGGCTTGGCGAGGCCGCTGTCCTTCTTCGCGGTGGCGGCGATCAAGCCCTGGAGCGTCTCACCGGCGCCGGAGAACTGACCCGCGATACGGGTCGCCTGGGGCGTGCCGGCGGTCTTCGCCGCGTGGTAGGCGAGGTTCGGGTTGGGCCCGAAGTAGGCGTCGATCTTGCCGCTGCTCAGCGCCAGGTAGAGGCTGTTGGTCTCCTGGAAGTACTTGACCGTGAGGGGCTTCTTGCCCTCCTTGGCCAGCTTCGCCTTCCACTCCAGCAGGAGCTTCTCCTGGTTGGTGCCGTTGCCGACGGAGACCGTCTTGCCGGCGAGGCTCTCGTAGTCGCCGTCGAACTTCCAGGGGTTGTCCTTCTTCACCTCGAAGGCGAGATCGTCCTTGCGGTAGGAGGCGAACTCGTACTTCTGCTTGCGCTCCTCGGTGTCGGTGACGTTGGAGAAGGCCACGTTGACCTTTCCGCTGTCGAGGCCGATGAACAAGTTCTCCCAGGTCGAGCGGCGCACCTCGGGCTCGAGCCCGAAGACGGCTGCCACCAGTCGGCCGAGGTCGGGTTCGGAGCCCGTGATCGTCTTCTGGTCGTCTCCCACGAAGCCGAGCGGCGGGCTGCCCGAGGGCAGCGTGCCGGAGCCGATCACCAGCTTGCCGCTCTTCTTGAGTGCGGCGGGCAGCTCGGCGCTGATGGACTTCACCTCTGAGACCTTCAGGGGGGTCTCCTTCGCGGAGCCGTTGGACAGCTGACCCACGGTGACCGTGCCGGCCGTGTCGGTCCTGGTGGCGGCGTCGCTGTCACCGCCGCAGGCGGCGAGCCCGGAGGCGAGGGCGGTGATGGCGGTCGCCGCGGTGATGCCGCGTATCAGGCCGTGTCGGGAGATCTGGGTGGCCATGGCTGTCCTTGTCGTTCAGAGGGTGGTGACGGTTGTGTGTGGGGGGCGTTGCGTTGCGGTGGTCCCGGGGCCCGGAAACCGACGGTGGTGTCCCCGCGCGGGCCGGGTCAGAGCACCTTGCTCACGAAGTCCCGGGTCCGCTCGTGCCGCGGGTTGTCCAATACCTCGGCGGGCGGGCCCTGTTCGACGATCCGGCCGCCGTCGATGAAGACGACCCGGTCGGCGATCTCACGGGCGAAGCCGATCTCGTGGGTGACGATCACCAGGGTGGTGCCGCCGCGCGCCAGGTCCTTGATGACGGCGAGGACCTCACCGACGAGTTCGGGGTCGAGCGCGGAGGTGGGTTCGTCGAAGAGGATGACTCCGGGACGCAGCGCGAGGGCCCGGGCGATGGCCACACGCTGCTGCTGTCCACCCGACAACTGCCGCGGGTAGGCGGCGGCCCGGTCGCCCAGGCCGACCCGGTCCAGCAGTTCACGGGCGAGTTTCTGCGCCTCGGCCTTGCCGAGCTTCCCGGTCGCCACCGGGGCGGCGGCCACGTTGTCCAGCGCGGTCAGGTGCGGGAAGAGGTTGAAGTTCTGGAAGACGAAGCCGATCCGGCTGCGCTGGGTCAGGATGGCCTGCTCGGTCAGCTCCTTCAGGCGGTCGCCCTGCCGGCGGACGCCGATCAGTTCGCCGTTGACGCTGACGTATCCGATCTCCGGCTTCTCCAGGTGGTTGATGACCCGCAGGAGGGTGGACTTGCCGGAACCGGACGGGCCGAGGATCACGGTGACCTCGCCGGGCCGCACCGTCAGGTCGATCCCGTCGAGCACCCGGTGGGCGCCGTACCACTTGTGCACGTCGTGCACCTCGACGGCGGCGGCCGCGCTGACAAGCGTCTCGGTGGTCATACGGCGGCCTCCCGGCGGATGCGGGCCCGCAGGTCGGTGAGAGCGGTCCGCAGTTTCTGCAGCGGCGTCGGCGGCAGGGTGCGCGTGGCGCCCCGGGCGTAATGCCGCTCGACGTAGAACTGGATGACGGACACCACGCTGGTGAGGATCAGGTACCAGACGGTGACGACCAGCAGCAGCGGCACGATGTCACCCGGGTAGGTGGCGCCCATGGTCTGCGCGCTGCCGAACAGGTCGAGCAGGGACACGTAGAAGACCAGCGAGGTGCTCTTGATGAGGCCGATCAGCTGGTTGACGTAGTTCGGGGTGATGGAACGCAGCGCCTGCGGAAAGACGATCTTCCGGAACTGGTAGCCCTTCGGCAGGCCGAGGGCGGAGGCCGCCTCGTGCTGGCCCTGGTCGACGGAGAGGATGCCGCCGCGGACCACCTCCGCCGCGTACGCCGCCTCGTTGAGGCTGAGCCCGATGACGGCGACGACCATGTCGGTGGCGAGCCGGGACTCGTCGAAGGTGAAGAAGGCCGGCCCGAAGGGGACGCCCACACTGAGCGTCTGGTACAGGGCGCTGAAGTTGTACAGGAACAGCAGCACGACGATCAGGGGGATCGAGCGAAGTGCCCAGACGTACGTCCAGCTGACCGCGCGGAGCACCGGACTGCGCGAGAGCCGGGCGAGAGCCAGCAGGATGCCGCCGATGAGGCCCAACACCGCGCTGTAGGCGGCCACTTCGAGGGTGACGAGGAGCCCGTCGAGGATGGTCGGCCGCAGGAACCAGTACCCGAAACGGTCCCACTGGTAGAACGGGTTGGACACCAGGCCATGGACGAACTGGGCCGCCAGCACCAGCACGACCGCGGTGGCGATCCAGCGGACCGGGTGGCGCAGTGGGATAACTCGCTGTGCAGCGCGGGGAGTTGACGGGGTGTCGGTGGGCGGCGGTGCCTCGGCGAGGGACACGGTGGCGCCTGGGGGTTCACTCATGGAGGGCTCCGGCAGAGTCGGTCCCCCCGGGCGCGGCGAACGCCACGTACGCCGACGGCCGCCTGGGCGGCGGGGAGACGGCACACGGGAACGCACTGGAACCGGGGGCTGGGCGGACAACGGCACACCGCACGGGCGGTGTTCGTCAGGAACGCGGGGGGCTGGGGAAGGAGGTCAGCCCCGACAGCGGGCACGGCCCGGTGCGGTACACAGTGCGCTGTTCACACGCAGCAGATCGACGGTCCGGTCGGCGACGAGGAGGGTCAGGTACGACAGCACGCAGCCCTGTGGGCGGCGGAGGGCCGTCCTGGGAGCTGCGTACATGGCGTCACCGTCACTCTTCCGGCCCCCGGGGGGCATCGCGCTTACCGAGACTTCGTCGGTCGGGTCGTCACCTGGGGCACCCCACCGCGTGCGAGGGTTGCCGGTCAGCAAGCCAGGGCTTGTCGCTGACACTCATGACCGTTCTGGGTCGCAAGTTAAGACAATCGCCAGAACACATGTCAATGCCGGTCCAGCAATTGGAACGGGTCACCCGCTCCGCGCCACGTGGGCCGCCCAGTCGAGGATCTGCACGGCCGCTCCGGCGTCCTCCAGGCCCCGGCAGTGGGCGTGGTGCAGGCGGGCGATGCCGTCGAGGTCGAGAAGGGGGCCGAAGGCCGGGTGCGCGGCCAGGCGGCGGGCGTAGGCCCACAGGGCGTGGTGTCCGGCGACGCGGTGCACCGCGGCGGCGTCGAGGTGGTTGCGGTGCACGGTGTCCAGCCGCACCAGAGTGACCCACAACTCGACGTCGGCGACGGTGAGATGGTCGCCGATCAGATGGTCCTGGAAGGCCAGCCGTCGCTCCAGCACGCCGAGCGCGGCCAGCAGTGTGTCGAGGGCCCTCGCCCGCTCGGACGCGTCCGCACCGGCCCGGCCCGCACGCTGCGCGGCCTCGTTGATGTCCCGGGCGCACATCCGCTCGACGGCCTCGATCTCGCTCTCCGTCCCGCACGGGTACAGCGCGGGCCGCCCGGCGCCGAAGTGCCGGGCCAGGTCGCGGGTGATGTCCGGGGCGTGGGTGGAGACGATCCGCCCGGACCAGTCGTCGCTGAGCACCGGCCCGACGGCCGGGCCGGAGTACCGGTGTGCGCTCGCCTCGTACAGCGGACGCAGCGCGGAGTGACCGCCGTCGGGGCTGTCGGGCACGGCGTCCAGATACGTCACCGGACAGGCGTCGGCGAGGCCGAGAAGAGCGTGCACGACGGCGATGCGCAGGCCGTCGGAGCAGACGGGTGACAGATGGAGGCGGTAGCGGCGGGGCACGGCGTAGTGGCCACTGCGCGCGTCCCGGCCGATCCGGCCGCGGAACGCGGTGGCGCGGGGGGCGGACGGAGCGGCGGCGAGCGGTGTGACGGACATGGATCTCCCCGGGGGTGATGCGCAGACGTACGCGCGGCGGAAGCGTTCGTCGGGCCGTGGCCGGCCGGTGTCCACCCGAGCGCGACGGCCCGTGGGGGCACCGGGGTGCGGCGGGCGCGCGGGGGTGGGGCGGCTCAGCCCAGGGTGCTGATCGCGCTGCAGACCCGCTGCAGATCGATGTGCCGGCGGGAAGTCAGAAGAGGGGACGGCCGAGACGTACGGCTCACCCGGCCGGAGACCGGCTCAAGACGCCCCATGCTTCCCTACCTGTTCACTAGGATTCCTCTCTCGAGTGTCGATCCGCATCAAGTAGGCGTCAAGGGGGCGTCCAGTGGGCGGGCACCGCCCGGCGGGCCGTTACTCCGGCGGTGTCGGCGTGTCGTGGGTGCGGTACATCGCCTGGACGTCCAGCTCCAGCTGGACCGTCGGACCGACCACCGCGATGCCGCGGGCCAGCATCGTCCTCCAGTTCAGCGTGTAGTCCTCGCGGTGCAGCTCCGCCTTGGCCAGGGCCGCGCAGCGCAGTTCCTCGCCGTAGCCGCCGTTGACCATCCCCAGGTACGTGGTGTCCAGCGCGACCGAGCGGCTCACGCCGTGCATGGTGAGGCCGCCCTGCAGCGTCCACTTGGTGCCGCCCCGGTAGGCGAAGCGGGTGCTGACGAAGTCGATGTACGGGAACCGGTCGACGTCGAGGAAGTCGGCGGAACGCAGGTGTGTGTCCCGGGTGTTGTTGCCCGTGGTGATGCTGGACGCGTCGATGCGCACCTGGACGCGGGACTGGGTCATGTCCTGGGCGATCTGGAGGCCGCCCTGGAAACGTTCGAAACGGCCGTGCACATGAGCCATGCCGACGTGTTTGGCGACGAAGCGGATCGCCGTGTGCGGCGGGTCGAAGAGCCAGGTCCCGGGAACCGGGAGTTCGAGTTGCCGGGCCGACTGGAGCCACACGCGCCGCGGGGAGGGGCCGGCGTCCGCGACGATGTCGAAGGTCTCCCGGTGCGGTTCCAACCCCTCGGCCACGATCAGCAGGCTGTAGCTGCCCGGGGGGAGGACCGCCATGAAGAAGCCGTACGGGTCCGTGGCACCGCGCGCCGCGACCCGGTGGGTACGGAGTTCCGTCACCGTCACCTCGGCGGCGCCCATGGGTTCGTTCAGCGGGTCCAGGACCTCGATGACGGCGGCGCCCGCGCCGGCCGGGACGGGAAGCGTCAGGCCCGCGGCGCCTCCGGGGGCACGGTTGAGGCGCCGCCGGAGCAGTCCGAGGGGCATGGTGTTCACCTTTCGGTTTTCGTGAGTCGGAGAGTCGGTGAGTTTGTGGAACGGCTCCAGGGCTGCTGCCCGTCGTTGCCGTCAGGCATGCCCGAGGATCTGGCGCACCGCCGCGTCCAGCAACCGCTCGGCGTCCTGAGGGGTGGTGGCCGCCGTGGCGTGCCGGAAGGCGACGTAGCCGTCCGGCCGTACGAGCAGCGCTCCCCCGTCGGTCACCTCACTCAGGCGCGCCCAATCGCCGTACGGGTCCTCGTACTCCTGGCCGGGCCCGATGACGACGGAGGCGATCTCCAGGTCCTGGGCACGGGCCGCCCGGAGCCAGTTGTCTCCGCCGATGCCTGTGATCAGGGTGAAGCGTCCCCCTCCGACGGTGTCGATCGTGGACAGGGTGCGCGTGCCCGAGGTGATCCAGGCGTGCGGGAGCCTGGCGCCGGGGCGGGAGGTGGGCTGGTGGTACAGCTCGGGATCGCGGTCGAAACCGGGGTCCGCCGTACCGTCGGGGACGACCGCCGTGGAGGCGTACCGCTGGTTGAGGTCGACGCCGTGCGCGTTGAACTCGTACACCTTGAACGCGATCGCCGCGCGCAGCTTCGCCCGCTGCTCCTGGGCCGCGGGGGTGTCGTCCTTGCGGGCGTCGATGTTGGCCCACAGCTGCTCGGGCGTCTGCGGGGCGAGCCCGTCGAGGGCCTCGAAGACGGGCGCGGTCTCGCCGATGGACTTGTTGGCGCGGGTGACGATCTGCCGGCCGATCGGCGCGCGTTCGGCGGTGTAGGTGTCCAGCAGCTCGGGGGACGCGGTGCCGTCGAGGACGAGCTTGAGCTTCCAGGCCAGGTTGTAGGAGTCCTGGATGGAGGTGTTGGAGCCGAGGCCGTTGGACGGCGGGTGGCGGTGGGTGGCGTCTCCGGCGCAGAAGACCCGGCCGTTGGAATAGGTCTCCGCGTACATCTCGTTGACGGTCCAGGCCGAGGAGGACTTGATGGTGACGGGGATCTCGTCGTCTCCGACCAGTTGGCGGACGATCGACTCGGCGTACTCGGTGGTGAGGTCGGGGGCGCCCGCGGTGACGTCGTACCCCCAGACGATCATCCACTCGTTCCAGGGCCGGACGCAGCGCACCAGGCCGGCGCCGATGCCGCCGACGGTGGCACCCGGGGCGAGCACCCAGTACAGGGTGGACGGGCGGTGGGCGGTGTACTTCGACAGGTCCGCGTCGAAGACGATGTTGATGCTGCCGGCCACCCCCATCTGGCCGCCCATCGGCAGCCCGGCGTCCTCGGCGATCTGCGAGCGGCCGCCGTCGGCTCCGATCAGGTACTTGGCGCGGATGGTGTACTGGTCGCCGCGCAGCCGGTCCTCGATGGTGACCGTCACCCCGGAGGCGTCCTGGACGAAGGACTTGTAGACCGTGCTGAAGCGCAGGTTCGTACCGCGCGCGACGGCCGCGTCGACGAGCACCGGCTCCATGAGGTGCTGGGGCATGTCGCACATCCGGGTGGGGCTGGCGAGTTCGTGTGCTGCCTGGACGAGCGGGTCGTTGCCCCAGGAGCGGACCCGGCCGAGTTCCTCGCCGGCGAGGCTGGTGCAGAAGGTCGTGTCGCCCATCAGGTGCTGGGGCGTGGCCTTGGCGACGACCTCCCGCTCCACGCCGAGGTCGCGCAGGACCTCCATGGTGCGCTGGTTGGTGATGTGCGCGCGGGGCGTGTCGGCGAGCCTCGCGTAGCGGGTGACGACGATGTTCGGTACGCCGTAGGTACTCAGGGCGAGCGCTGCCAAGGCGCCCGCGGGGCCGCTGCCGACGATGAGTACGTCGGTCTCGACATCGGGCTCGACGGTGTGCACGGGGAACGCTCCAGGGAATGAGAACAGGCGCCGACTGTTCAAGATCATGTGCGGAAACGCGAAAGTCCGGGTGTCTCAATAAGAGACACCCGGTGGGACATGCCACAGTTTGTTGCGCATTAAATCGCTACCGGTAGGGTGAGCGACGCCGTGACCATCGCAGAGCATCCCTCCGCCCGCCCCGCGCTCGCTACGCTGCGCGAGGCCCGTCGGCAGTTCCTGATGGGGCGTCGACTGCCGGACGGGGTGCCGGAGGACATCGCCGCCGCATGGCGGCGCGCCCGGTTCTTCGGCGTGCGGCACGATGTGCGGGATCCCGCACCGCGGCATTCCGTACGACCGGCTCAGTCCTCTCTGCTGGCGGCGGTCCGGCCCGTGCTCGAACGGATCGCCCCGGCTCTCGACACCGGGCGGGCGTCGCTCATCCTCACCGACGAGCGGCTGCGGGTGCTGTGGGCGACCGGGTTCGCGCCCATCGACCTGCGTCGCCTGGACCTCTCCGAGCAGGTGGTCGGCCACAACAGCGCGGCCCACGCCCTGCGCACCGGCCGCCGCGCCGAGGTGCACGGCCCCGAGCACTTCCTCGATCTGTGGCAGGACATCTGCGCGGTCAGCGTGCCCGTGCGGGCTCCGGGAAACGGACCGGCCCTGGGCACGGTGACGGTGTCCTCCAGGCTGTGCACCGAGTGCCGGCCGCATCCGGGGGCCCCGCTCGCCGAGGCCGCGGCGATCGCCGTGGAGGCGGAACTCCTCGCGGGGTCACAGGCGGCGGAGCGGGTGCTGCTGGACGCGTATCTGCGGGCCGCGGGGGAGCAGGGGCGCGCGGTCGTCGCCCTCGACGGACGCAGCCGTCTGGTCAGCGAGGCCGCGGGGCGACTGCTGTCACCCGAGGCGTTGGAGGAACTCGAGCGGCGGACCATCGACCTGCTGAGAAACCCGGACCACTGGGCGAGACCGGAGCCGGGGGAGCCACCGGCCGACCCGGCGTCTTCGGCCTCCCGCCGCTTCCCGGTCACGGACGGCACCGGGGGTTTCGCGACCGTCACCCCCGTGCCGCATCTCGGCTCGGTCGTCGGTGCGGTGGCCGTGCTGGAGGCGGCGGAGCAGACGGTGGTGGCGGCCGGCCCGGCTGTCGTGGGGCTCGTCGGCCGGTCGCTGCCCTGGCGGCACGCGGCCGGCCGGGCGATGGAGCTGGCCCGGTCCCCCGAACCTCTGCTGCTCGTCGGCGAGCGCGGCACCGGGAAGACCTCGCTCGCCCGGGAACTCGTCGCGAACCCGTCGCTGGTGGACGCGGCGGAATCCGAAATACGGTTGGAACTGGGCGAGTTGACGGAGGGCGGCCGCCCCCTTCTGATCCGTCATGTCGAGCGTCTCACCCCGCCCGACACGGCAGCCCTCAACTCGTTGCTGGAAGCACATCCGGGCGCGCCCCTCGTAGTCACCTACACCCCTGGCCCGCCTCCCGGCCCTTGCCTGCAACGGTTCCTGGACACCCTCGCCGCCCGCTCGGTCACCCTGCCCGCACTGCGCGAACGGACGGAGGACATCCGGGACCTGCTCGCGGCCCTGGCTCCCCCGCCCGCGCCCGGACGCCCCCCGCTGACCTGGACGCTGGACGCGCTGCGCGCCCTGGAACAGCATCCGTGGCCCGGCAACCTCACCGAACTCTCCCGCGTCGTACGGGCGTTGGCCGAGACACGCAGCACGACGGGCCCCGTACGGCGCGCCGAGCTGCCGGACTCCGTACGGGAGGGACCCGCGACCCGGCGCCTCAGCCCGATGGAACACGCCGAACGCGCCGCCATCCTGGAGGCCCTGCACCGCCACGGCGGCAACAAGGCTCGGACGGCGACAGCACTCGGTATCGCCCGCGCCACGCTGTATCGGAAGCTACGGGGTTATCGGAGCTATCAGGACTGAGCGGGCACGACCCAGTGCACCACCGGCCTCGTGTTCACCGGTCGGCCCGCGCGGGGACGTCGTCGAGGAAACCTCCCGACTGGTGCTGCCAGAGCTTCGCGTAGGCGCCGTCCGCGGCGAGCAGCTCCTGGTGGGTGCCCTGCTCGACGATCCGTCCGCGGTCGAGGACGACGAGTCGGTCCATCCCGGCGACGGTGCTCAACCTGTGCGCCACCACCAGCGCCGTCCGCCCCTCCATGAGCCGCCACAGCGCCTCCTGGACCAGGATCTCGCTCTCGGAGTCCAGGGCGCTGGTCGCCTCGTCGAGCAGCAGGATCGGCGCGTCACGCAGGATCGCCCGGGCGAGCGCGACGCGCTGGCGCTGCCCGCCGGACAGCTTGATACCCCGCTCCCCCACCATGGTGTCGAAGCCGTCCGGCAGCGCGTCGGCGAACTCCGTGACGTGTGCCGCCTCGGCCGCGCGGCGGATCTCCGCGTCGGTGGCGTCCGGTCGGGCGAACGCGATGTTCTCCCGCAGGGTGCGGTGGAACATCGCCGGGTCCTGCGGCACGTAGGCGATCAGGCTGCGCAGGTCCGCCTGGCGCAGCCTGCTGATGTCCTGGCCCCCGATCAGGATCCGGCCCCCGTCGATGTCCGTCATCCGGAGTAACAGCCGGCTGAGCGTGGTCTTGCCCCCGCCCGACCGGCCGACGAGACCGATCCTCGCCCCGCTGGGCACCGCCAGGTCGAGGCCCTCGAAGAGCGGTTCCGCTCCCGCGTGGGCGAACCTCACCTGGTCGAAGCGGACGTCGGCGGCGCGGGACCCGAGCGGCTCAGGCGACGCCGGATCGAGCACGGTCGGCGGGGTCAGCAGCAGCTCGGTGAACTGCGCGGCCTCCGTCATCGAGCTCTCCAGCCGACGGTAGATCTGGTTGAACTCGAACATGATCCGCGTCGCGTTGGAGTAGTACGTGAAGGCCACCACGACCGCCTCGACGCCGAGCCTGCCCCCGCCGAGCGCGACCGCGAGCAGCAGTCCCAGCACGTTGGTCAGTACGGACATCGGCGCGACCAGCGTGTCGATGCGCAGGTTGCCGTAGTCCCACGACCTCAGCGTGAGCCGCCGCGACGCGGCGACCCGGGACCGGTGCTCCGCGGCCTCGCGTTCCTCGGCGGCGAACGCCCGGACCGTGTCCATGTTCATCAGGCTGTCGGCGACATGGCCCGACACCCGGGCGATCGCCTCCTCGCGGCGGTCGACGAGCGCCTGGCGGCGGCGGATCAGGGGCACCACGCACACCGCGGTCAGCGCGATCATCACCAGCAACCCGGCGACGAGCAGCGGCTCGTAGCGCCACAGCACCACCGACCCGAACGCCAACGGCACGAAGCTGCCCACCACCTGGAACGTCAGGGTGTCGACGAAGTCCTCGAAGCGGGAGGCGAAGCTCAGGACCCGCTTGGTCAGCGACCCGGCGAAGTTGTCGTGGAAGAACGCGGCGTCCTTGGCGAACAGCTCGTCCATGCCGAGCACGTACAGGTGCTCGATGCCGCGGGCGTCAAGACGGTTCAGACAGTGCAGGCCGACGCGCCACAGCGTCTCCGCGAGCAGCAGGACACCGGCGAAGCCGAGGACGTAGGGCAGCGTGGTGCCGACGGCGATACCGGGGTCGTCGGCGATGTTGCCGACGAGCTTCGCGACGATCAGCGGTGCGATGTAGTTGAGGCCGATGTTGCCCAGCGCGCACGCCAGCATCGCGGGCACCGTCAGCCACCGGAGCCTGACCAGCTCCCGTCCGTAGTAACGAAGTGCGAGGAGCACCGAGCCCCTGGCCCTGGTCTTGCCCCAAGGGGCCTCGCGTGATTCCGACGATTCCATCCTCACTCCGTGATGTCGTACGGCACCCCGCCATATGCGTCGAAACCGCAGTGTCCTGCGACGGCGGTCACGCAGTCCACGCGTTTTTCTCAGCCAGACCGCCGAGAGGGTGAGCCCGTGCCGGTGAGATCACCCCTCGCCTCACCGCACTCCACCTCTGTGCTTCTGGTCACACGGTCATCGCCTTCTGTCATTTACTAGGACGTCCTAGTATTTCTTCAGCCAGAGCTCCCCCCGATCTGTCCGGGAAGGCCCCGATGAGCGACCTGCACCGCCCCGTGCATCCTGTCCGCCTGGTCACCGCGTCCGCCCTGTTCGACGGGCACGACGCGTCGATCAACATCATGCGACGGATCTTCCAGTCCCAGGGCGCCGAGGTGATCCACCTGGGACACAACCGGTCGGTGCGCGAGGTCGTGGACGCGGCGCTGGAGGAAGACGCCCACGGTGTGGCGGTCTCCTCCTACCAGGGCGGACATGTCGAGTACTTCGAGTACCTGGTCGAGTCACTGCGCGCGCAGGGAGCGGACCACGTCCGGGTGGTGGGCGGTGGCGGCGGCGTGATCGTGCCCGAGGAGATCACCCGGCTGCGCCGGAGCGGGGTCACGATCTTCTCTCCCGAGGACGGGCAGCGGCTGGGCCTCGCCGGGATGGTCAACTCGGTCGTGCGGGACTGTGACTTCGACCTGTGGGACGGCAAGCCCGCCGACCCGGCCGCCGTGCTGGCCGGCGACCGGTTCGCTGTCGCCCGCGCCATCACCGGCGCCGAACTCGGCAAGCTGCCGCCGAAGTTCCTGGAGGACCTCGGCGCCCCGGCCCGGCCGGTTCCGGTTCTCGGCATCACCGGCACCGGAGGGTCGGGGAAGTCGTCGCTGACCGACGAGTTGGTGCGCCGCTTCCGGGTGGACCAGCAGGACAAGCTGCGGATCGCGGTGATCGCGGTCGACCCGACCCGGCGCCGTGGCGGCGGGGCGCTGCTCGGTGACCGGATCCGGATGAACTCCCTCGACGGGAGCCGGGTCTTCTTCCGGAGCCTGGCCACCCGCGGCAGCCGCGAGCTGCCCGAGCACCTGTCCGACGTGATCGACGTCGTGAAGGCCGCCGGGTTCGACCTGGTGATCGTGGAGACGCCGGGCATCGGCCAGGGCGACGCGGCGATCGTGCCGTTCGTCGACACCTCGCTGTACGTGATGACGCCGGAGTTCGGTGCCGCCTCGCAGCTGGAGAAGATCGACATGCTCGATTTCGCCGACGTGGTGGCGATCAACAAGTTCGAGCGGCGCGGCGCCAAGGACGCGATGCGCGACGTCGGCCGTCAACTGGTCCGCAACCGCGAGGCGTTCGGCATGCGGCCCGAGGACATGCCGGTGTACGGCACGTCGGCGGCGACCTTCAACGACGACGGCGTCACCGCCCTGCACCAGCACCTGAAGACGGTGCTCGCCGAGAAGGGGCTGCCCTTGTCTCAGGGCGCGCTGGCGCCGGTCGAAGTGCGCCATTCGTCGGGCATCCGACAGGTGGTGCCGGCGGACCGGGTGCGCTACCTCGCCGAGATCACCGACACCGTCCGCGCCTACCACACCGAGACCGGCCGTCTGGCCGAGGCGGCCCGGCGGGTGCAGCGCCTGGAGACGGTCAGGGGTGAGCTCGTCGACGCCGGATCCGACGCCGGGAACGTGCAGTCGCTGCTCGACGACGCCCGCAGGCAGCTCCCGCACGACATCGTCGAACAGATCGAGACATGGCCCTCCGTCGTCGCCGCGTACTCCGGTGACGAGCAGGTCGTGAAGGTCCGCGACAAGGAGATCCGCACCAAGCTGACCCGCGAGTCCCTCTCCGGCAACAAGATCCCCCGCGTCGCGCTGCCCCGCTTCACCGACCACGGGGAGCTGGTGGGGTTCTGGCGCCGGGAGAACCTGCCCGGCTACTTCCCCTTCACCGCGGGGGTGTTCCCCTTCAAGCGCGACGGTGAGGATCCGGCGCGGATGTTCGCCGGCGAGGGCGACCCGTTCCGCACCAACCGACGCTTCAAGCTGCTCTCCGAGGGGCAGCCGGCCACCCGCCTGTCCACCGCCTTCGACTCCGTCACCCTCTACGGCCGCGACCCGGACGAACGCCCCGACATCTACGGCAAGGTCGGCACCTCCGGCGTCTCGGTGGCCACGCTCGACGACATGAAGACGCTCTACGACGGCTTCGACCTGGTCGCGCCGACGACCTCGGTCTCCATGACGATCAACGGGCCCGCGCCGACCATCCTGGCGTTCTTCCTCAACACCGTCGTCGACCAGCAGAGCGACCGCTTCCGGGCCGTGGAGGGACGTGACCCCTCACCCGAGGAGGCGGCCGAACTGCGCGCGCACGCGCTGGCGAACGTGCGGGGCACCGTGCAGGCCGACATCCTCAAGGAGGACCAGGGCCAGAACACCTGCCTGTTCTCCACCGAGTTCTCCCTGCGGATGATGGCGGACATCCAGGAGTGGTTCATCGAGAACAAGGTCCGCAACTTCTACTCGGTGTCCATCTCCGGCTACCACATCGCCGAAGCCGGCGCGAACCCCATCAGCCAGCTCGCCTTCACCCTGGCCAACGGCTTCACCTACGTGGAGGCGTACCTGGCCCGTGGCATGCACATCGACGACTTCGCGCCCAACCTGTCGTTCTTCTTCTCCAACGGCATGGATCCCGAGTACTCCGTCCTCGGCCGCGTCGCCCGCCGTATCTGGGCCGTCGCGATGAAGGAGAAGTACGACGCGGGCGAGCGTTCCCAGAAGCTGAAGTACCACGTCCAGACCTCCGGACGCTCCCTGCACGCGCAGGAGATGGACTTCAACGACATCCGCACCACTCTCCAGGCGCTCATCGCCATCTACGACAACTGCAACAGCCTGCACACCAACGCCTACGACGAGGCGGTCACCACCCCCACCGAGGACTCCGTCCGACGGGCCCTGGCCATCCAGCTGATCATCAACCGGGAGTGGGGCCTCGCGATGAACGAGAACCCCCTCCAGGGGTCGTTCATCATCGACGAGCTCACCGACCTGGTCGAAGAGGCGGTCCTGCAGGAGTTCGAGCGGATCAGTGAACGCGGCGGCGTGCTCGGCGCGATGGAGACCGGCTACCAGAGGGGCCGCATCCAGGACGAGTCGATGCTCTACGAGCAGCGCAAGCACGACGGCACCCTGCCCCTCATCGGCGTCAACACCTTCCGCAACCCGCACGCCGACACCGCCGAACCGGGCGCCATCGAACTCGCCCGCGCCACCGAGGACGAGAAGCAGTCCCAGCTGGATCGCGTGCGCACCTACCAGGCCTCCCACCACGAGCCGGCCCACGCCGCCCTGGCCGCCCTCAGGAACGCGGCGATGGAAGGCGGCAACGTCTTCGCCGTCCTGATGGACGCCGCCCGGGTCTGCTCCCTGCAGCAGATCACCGACGCGTTCTTCGAGGTCGGCGGCCAGTACCGCCGTAACGTCTGACCCAACGAACAGGACAACAGATGGATCCCGTCACCCGTCTCGGCGTCGTCGGCTGCGGCCTCATGGGCTCCGGCATCGCCGAGGTCGCCGCCCGCAGCGGTATCGACGTCCGCGTCGCCGAAGCCACCCCCGACGCGGTCGAGGCAGGCCGCCGCCGTATCACCGCCTCCCTCGACCGGGCGGTGGGACGCGGCAAACTCGGCGAGGAGCAACGCGAACAGGCCCTCGCCCGGCTGTCCTTCACCCACGATCTCGGTGACCTCGCCGACCGTCAGTTCGTCATCGAGGCCGTCGCCGAGAACCGCGACATCAAGACCGACATCCTGCAGAAGCTGGACAAGACGCTGGAGGACCCGGCGGCGGTCCTGGCCACCAACACGTCGTCGATCCCCATCGTCGACCTCGCCGTGGTGACCGGACGGCCGGGCCAGGTCATCGGCATGCACTTCTTCAACCCCGTGCCGGTGCAGCAGTTGGTCGAGCTGATCCCCGCCCTCACCACCGTCCCGGACACGATCGAGCGCACCCGCGCCCTGGCCGCGGCGCTCGGCAAGCAGCCCATCCAGGCACCCGACCGCTCCGGCTTCGTGGTCAACGCCCTCCTCGTGCCCTACCTGCTCAGCGCGGTCCGCATGGTGGAGTCCGGCGCCGCGCGTCCCGACGACATCGACCAGGGCATGGAACTCGGCTGCGCCCACCCCATGGGCCCGCTCCGCCTGCTCGACCTCATCGGCCTGGACACCGCCCAGGCAGTCGCCGAGTCCATGTACGAGGAGTTCAAGGAGCCGCTCTACGCGCCCCCCGCGCTGTTGCGCCGCATGGTCGCCGCCGGCCACCTCGGGCGCAAGAGCGGTCGCGGGTTCTACGCGTACGAGTCCTAGGGCGTGTTGCGAAAGTCCCGTCGTCCGCCCGGAGGGCGGGCCTGGCGGCGTCATGGGGGTCCCCCCGCTCGAGCGCAGCCGAGAGTGGGGGAGCGTGCTCTCGGCGTGCCGGGCGGATGCCCTCGTACTGGATGTACTCGGGCTTTCGCCCGGTGCGGCGAGTGGGGGCACCTCCCACGCCGTTAAGGCAGTGGGGGAGCGTGCATGGCGTCGCCAGGCAGGCGGGACTTTCGCAACACGCCCTAAGCGCCGGCCGGCTGACGTCGGCGGGCCCGGTCACCGCGGCACGCTCCCGTCGGAGTCCTTGGCGGGAGCATGCTCGGCCATCGGGCCCCCCACCGTGCCGTACCGGCGCAGCAACCACACTCCGTACCCGGCGTGGAGAACGTAGACGCACACCTGCCACCAGTCGGGAGCCGCGCCCGGGGAACGGATCTGGAAGAAGTCGTCGAGCGCGTGCACGAGGACCATCGGCCACACCGACCCGATCGTCCAGCGCAGAGCGGCGCAGGTGAAGCCGAACAACGCGGCCGACAGCATCTGCCACAGGGCGTCGCCCAGCGGGGCCCCGAAGAACAGATGGTTCTGCAGGTGCCCGGCCCCGAACAGGACGCCCACCCCGACCGCGGCGCGCAACGGGCCGAGCGGGGTGAGGGCCTGTTGCACCAGGCCACGGCTGTACACCTCCTCGTTGATCCCGACCCACAGCAGTGAGACGAGGGAGCTGACCAGGACGGTCTGGTTGCCGGTGAGGCCTGCGAGGGCGTACGCGGCGGCGACCAGGAGCATGGGCGCCGCCAGCCACCAGCGTCGCGGCCTGCCGAGCGAGGCGACCCCGGCCACGCGCAGCCACCCCCAGCGCCACAGCACGAACCAGGCGCCCGCGGCGCAGACCGCGTTGACCAGTGCGGCCCCGAGATCCGGGAACCAGGACGGGGCCAAGGGCGGCAGGACCACCTTGGCGCACAGCACCAGCACCACGTGCCAGGCGAGCGTCAACTCCAGCGCGCCGACAAGGGGATGACGGGACACGTGCTGCTTCCAGCGCTCCATCACGGGCTGAGCGTACCGACGGACATCGGCCGCGTACCCCGGCGTTTCAGGACACCGCTGAGCCGGCTCGCCGACCGGGAACCGTCCCAGGAGGGCGGCCGCACGAGGACTCAGTCGCCGTTCCTGGAGCTCTCCCTCCGCAGGAACCTCTGGCGAGCCCACAGGCTCAGCAGTGCCGTTCCGCCGACCAACAGCGGCACCGGGTCCCGGGCAGGGGGAGCAAGCACATATCCCAGTGCCGTGGCCGTGCAGACGGTCAGCGGAATGAACGCCGCCGCACCCTCCATCCCCCATCGCAGCCGCGGTTGCGCGGTGCCCAGCACGCTCGCCCCACCGGACACCCACGGGCTGACAGCGACCACCAGCAGCCCCGCGGTGACGCAGAGGTCGACCAGCTGACAGGCCATCACGTCGGGGCCGTGCGGGCCGCCCGCCCACAGTCGCCCGGTGTCCCCGATCAGCATGAGGGACACCCCGGCGAACCCGAACCACAGGGTGACTCGCTGGTCGCTCCGTACGAGACGGTGCAGGGCGAGCAGAAAACTGAGGAACGCGACCTCCGCTGCCCACAGAACACCGACCATGCCCGTCCCCAGCCGCCAACCGTCGACGGCCCCCCGCAGCAGCACCCATCCCGTCATGAACACCGCCCCGGCCGTGACGACCCCGTCGAGCACACGCCGCAGCAACACCTGCCGACCTGTACCGGCGTCGGCCGCGACCACCAGACCGGCCACCCCCAGGCCGACCGTCAGGGTCACGCCAATGACCAGCACAGAACCCAGCACCGATCGCCCGTCCCCTCCCGAAGCCGGAGGCTGAACGGACAGCACGGTGACCGCTCCCCGGTACACGCCTCCGGCTACCGCGGAGCCCCCTAACAGCAGCAGACGCGTCCGCACCCTTCCGCTCGTTCCCCGCGCGCGGAGCATCAGGGAGGCCGCCAACCCCCAGCAGCCGGCGGACGGACCGAAAGCCGCCATCCGCGCCGCCCCGCCACCGGCGGCCCACAACCCGCCGAACGTCAGCACTGTTCCCAGGAGACCTGCCACGCCCACCGCGCCCCGGGTCCGCGCCCAGGTCCGGTGGAAGCGTTCCGCCCGGCGCCTGAGCACGTCCGGCGACTTCCCCAACCCCGACATCAGGTGCGCCTTTCCACCGGCCCGCCGCCCGCCAGGGCCTCACCCAACAGGCCCCGGTTCCATGGGGGAAGCGTAAGATCCGGCACCCGGCACTGATCGAAACCGTCGGTTCATTCACTCGTACTGCGTAAGCCAGGCGCGGACCACCTGGGTGTGCCGCTGGGAAGCGGTCCCTCAGGAATGACCGAGGGGCCGTTTCAGATCTCCTCTGAAACGGCCCCTGATCTGCGACTTCGTAAAGTCGGGACGACAGGATTTGAACCTGCGACCCCTTGACCCCCAGTCAAGTGCGCTACCAAGCTGCGCCACGTCCCGGTGCGCTCGCACGGTCGCCCGTGTGAGCGCGCGGGTCAACCCTACCCCATGCGCGCACGTCAGCCGCGCGCGCCGGGAGCCGCGACCACCTGCTCCTCGGCGGTGGCGCCGCCCGCGGCGCGGGGGCGGCCCGTCGTACGGCCGTCGCGTCGGACCGGCACCAGCAGCGCGGCCAGCGCCGCGGCCAGGCAGAGCACGGCGAGCAGGGTGAAGCCGTGGGTGTAGCCGGAGGCGTACGGCAGGCCCGAGGGCTGGAGGCGGCCGGTGACCAGGACGCTGGTGACCGCGGCGCCGATGGAGCCGCCGATGGTGCGGATGTTGGCGTTCATGCCGGTGGCCGCGCCGGTCTGGTCGGCGGGGACGCTGCCCACGATCAGGTTGGCCATGGAGGCGAAGGCGAGGCCGACACCGAGGCCGAACACTCCCGCGACGAGGGCGATCTGCCATTGCTCGTCGTGCCAGAGGGCGAGGATGCCGCAGGCGAGCGCGCCGAGCGCGGCGCCGGTGGTCAGAAGGGCCTTGGCGCCGAGGACCGGTTCCAGGCGGCCGCTGAGCACGCCGGAGAGGAACATCGCGACCAGCATCGGCAGCATCAGCAGTCCGGCGGCGGTGACGCTCGCGCCGAAGCCGTACCCGGCGGACGACGGCGTCTGCACGAATCCGGGCAGGAAGGACCAGATCGCGTACATGCCGGCGCCGAAGAGGAGTGCGGCGGTGTTGGTGGTCCACACGGTCGGCAGCCGCATGACCCGCAGATCGATCAGCGGGGTGCTGGAGCGGGCCTCGGCGGCGAGCCACAGCGCGAACAGGACTACGGCGGCGGCGAACAGACCGAGAACCCGCGCCGAGCCCCAACCCCACACGGCCGCTTGACTGAGCGGCAGCAGCAGGGCGACCAGCCACGCCGACAGCAGCGCGGCGCCGAGCCAGTTGACCTGCCCCTGCGCCCTGCGGGGCGACTCGGGCACATACCGTACGGCGATGAGCGTGGCGGCGGCCACGATGGCGACCGGGATCCAGAACAGCCACCGGTAGTCCAGCGCGCTGACGATGGGTCCGGCGGCCACCATGCCGACGCCGCCGCCCGCCGCGATCACGGCGGACAGGTTGCTGATGCTGCCGCTCACCTCGGAGGGGGCGAACTCGTCCCGGATGATGCCGAAGGACAGCGGGAACAGGGCGCCGCCGACGCCCTGGACGACCCGGGCGACGATCAGGAGGCCGATGCTCGGCGCGAGCGCGGCGAGCAGACAGCCGACGGCGACGGTCACCAGGACGGCGACGAGGGTGCGTTTCTTGCCGATCAGGTCGCCGACCCGGCCGAGGATCGGGGTGAAGATCGAGGCGGACAGCAGATAGGCGGTCATCACCCAGGTCGCGGTGGACTGCGAGGTGTGCAGCGCGTGCTGGACGGTCGGCAGAGCCGGCGCGATCAGCGACTGCAGCATGGAGAACACACCGGCGCCGGTCGCGAGGACGGCGAAGGTGAGACGGGTGGATTTGCGGGGCATGGAAAGTGCCTCTCCGAACACGGGTTGCGGCCGACGCCTCGACCCACGGTCGCGCCGGCCCGGTGCACGCCGGGGCGGCACGGGCACGAAACGACGGCCGTGGTGAGCGGTCGCGGAAAGGTGAGGGACTCACGGGCTGCGTCTTCGCGGGGCCCGTGGTGAGTACGGTGCGGGATCGCGGGGGTGTCGTCCCGTCGCCGATGCGTGCGGCCGCACGCATCCACGGCGAGCGCACCCCGCACTGGTAAAGTGGAGGTACCCCTCCACTGTAGCGGAGGCATACCTCCGCTTCAACCTCGTCCGCCGCCCGGGAGGCAGCCGTGACCGCCCAGCCGTTCCCCGTCAGCGAGATCGTCGCGTCCCGGCGACCGCACCGGAAGGACGCCGCCCGCAACTACGACGCCCTGCTGGCCGCCGCCCGCGAGGCGTTCGCGGAGCACGGCGCGGAAGCCTCCCTGGAGGACATCGCCCGGCGCGCGGGCGTCGGCATCGGCACGCTGTACCGGAACTTCCCCACCCGCCGCCAGCTCTTCGAGAGTGTCTACGCGGACGACGTCAACGCCCTGTGCAGGGCCGCCGAGGAGGTCGCCGACCGGGGGCCCTGGGAGGCTCTGACCGCCTGGCTGGACAGGTTCGCGGGGTACATGGTCACCAAGCGCGCCGTCCGCGAGGCGCTCAACGACGAGTCGGAGATCTTCGCCGCGTGCCGCGAGTCGATGTACGCTGCCGGCGGCCCGCTGCTCGAACGGGCCCAGAAGGCGGGCGAGGCGCGCACCGACATGGACTTCACCGACCTGCTGCGGATGGTCGCGGGCATCACCGGGACGACCTTCGACGACGACGCCCAGCGCGATCGGGTGCTCTCCGTGGCCCTCGACGGTGTGCGCACCAGGCACTGAGATCCGTTTCAACACGCGGCCCGGCGCCCCGCCCGGCACGCCGGTGAGCAGCTCGCTCGTACTCAGTGCGCGCCGGCCAGCCCCTGCTCGGCGCCGTTCTCGGGCGCCTTCTCGACACCGCGTACGGCGGCGATGCCGATGAAGACCATGGACGACATTCCGGCGAGCGCGAAGGCGGTGAAGCCCCAGTCGCCGTTGCCCGCGGCGAGCAACTGGCCGCCGAGCCAGGGTCCGAAGACCGCGCCGAAGCGGCCCATGCCGGAGGTCCAACCGACCGCGGTGGCCCGGTTGTCCGCCCGGGAGCGGATCGACACCGTCGCATAGATCATCGTCTGGGCGCTGTTGAGGAACACACCCGTCAGGAAGACGACGACCATCGTCACACTCATCGGCATGTGCACGCTGAGCAGGAACACGCCGGCGGCGGTCAGGGCGAACCAGATCGCCGAGATGCGTGGGGCTCCGAAGATGTCCGCGGCCCGGCCGGCGATCAGCATGCCCACGATGCCGCCGAGGTTGAAGACGACCACGAAGGTCAGCGCCGAGCCGAGCTCGTAGCCCTCGGCCCGCATCAGGGTGGGCAGCCAGGTGGCGACGCCGTACACCAGGAGAAGGCCGCCGAAGGAGGCGAGCCAGTACAGCAGGGTCTGGATCCACTCGCCGCCGCGGAACAGGTCGGCCAGGTTGGTCCAGCGGTCGGCCGCGTCCCGTTCGTCGGACTTCGCGGCCGGAAGCTCGACGTCGTAGCGGTCGGCCAGCGCGCGGGCCTCGTCGGTACGGCCGCCCGCGACCAGGAAGCTCAGTGACTCGGGCAGGAACCTCGCGAGAACGGGGGCGAACAGCAGCGGCAGCACGCAGACCCAGAACGCGGCGCGCCAGCCGACCGGCTCGACGAGCCACTTGGCCACATAGGCGGAGAGGATGCCGCCCGCGTGGTGCGCGGTCATCAGCAGGCCGATGACGAGGGCGCCGCGGCCGCGCGGGGCGTAGTCGCAGACCATGCTGATCGCGGTGGGCAGCAGGCCACCGAGGCCGACGCCGGCCAGGGTCCGGCCGAGGCCGAAGACGGCCACGCTGTCCGCCGTCGCGCACACGCCGGAGGCCAGCGAGAAGAGAGTCACGGAGGCGACCATCAGCTTCTTGCGGCCGACCCGGTCGGCGATCGTGCCGGCGGTCAGGGCGCCGACCAGCATGCCGAAGGTGGCGTAGCTGCCGAGGTCGCCCGCGGTGTCCGGAGTGAGGCCGAAGGTCTTCGTCTCCAGCAGGTGCGGCAGCACCGAGCCGTAGATGAACATGTCGAGGCCGTCGAAGAGCACGGCCAGCCAGCACAGACCGACGACCAGAAGGGCCAGTCTGCTGCCGCGGGCGGAGAGCGCGGGGGCGGAAGACATCCTTGTATTCCTCTCGTGCGAGCGGGGTGCCCCGACGTTAGGGACGCCTGCCGATAGACGTCAACGTTTTTGTCAACAATCTCATCGACAATTGAGCTCCGCCGGGGTGAAAGGAGTCGGTGTCACGCGACCGGTGGCGTCCCGTGCGTGTGGAAGGACTCGATGGTCTTCAGGCCCCAGGCCTGCCCCTTCTTCCGCTCCTGCTCGGTCCAGGTGATCAGCGGCCAGTCGGGGGCCAGGACAAGTCGGGTGAGCGGGTTGCACAACTCGATACGGTTGCCGCCGGGCTCGTAGACGTACAGGAAGAACGTCTGCTGGATGGCGTGCTTGTGCGGGCCCGTCTCGATGAACACGCCGCTGTCGATGGCGAGGTCGGCCGCGCGCAGGATGTCCTCGCGGGTGTCGGTCGCGAAGGCGATGTGGTGCAGCCTCCCGGCGCTGCCGGTCCAGTCCGAGGTGTAGACGACGTCGTACGACTTGTTGGTGTACGTCAGCCAGCGCGCCGCGACCGTGCCCGAGTCCAGCAGGATCTGCTCGGTGGGCCGGGCGCCCAGCACGTCCTGCTGGAACTCGGAGTTGGCGAGCACGTCGGCGGCGAGGAAGTTGACGTGGTCCAGGCGCCGTACGCCCACGCCCCGGTTGGGCTTGGCCTGCGGCTGGTTCTTGAGCGCGGGCCTGAGCTCGTCGGGGGCCCGGTAGTGCTCGCTCTCCCAGTACAGGGCGTGCTCGTGGCCGTCCGGGTCGGTGGTGACGTACAGCATGCCGAGGCCCGGCTCGTCCTCGACCCGGTGGCCGGTGCCGCCCGCCTCCTCGACCGCCTTGATACGGCGTTCGAGGGCCGCCTCGCTGGAGGTGCGCAGGGCGAGCCGGCCGAGGCCGGGCTGCTCGCGGGCGGTGAGTACCAGGCTGTGGTGCTCGTAGTCGTCAAAGGTCCGCAGGTAGACCGTGTCCCCGTGCTGACCGTTGACGGTGAGCCCGAGGAAGTCGGTGAAGAAGGAGACGCTGGCGTCCAGGTCCGGGGTGAACAGCTGGGCGTGCCCGATATGGGCGATGTCGCCGAGCGGCGGGGTCATCCTTGGCCTCCTGGGGTTCGCGGGGGGATCGGTGCCGTCTCGGCGGACCGGGGGAAGACGACACCGTCGAAGATCTTGCGGGCCGTGCGGACGACGGCGGTACGGCGGGCGGTGGGCAGGCCGGCGGGGGTGGTCCCGAGGCTGCTCTCGATGTCCAGGAATCCGGTGGGGTGTTCGATGCGCACGCGGTCGCTGTCGGCGTCGAGTGCCGCGAGGTCCGCGCCCACGCTGCCGTCGACGCGCAGGCCGGCCGCGACACTCGCCGCGCCCAGCACCCCGATCGCCGGGTGACAGCGCACCGGAACGAAGGTGCGGGTGGTGATCGCGCCTCCCTCGCGGGGCGGGGCGAGGAGGGTGAGCTTGGGCACGGTGGCGTTCGAGACGTCACCGAGACCCATCACACGGGCCGCCTCCAGACGGATCGTGCGTAGCCGGTCGGCCAGCTTCCGGTCCCCCTCCAGTTCGGCGGGCGGTTCGTAGCCGGTGACCTCGAGCGAGGCGGCCTCGACGAGGACCGTCGGCATGCCGTTGTCCACGCAGGTGACCGGCGTGCCGTCGATCTCGTCCCGGATGTTGCCGGTGGGCAGCAGGTTCCGGGCGCCGGGCGGGAACTCGATGACGACCGGCGCGGCCGTCCCGGGCACGCCCGAGATCTCGGCGTCCCCGGTGTAGCGCACCCGGCCGCCGGGGGTCGGGAAGGTCGCGGTGGCCCGGTCACCGGTGTTGACCATGCGGATACGGACGGCGGTCCGCTCCTCCCCCGCCGGCACGATCCCGCGCTCGACGGCGAACGGGCCGACGCCGGCGAGGATGTTCCCGCAGTTCTGACGGTCACTCACTTCGGGTTCTCCGACACCGACCTGGAGGAACAGATAGTCGACGTCGGTGTCCGGGTCGGTCGACGGCGCGACCACGGCCACCTTGCTGGTGAGCGGGTGCGCGCCGCCCAGGCCGTCGATCTGCCGCTCGTCCGGGCTGCCCATGAGGCGCAGCAACAGCGCGTCACGCGAGGCCGGTTCGGCGGGGAGGTCGTCGGCGAGGAAGTAGGCGCCCTTGGAGGTGCCGCCCCGCATCAGCAGGCACGGCACCCCGTCGAAGCCGTGGGTCACGACCGCTCCCGCTCGTACTCCTCATGGGTCCGGTACCGCACGCCCAGACGCTGGAGCGTCTCGCGCAACCCGTAGCGGTCCAGGCCCAGTTGGCCGTCGAGGAAGGCGGCACGGGCCCCAGCCTCCTTGGCTTCCCGGGCCTCGGACGCGCTCACGGTGGCGCGGGCGCGTTCACGCGGGACGACCACCACGCCGTCGTCGTCGGCGAGAACCACGTCGCCGGGGCGGATGACCTGTCCGTCGATCGCGACCGGGACGTTGACCGAGCCCCCGGTGGCCTTGACGGTGCCCTGCGCGCAGACCGCCCGGGACCAGACGGGGAAGCCCATGTCCCGCAGTTCCTGCGTGTCGCGGACGCCGGCGTTGATGATCAGACCGCGCACCCCCCGCCGTTGGAGCGCGGTGGCGAACAGCTCGCCGAACATGCCGTCGGTGGACGGGGAGGTGGTGGTGACGACCAGGAAGTCGCCCTCGCCGCACTGCTCCACGGCCGCGTGGATCATGAGGTTGTCGCCGGGCCAGCTGAGCACGGTGACAGCGGTGCCGGCGACCCGTACGCCCTGCTGGACGGGACGGATCCCGGGCCCGAGCAGACCGGTGCGGCCCAGCGCCTCGCTGACGGTGGCCACGCCGAACCCGGCGAGCGCCTCGACGTCCTTCGCGTCCGTCTTCGGCGGGTCGGTGACGATCACTCCGCTCACGCTTTCCCCTTCCGCCGAGCTCCGCTGCGGCTCCGCCGCGGCACGGTGCCCGACTCGCTTCGCCGCACGGACCCCCGGCCCGCGCCGCGCCTCAGCACGCTCACGCCAACTCCTTCGCGATCTGCGGGTACGGGCGCATGTACGCCTCGGCCATCGTCTTGTGGGCCAGCCCCAGGTTGGGCCCGGCGTTGCGCTTGAGCTGGACGCCCCGGCGCACGGCGAGGTCGGTGTAGTAGTCCCACAGGTGCCGCTGGGCTCCGAGGCACTCCATCGCCTTGCGCTTGGTGTCCCACACCTCGGTGATGTCGAGCAGGACTTCGGGCTTGAACCCGCTCATCTCGGGCTGGTGCGGCTCGAAGTAGAAGACCGGCGGGGCGCCGATGATCTCGCCCTCCCCCGGGTAGCCGATGGCCTGCGCGAGGATCCGGGACTCCAGCGCCATACGGTTGGCGGCCGGGTGGTCGCCGTTGTACGGGTCCTCGACCGGGTGGGTCAGCACGATGTCGGGCTGGGTCTCCCGGTGGACGGCGACGAGCCGGTCGGTCAACTCGGCGGTGACCACCAGGGGATAGTCGCCGGCGTCGAAGAAGCGGACCTCGGCACCGAGGGTGGCGGCGGCGCGCTCGGCCTCGTCCCGGCGTATCGCCTTGATCTCGTCCAGTCGCCTGCCCTCGCGCCATGCCTTGGCCGACTCGCCCCGCTCACCGAAGGTCAGGCAGGCGATGGTGACCTTCTCCCCGCGGGAGGCGGCCAGCGCGATGGCTCCGCCGGCCCGCCACACGAAGTCCCCGGCGTGCGCGGTGATGACGAGTGTCGATCGTGGGGTGGCGGGCGCGGCGCCTGCGTGCGTCATGGCTCGTATCGCTCTCTGTTCGGACGGTTCACCTCGGGAGGTCCCAGCCGATGTCGAGCCCCGGGCCGTGCTCGGCCCTTCGGGCCGCGGCATGGTCGCGCGTTCGCCACCGGTGCGCCCCCTCGGCTCACTCGCCGGGGTGGACAGGTGTGCGCCCGCCTCGCGCGGCTCAGTCGCGCAGCGCCTCGATCACGCTGGTGAGGTGGGCACGGACGGCCGCCTCGGCCGCCTGCGGGTCCCTGGCGCTGATCGCCTCGATCATCGCCAGATGCTCGCCCAGGGACTGCTGCGGACGTCCCGGCCTCAGGGCCAACTGGAAGCGGTGGCGGACCAGTTGGGCGTTGAGTCGCTCCAGCAGCTCCAAGGCCGTCCGCTGACCGGAGAACTCCCGGATCCTGGTGTGCAGTTCGTGGTTGAGGTCGGAGTAGGTCACGGGTTCGCCGTCGGCCACGGCCTTGGCCATCGCCGTGCCCAGGTCCGTCAGTTCGGCCAGTTGGTCGTCGTCGGCCAGGGTGGCCGCCTTCGCCGCGCACAGCCCTTCGAGGACCATGCGGCACTCGGTGATGGCGACCGCTTCCTCCACGGTCACCACCCGCACCCGCGAGCCGCGGTTACGGATCCGCTCGACGAGACCCTGGGCCTCCAGATCGATCAGTGCCGCGCGGATGCTCGCCCGTGTCACACCGAACTGCTCGGCGAGTTCGTTCTCCACCAGCCGCTGTGCCGGTGCCATGTCGCCGTGCAGGATCGCTTGCCGCAGCTGTGTGAGGGCGTGCTGTCTGGCTTGCTCTCCGGTGCTCGGACGGGCTTCTTTCGGCATTGCGCCCTCCCTGAGTGAGTGCCTGTCGAACCTAAATCTAGCCAGACAACATTGTCAACAATTTTGTCGGCTGTATCGCTCGGGGTGCGGGCGGGTTCTCCAGCCGCGCTCGCCCGGGACCGGTATGGCGGGGTCAGGTCGCGGACGCGGGGTCCGGCGTGCCCGTCCGCGGTGGTGCCGTCGTTCCGCGGATCTCCAGGGTGGGCGTGGCCAGTTGGGTCCGGCCCGCTCCCCCGGCTCCGTCGAAGCGGTCCAGGAGGCAGCGGGCGGCGCGACGGCCGACCTCGTGCCCGGCGTTGTCGACCGTGGTGAGCCACAGGTGGCGCAGCCGGGAGATGCTCGTGTTGTCGTAGCCGGTGACGGACAGGTCCTCGGGGACGCGCAGACCCAGTTCCTCGGCGGCCGAGAGCACGCCGACGGCGGCGATGTCGTTGACGGCCACGACGGCGGTCGGCCGCTCGCGTCGGCTCAACAGCCGGACAGCCGTGCGGAAGCCGCCCTCCTCCGTCATGTCGCCGGCCTCGACGGGAGCCTGGTCGGCCGGGCCGTGGGCGCGCATCACCGCCTCAAAACTGCGTCTGCGCAGTTCACCGACGGCGCCGTAGCCCGCGAGGTGCGCGATGCGGCGGTGGCCGAGCGCGATGAGGTGCTCGGTGACCAGCCGGGCGCCCCGCTCGTCGTCGCCGGCGACGTGCAGGTACGTGATGGCGGTGTCGCCGTCGCCGGTCATCGCGTACATCGAGGCGGCCCCGGTGTAGCTGTA